>JAYKGX010000357.1:0-13863 GCA_035285565.1 Synechococcales cyanobacterium
TTTTGATTGAGCCAGTTGTGTGTGTCAGCCATTTTAGATGACTGTCTTGTGGATGAGTTCTTTGTGAGCGCGAGTTGTGTGTCAGTCCTGTGAGTATTTTATGTGTGGGTCAGTTTTGTGTGTCAGCCCTGTTAGAAGTCAGCCTTGTGGATGAGTTCTATGTTTGAGCCAGTTGTGTCTGAGTCAGCCCTGTGAATGAGTTCTGTGATGTGGATTTGATCAACCTCGACCTCCCCCTGAGTCGGGTGAGACTCAGGGGGAAACCGTAATTTGTCTCCCTCAGCGACGACGTTCAGCAAACCAAGTCTGTAACTGCCATCGACAAGGGGCTTCCAAAATGCCCGCCAAAACTTTCAAGCGGTGATAAGAGGCAGGACTGTCTGGCAGATTTAACACAGATTGAATTGCGCCTGCTTTGAAATCATCTGCTCCATACACTAATTGCCCAATGCGAGCCAGGACGATTGCGCCTGCACACATTGGGCAAGGTTCTAGGGTGACGTAGAGGGTACAGTCCGTTAAGTGCCAGTTGCGCCTCACCTTTCCAGCTTGTCGCAGCGCCAAAATTTCTGCATGGGCTGTTGGATCCTGATCTTGCTCTCGTCGATTTCCGGTGGCAGCTAATAGGGTATTTTGGCGATCGACAATCACAGCGCCCACTGGAACGTCACCGGCTTGTCCGGCTTGCTCAGCTAATTCTAAAGCCCGCTCCATCCAGCCACGATGACGCAAATACTCAGCATCATCTAGTTCTGGTGGCAGGATGGAATAGGGCATGGATTTTTCCTAAAGCCCACTAGGCAACTCCCCGAGGAACGCCTTCGAGAGCTTCTTCTTCGGTCTCAAAGATTTCAAAGACAGAATCCATCATGGTGACTTCAAAAACGAGGCGTGCTTCTGGATGGACATTACAGATGCGGAAGCTGCCCCGCACTTTATCTGCATCTCGCATTCCTGCCACTAAGGAGGTCAGCCCAGAACTGTCAATAAAATTCACTTGTCCTAAGTTCACCACAACATGACGACTTTGTTTAGAGATACATTCCTGCAAGGTCAGTCTAAATTGCCAAGCGGTTGTAATATCTAGTCGTCCTGTTGGGGTCAGGACAATGACCGTATTCCCATCATGGGTAGCATAGGTTCGTTGTTCCATTCTCATTGACCCCTGTTCAATATCAATCACGGTCATACCTATCTGCTCTAACAGTCTGTCATCCCTAGTTATTCCCTAAAAACCTCCGAGAGGAACAGGTTAGACAAGACTCCTTTACACTTTACTAAGTATGCTGTGGGGATCGCGATGTTAGAAGTGCTGTTGAGCGATCGGCTGAAGAATCTTTGCGAAACCTCATTCCAGACAAGGGCTCAATGAAGTGAGATCAGGGGTGAGGATCGCGTGGATTAAATACTCTACGGAGACTGGGTTGAAGGAGCATTCCAAACACCCTTGAAAGAGTTGGTTTTGTCACCCTCAACCCTATCTGCGAACTTGATTGAACCCTCCTAAGCCAGTTAGTCAGCTTGCCCTGGAACCCAGTTCACCCAGTCTTGCGGCTTGAGGAATTGCTCGTACAAGCGTGCTTCTGGGGTTCCTGGCTGGGGCTGATAGTTGTACTCCCAGCGTACGAGCGGCGGTAGAGACATCAGGATCGATTCTGTCCGACCATTGGTTTGCAGCCCAAAAATGGTTCCCCGATCGTAGACCAGGTTGAATTCCACATACCGTCCGCGTCGATAGAGCTGGAAATTCCGTTGCTGTTCTCCATACTCAACTTGACGGCGTTTTTCAGCGATCGGCAGGTAGGCTGGCAAGAAAGCGGATCCGCAGGACTGAATGAAGCTAAATAAATCTTCCCAAGTGCGTCCCGGTACGGCTCCTACCTGTTTACTATAGTTGGCGGCTGCCGTATCCAAGTGAGATCCAGGATAGGCTATGGGATACAACACCCCCGAAGTATCTTGATAATCGAAGAAAATTCCACCCACGCCTCGGGTTTCCTGGCGGTGCTTCAGGTAGAAATATTCATCACACCAGAGTTTAAAGGTGTTGTAGTACTCAGGGTGGTGTTCGTCGCAGGCGGCTTTGAGGGTTTTGTGGAAATGCACCACATCTTCTTCAAAGGGATAGTAAGGCGTGAGGTCAATGCCACCCCCAAACCACCAAACCGGACCTGCTTCAAAATAGCGATAGTTCAGGTGAACGGTGGGAATGTAGGGATTGCGGGGGTGGAGCACCATGGAAGTGCCTGTGGCATAAAAGCTATGCCCCTTGGCTTCCGGCCGCTGTACCAAAATGGAAGGGGGTAAATCCTTGCCCCAAACTTCTGAGAAATTAACGCCCCCTTGTTCAAACACTGACCCGTTAGAAAGGACTCGGGAGCGCCCCCCACCGCCTTCTTCCCGCTGCCAACTATCTTCTTTGAAGGTGGCTGCCCCATCAAGCTGCTCTAAACCTTGGCAAACGCTATCCTGAAAAGATTTGAGCCACTGGCTGACGCGCTCCCGAGAGTTTGCTGGAGGAAGGGGTTGGATTGGGGTGCTATGGTCGGAGACTCCAGCTTCAGCTTGAGCGTGCTTGGGTTTCAACAGTTCGGTTTGTAGCGATTCTGCTGGTGACTTGGGAGAGGTAGAGAATGCAGTCATATTAACGATCGCAGCTTTACTATGAAGAACGGGGTTTCAAGTAGATCTAAGACTACCGTGGAATGCGATCGCTACCAAGATCAAGGGTGCTAGGCATCTAGAGCCAGTTGGCAAAAGAATTGATAAACCTGGGTTTGCAGCTTTGTTAAATTGTTTGAATTGACAGAGAGGTAGACTCAAACGGGGTCAATCTTTCCGTCATCCCTGCTGAGAAGACCCTCCAGCAGGTAGAATCGAGAAGCATCATTATTTTTTAAGAAATTCTCAACCCCCAATAGCAGCATGTCTTCCAGTGCCAGTTCTTCTAGCGCCAGTACTCCCAGCATGACTTCTCCCAGCGTCAGTTCCATTCTGGAAGTTCTAAGACCCGTTCAAGATCCCGAACTGCAAAAGAGTTTGGTTGAGCTAAACATGATTCGGAATGTGCAGGTGGACGAGGGGAAAGTGCGCTTTACCCTGGTTCTGACCACGCCTTCCTGCCCGCTACGCCAGTTCATTGTGGAAGATTGCGAAAAAGCAATTCGTACCTTACCCGGTGTGGAAACCGTGGATGTGGAAGTGACGGCAGAAACACCCAAGCAGAAAGCTGCCCCAGGACGCGAAGAAGTCCCCCGGATCAAAAACATTATTGCAGTGTCTAGTGGCAAAGGTGGCGTTGGCAAGAGCACCGTTGCGGTCAATATTGCAGTTGCTCTGGCGCAGGCGGGGTCTCGGGTGGGACTCATTGATGCGGATATTTACGGACCCAATGCGCCCACTATGTTAGGTCTGGCCGATGCCAAGGTGATGGTGCGTCAGGGCGAGCAGGGAGAAGTGATTGAACCTGCCTTTAACCATGGAGTCAAGTTGGTTTCCATGGGCTTCCTGATTGATCCCGATCAGCCAGTGATTTGGCGGGGCCCGATGATTGATAGTATGGTGCGCAATTTTCTCTATCAGGTGGATTGGGGAGAATTAGATTACCTGATTGTGGATATGCCACCGGGAACGGGAGATGCACAACTGACGATGGCTCAGCGGGTGCCGATGTCGGGAGCCGTGATTGTGACCACGCCTCAAACCGTTTCGTTAATTGATGCACGCCGAGGGCTGAAGATGTTCCAGCAGCTTGGGGTGCAGGTATTGGGGATTGTGGAGAATATGAGCTATTTTGTGCCGCCGGATCAACCCGATCGCAGTTATGACATTTTTGGTTCGGATGGTGGCAAAAAGGCTGCGAAGGAATTAGGAGTTCCCTTACTAGGTTGCATTCCATTGGAAATTCCGCTGCGCCAGGGGGGCGATCAGGGCTTGCCCATCGTCTTAGCTGATCCGGAATCAGCTTCTGCCCAGGCTTTAGTTGCGATCGCTCAACAAGTGGCCGCAAAAGTTTCAGTGGCAGCTTTAGCCTAAAGGGGGTTGCTTGGTCCATCTGCCCTGTGAGGAGTTCCATTTATGTTTCAAACCCTGCGACGGATTAACTGGCGAGCTTTTGTGCGTCCCTGGGAAAATCTGGATTGGTGGCTACTCGGTGGGGTGACCGCCTTAACGATGCTGGGGGGGATCATGATCTACAGTATCCAGCTTAAGCAGGAAACCAATGACTGGATCCAGCATTTGGGGGTTGGATGCATTGGTCTGATTCTAGTGTTTTTGATCTCCTGGATTCGATATGATCTTTTGCTGCGCTGGCGCTGGGGCATCTATGTCGCTATCAACATTGGATTGCTTCTGGTGAAGTTTATTGGTACAGTTGAACTGGGCGCAAGGCGTTGGATTAATATTTTTGGGTTTCACTTGCAGCCCTCCGAGTTTGCTAAATTGGGGATTATTATTACCCTGGCGGCGCTGCTGCATGAACGACCTGCCCATACGCTGCCAGCGATGTTCCGAGCGATCGCGGTCGTCTCTTTGCCTTGGATACTGATTTTCCTGGAGCCAAACCTGGGTACTTCCTTGATCTTTGGAGCAATTTTGCTAGGAATGCTGTACTGGGCAAACGCAAATCCTGGCTGGCTGGTGTTGATGTTGTCCCCGGTGGTCGCCGCAATTCTCCTCAATGCAGCCCCCAGCGCCCTCAAAAATATCAACCCGACATTGGAACCTGTTGGGGTAGGTCTCTGGGGTCTCTGGGTCATTGTCATGGGCTTTGTGGCCTTTCGCTGTCTGCCTTGGAAAAAGTGGGGCACGATCGCCGTCATGGTTGTTAACTTAATTTCCGGCATTCTGGGAAATTGGCTCTGGTCGAACATTTTGCAGGAGTATCAACGCAAGCGGGTCACCATGTTCATCAACCCCGACCAGGATCCCATGGGCGGCGGCTATCACTTGATTCAGTCTCGCATTGCCATCGGCGCTGGGGAGCTAACGGGGCGGGGGATTACCCATGGCACCCAAACCCAATTGAGCTTTATTCCGGAGCAGCATACCGATTTTATCTTTGCAGCGGTGGGAGAAGAATTAGGCTTTCTGGGTTGTCTGGCTGTGCTACTCACCTTCTTACTCATCTGTTTCCGGCTTTTGGTGATTGCCCAGAATGCTCGGGATGATTTTGGCTCGTTAATTGCGGTGGGGGTCTTCTCCATGCTGGTGTTTCAAACCGTGGTGAATATTGGCATGACCATGAATTTGTCCCCTGTGACAGGGATTCCCTTGCCCTATCTGAGTTATGGCAAATCGGCGTTGCTGATGAATTTTCTGGCGATCGGGGTGGTGCAGGCTGTGGCGAATCATCGGCAGCGATCGCGGTTCTGATGCCTGAACGATCTCTTATTGAACGATCTCTTAATTTCTATCGCAGCGGCGTTTTAGTGGGGGGATGTAGGAAGATTGGGCAAATGGGGGGGAATCGAGTTGCATCGAACTAATGTTAATTTTAGTTGCTGATTGTAATGATTGTTGATTGGAATCATCTGAAATTCCGATGGCAATCTGCTCATCTAGGTTCCTGCGATCATCCAATCCCCTTGTACACTAGAATTCAGTTGCATTTTATTTCTTCAAACTTATGATCTTCCCAGGTTCTGTTGTCCGTGTGACCAACGTTGATGATACCTACTATGGGTTTCAAGGCCTCGTCCAGCGTGTGACCGATGGTCAGGTCGCGGTGCTGTTTGAAGGAGGGAACTGGGATAAATTAGTGACCTTTCGCCTCTCGGAATTGACCCCAGTGGAAGTGGGTGCTAAGAAGAAGTAATGTGCAGATAGGTTTGCTGGGACTATGCGGTTACCATTACCCCAATTTGAAGCCAGTCCCCGATCGCCACAGCATTTTGCCGAGGTGATTGAAACTGCCACCGCAGAATTTTTGGCGCAATGTTTGGAACCGGAAGATCTCAGTTTTCCAGTCATGCCCGCCTTTGGTAGTTGGGTGCAGGCGCTGGATGAAGAATCGGGGTATGTGATTTATGCCGTGGTGTATCATGCCACCACCAGTCCGATCGACTCAGTTCACCGGGCACGCGCCTTGGGGTTGTCTCTGGCCGAGTTGCGAGAACAGCAGCCCCAGATCTTTGCCATGCTGAAGACGGAATTTCGGGCAGCGATCGTGGGCTATTGCTCCAATTCCCAAGTGAATCCCACGGGATCGCCCTATTATCAACACTTACCGCCTCGCCCCCCTCAAATTCATCAAGCGGTACAGTTTTGTTCGCCCGATGACATTCTCAACTTTACGGAGCAATTCGACTTTTTGCGCACCTTGCTGCAGGTGACGGGTGCCCCTGTAGAAGCCCTGACGGCTGCTACTCTTAGAGAACTCTATCAACTCCGCAAAGCCGATCGCACCTGGCTGGTTGCGGCTGGACGTGCCTTAAATGTCTTGCTCAAGGATGATTACGATCGCCTCCGAATAATCCTTGGTCAAATTCATGTGTAAATTTGCACATGAACCGTAAACTTTTACTGAACTCTAGGGCATTATCATAGAACTTGCAGGAGTGACAGCCCCCCTGTACTGATGTTTTTTCTTCTGTTAATATTTTTCAGGATTGGCGTTTCATCTTTTTGGAACGTAAAAAAGAATTTTGCCGTCTGATAGATAGGGTTCCTGTTAAATAGGGGCTCAGTGATGGGTGCAACCTATCTCTGCTAAATAGAGGGCAAATGGCATGATACTGAGCGGTATCCAGGATGTTTGGAGAATGACAACAATTTTGGCCTCAGTAGATTCAGCCTCAGTAGAGGGCGGGCGCATTCTACTTGTGGAGGATAATGAAAGTAACCAGCAACTCATGCAGGACTTCTTAAGCTATCACGGCTATGAAGTGCTTGCGGTGGGTGAAGCTGCTCAGTTTGCAGAAGCGTTTGAGCAATTTCAGCCCCAAGTGATTCTCCTGGATCTCAAGCTGCCAGATGCGGATGGGTTTGAGTTGCTAGAAGCCATTCAGCAAAGCCCGGTGTGGGGGAATACCCCTGTGATTGTGGTCTCTGCCTACGCATTTCAACGAGATCAGCACCGAGCTTTGGGCTTGGGGGCGCGGGACTATTTGGTGAAACCCATTCGACTGTCTGTATTATTGCAAGCGATTTCAACAGCAATCGCGAGTTTAAAGTGACCTGCCCCACAGTGACAGGTTACTAGTCAGCACTGGGTTGGCGTTGTTGGTCAAGACAATTTTCCAATTGACGACTGAGATGTTGAACCGCGCTTCCGGTTTCTAGGATTTGTTGTTCTAGGGTCGCCACCATTAAATTGGCGGTTTGTAATCGTTCTAGGGCAAGAGCGAGGGTGGCACGGGCTTGAGTCTCAAATTCGTCCAAATTCATCGATTGAGTGGTCATAGGTGTTGAGTGTAGGCGGTTGAGTATAAGCAATTGAATATCTGGCTAGGTGAGATCGCAGACTGGGTGAGATCGCAGACTGGGTGAGATCGCAGATGGGCGAATTAGTCCGTAGGATTTCGGTTGAGTCTGGCTTGCGTTCCGAATAAAACCTAGCTCAGAGATATTTCAAAAGTAACGAGGGCGGGCGATCGTCGAAATCGGTCAAATCGCTTATCCCCCAAGAAGCTCCTGTAAAGATTAGCGGGGAAATTGTGAAGTCCGTCTGTACTGAAGCTGTACTGAAGTGGTAGGGCGATGAGGTGACAGAGCTTCAGTGTACTCTCCTACTCCACCACTCCCTCCTAGGCAACAATCTGCTAAGAGAAATCTCTCAGATGGTCATTGCGGCGATCGACGATTTCCCGTTTATTCACCATCGTCATCATGGCTGGCATATCGGGGGAGGCTTTGCTGGCTAGCCCCAATTCCTGTACCACCCTAGGAAAGGTCTTGCCCTCGGTCATGCGGTAGGCAATTTCTTCTACTTCCGCCCAGGTCAGTTGGCTTTGCACGTAGGCTTTGACCATGACATTGAGCAAATTTTCCCACTGGGTGCCCTCTTCTTTGACCATCATGGCGTGGGGGATATTCAGGGCACGATCGAAGCAGTAGTACCAACTGAGGGGCTGTCTTGGGGCGATCGCATCGTAGAGGTCACGGTGATCGGGATTGTTGACGGCGGTATCCAGTTCGGTGGACAGGATCAGCATGGGGGGCGTGGGTTTGGTCTTTGCCAGGGTCAGCACTTCCTGTCCGATGGTGCGAAACGCCTTGATGGCACTGGTTCTAAATCCTGTGTACCCAATTCGTTCTGTGACGAGTGGATTCTCTTTCCATTCCGAGTAGAAATCGAAATGCTGAACGATCAGATCAATCACTAAACTGCTATTGCTCAAATAAGGGGCAAAGAGCAAAGCCCGCTGAATTTCTGCTGCATGTTCGATCGCCAGCCAACCTGCCAGCGCCCCCCCGCCCGATAGACCCCCTACGATGATCTCATTGCCAAAGTTCTTAGCATTTTTGAGCCATTCCCGCGCAAAGTTTTTATAGACGGCTGGATCGCTGGGCAGGGGAGGCGGATTGGTTTTATTCCAGTCTCCAGCGAGGCCATGACCTGGGGAGAGCGGGGCGAGGACGGTATAGCCTGCTTGGTAAAAGGTTTGGGCGATCGATCGAAATTGGTAGGGGGCAGCGGTGAAGCCATGGAAGAAGAGACAAACTTTCCCAGTGGGTTTGGGCGGGATGAGGACGATCGATCGACATTTTTCATTCCGCAGGGCAATCCGGTCTTCCCGAAACTTGACTTGCTGAGCTACGAAGGTACTAGCTGCTGTGCGATAGAGGTTGGACACAAAATTCAGCATGGACAACAGATGCTTAGGTGAGATGCTTAGGTGGAAACTGCGTCAACGAGGCTAGGGAATGGGAACCTTGTGGAAGCTGCTCAGGTAGATTGCCCGCTCAGGTGATTGCCCGCTCAGGTGATTGCCCCACAAACGCGCCAAATTTGCCAGAGGATATTTTCAGGGTAATCTGAAATTCTCTGATTGGATACCGTTGTTCAGCAGAAGAGGGCAGAAAATTTGCCAAACAGAATTGCACTGGTTCGATCAGGTGAATTAGGAATCGATCGAACGGGTGAATGGGGGAAGGTGAATGGGGCGTGGGTAGACTGGGTCAGCAACTAAGCTAAAAACATCGTGCCAATCCCTGCGTCGGTGAAAATCTCCAGCAATAGAGAATGGGGCAAACGACCGTCAATAATGTGAGCTGCCCGTACCCCTTGAGCTAGCGATCGCACGCAGCAGGTCACTTTGGGAATCATGCCGCCTGTCACGACACCGTCATCAATCAGTTGCCTAGCTTCTCGAATATTTAATTTATGAATCAGGCTGTCTGGTTGTTGGGGATCCATCATTAAACCAGGGGTATCGGTTAACAGAATCAACTTCTCGGCACCTAAGGCAGCAGCAATTTCGCCAGCAACGGTATCGGCATTGATATTGTAGGATTGCCCAGTTTCATCGGCCGCAACACTGGAAATGACGGGAATATGACCATCTTTGATCAGGGAATTGAGGATGCTGGGGTTAATGGTTGCCACTTCCCCAACAAAGCCAACTTCTTCTTCATCGCAGGGGCGCGCTGTAATGAGACCCCCATCCTTGCCGCAGACTCCGACGGCGGAACTGCCTGCTTGGTTGATCAAGGCCACGATTTCTTTGTTAATCCGCCCGACCAGGACCATTTCCACGACATCCATGGTGGGTGCATCCGTGACCCGTAGCCCATTTTTGAATTGGGCTTCAATATTTAATTTGTTGAGCCAGGTATTGATTTCAGGTCCTCCCCCATGCACGAGAACAGGGCGAATTCCCATGCAGGCCATAAAGACTAAATCCCGAATGACCTGATCCTTGAGATCACTATCTTTCATGGCTGCTCCGCCGTATTTGACGACGATCGTGCGGCCTGCGAATTGCTGAATATAGGGCAGGGCCTCGCTGAGAACCTGGGCGCGGGCGCTAGCATCAAGTTGGGAAGCGGTAAGGAGGCTGGTCATGGGTGAGGTGAGTAAATTCTGTCAAAGGAGTGGAGTTGACATCCTCACCGGGCTAAAGCCACGGTGATTCCCAAACCTCACGATTTGGGTTTCTGCTTCATTGCAACTGCCTCCACCCACAAGGAGTTTTTTGGTCTTACGTTCGCTCCACAGACTATCCCCGCAAGCCCTGCGGTTCTGATGGGTCGAAATCTCAGATTTCTAGTGGATTGCGTCACTCTGGGATGTTTTACCATTGCCCTTCGCGCTTTTCCCGGTCTACCGATTTGTCTGCGCCGTCAACCCTCGGTTGAACTTCGCTCGTATAGGCTGTCTGATCCATCGTCACGGGTGGGTCAACGACCAGTCCAATTGTACCGCAAATCCTTGTAAAATCGTGCTTCTAGCACGGGGCTTCTGACCCATTTTTCTGATGAATGGGGATCCCAAGCGATCGCTGGCTCCCTTGTCAGGATTTGCTGGGATTGTGGATTCCATCACCTCTGTAGTTGGAAGGGTTGGCTTTGATTGAGCCACTCGGTTTGCTGGTCTGCGGCTGCTTTGGCTTGGCAGGCTTGCCACAGGGCTTGGAGGATGCGATCGCAAATGGAGTTGGGGGTGTCGGGGGGGGTGATGGGGATGTGGAGATCGGCTTGGGCGTAGAGATTGCGGCGTTGTTGGTCGAGGTGGTGCAGGCGATCGCTCAGTTCGGTGCCTTGCAGGAGGGGACGGGTCTGGTCGTCTTGCAGGCGGGCTTGCAAGATTTCTAGGGGGACATCTAACCAAATCACCACCCCGTTGCGCAGATAGCTCCAGTTTTCAGGTTTGAGGACAATGCCGCCGCCCGTCGCGATCGCTTTGCGCCCGTAGGGGGAAAGTTCTGCTAAGACTTGGGTTTCTATGGCTCGGAAAGATTCTTCTCCTGCTTGGGCAAACAAGTCTGGAATGGAAGAATGGGTGACTTGCTCAATGACGGTATCGGTGTCAAAAAATTGATAGGCGAGGTGCTGGGCTAATAGGGGTGCGATCGTACTTTTACCGGATCCCATCATGCCGATTAGGTACAAGCTGGTGCCTTTGAGGGCTGCGGCAACGGTGGTGGCGAGAGAGGAGTTGGAAAGGGGATGGGTCATGGTGACAGCGGCGAATGTCTACGGGGTTGGATGCATGAATCATCAAGAGAGCCTTTCAAATCTACCGCAAACCTAAATCTACTGCAAACCCAGATCTACTACAAACAAGAGTCTTCTGATATCAAATAGGTGTTAGAGAGAGCGATTTTAAGTTGATTGGATATGAATCAGTCTTTCATGGGTGATGCGCTGACTTTGAATTAGTTTGAATGACTGCTTTTTCTAGAAATGTAGCTATTTAATTGAATTAATTGATTCTAATCTTTTAATTTTGTATAGCAATCCTCTTTCAGTTTTAAAAGTGGGACAGGCTTTTAGCCTGTGCTAGCAGAATTTCGCCCCGCGAATCAATCGGGATTTCTATATGTTGCCTAAAAAGTAAATTTTTCAAAAACTAATCGAAATTTTATAGTGATTTTTGATGATTCAAATCTAATCTTTTTGCCTTGTCTTAAATGATCTCAAATTCAGTGGAATTTTGTGGAATTAGGATTTGTGATAATGATGAATTGATTTGGGGACTTCTGAAGTTCCCCTGATGAAGCCGCTGTTTACACTTAATGGCGGCAAAAATCAACTAGAATGGAAGGATCTAGAATGGAATCTCAAGTGTTCTGCACTCGTGACCCGCCCGTTCTTGTTGGACGTTTAAACCCTTCCCCCCTGTGACCTCCTGTGAGTTCTCGTTTCAGTCGCCAGCAGAGCCATCTCAACCGTGCTAGAGCAAGTTTGCGCCAGACCGTTGTTAACTATTCTCAACATCTGCGATCGGCTCGGAAGCGAATGCCGAATCCCCGCCTGGAAGCCCAACTGGAGCAGGAACTGGAACAACTGACTACGACATTGGACAAACTGGATCAGCACATTGTCCGGATTGCGGTGTTTGGCTTGGTCAGCCGGGGAAAATCGGCGGTGCTCAATGCGCTGCTGGGACAAAAAGTGCTGGAAACGGGTCCCATCAACGGAGTTACCCAACAGCCGTTGGTGCTGCAATGGTCACCCCAGGGTGGGTTTATTCCCCAGGACAGTGCGATCGTGCCCCAGAGTTCGACGCAACTGCAGATTGAACTGATTGATACACCGGGCTTAGATGAAATTGATGGACAAACGCGGGCTGCCATGGCGCAACAGGTGGCGCAACAGGTGGATTTGATTCTCTTTGTGGTAGCGGGTGATATCACGCGCACGGAATTCAAAGCCCTGTGTGAACTGCGGCAGACTCAAAAGCCGTTGCTGTTGGTATTTAACAAGATGGATCTCTACCCCGATCGCCACCGGGAGGAAATTTACGAAAGTCTCTTGAGTCTTTCCAGTCGCTTGTACGAGAGTGAGCAACTGCGCCAGCTTCTTTCTCAGGAAGAAATTGTGTTGGTGGCGGCCGATCCTGCGCCGATGCAAGTGCGGGTGGAACAGGCGAATGGTCAAGTGAGCTACGAATGGGAAAAACTGTCGCCGCAGATTGATGAGTTGCGCGCTAAGATTTTGACGATTTTGAACCGGGAAGGGCGATCGCTGCTGGCATTGAATGCCTTAACCCAAGCGAGAAATGCTGAATTGCGCATGGCGGAACGCATTGTGGAAGCGCGCAGTGCGGAGGCTGAAGCGCTGATCTGGAAATTTACCCGCTATAAAGCGATCGCCATTGCTGCTAACCCGATCGCTTTTTTAGATTGGATTGGGGGCACCGTATCGGATGTGGTGATGATTCGAGAATTGGCGAATCTCTATGGGTTTCCTTTAACGCGTTACGAAGCTGGAAAGTTGCTAACGACGATTTTGGTCAGTTCTGGGGGGCTGCTGGTGGGGGAAATTTGTAGTGGCATTTTTCTGGGGGTGGGTAAAAGTGTCAGCGCCCTGAGTGCAGCGGAAAATCCCCCTGGTTTGGCGGCCTATGCTGGAGTGGCGATCGCCCAGGCTGGGATTGCAGGCTATGGATCCTATGCCGTCGGACGGGCTGCCCAAGCTTACCTGGAAAAGGGCTGTACCTGGGGCGATCGCGGTGCGAGTACGGTGATTCAGGAAATTATCGAGCAAGTGGAACCGAATACGATTATTTGGCGGATTCGACAGGAATTAATGCCCTAATCGCTGTTCTTTCCAGTTGGGAACGCGGGTTTATTAACCTGGCAGTTTCGCCCTCCTCCCCAACCCTTTGCCCGAGGGAGAAGGGAGCTAGCTTCCAAATTCAATTCCTCATCACTACAATCCACTTTGCGATTTTGCGGTGACCTGATCATTCACAACCACGATCGTAATACTCTTGTCAGATTTAGGATCGTCGCGCCAGGTCATGGTTTTAGCAGATAGACCCAGCCCACCCACATTCACACCCCCGCCTTTTTGGTCCTCCGTTTTGCCGAGGATTTGTTCCACATCTTCTACTTTCATGCCAGCCTGAATTTTTTCATAATTTTCCTTGGTCACTTTTCCACCGAAACAACTGGTGAGCAAGAGACTCAAAAGCAATGCCAGACTCAAGCCCAGGGGTTTGATGGTATGTGTTGTTGGCAACATGACGACTTGTAACCCGCGATCGCAGGGGACGGATGAACAAATCTGACTACTATCTGGCAGGTGCAATTTCCGGAAAGTTGATTTGCCTGTAAAGCTGAAGAAAGCTGAAGAAATTTGTCGGTTGCCGCCGATCGCTTTGGGAAAATGCCATGATGGGGAAATGTGCTAGCCCGTTCAGCGCCCTTATACCAATTTTGGAGTTTAGAGTTGCGATTTTGGATTGTCAAA
>JAYKGX010000358.1:0-7345 GCA_035285565.1 Synechococcales cyanobacterium
CAACCGATCGACCCCATCCACGTCATGCCGACAACCGATCGACCCCATCCACGTCATGCCGACAACCGATCGACCCCATCCATGTCATGCCGAAACCCGATCGACCCCATCCACGTCATGCCGACAACCGATCGCACCCCCATTAACCACAGGATTGAACAAATTCAGCAATCCGTTGCATTCCTTTTTCAATTAAGGCTTCGCTGGTGGCATAGGACGCACGAATATGACCGTCATCCCCAAAGGCAATCCCCGGAATCACCGCCACCTGATGCTTGGTCAGTAATTTATCGCAGAAGTCCAGGGAACTTAAGCCCAATTGGCTGATGTTGATGAACATATAAAACGCACCATCCGGTTTGACACAGGAAAGACCCGGAATTTGATTCACCAAGTCATACATCAGTTGTCGTCGTTGGGCAAAAGCCTGCCGCATCTGTTCTACACAGTCCTGGGGCGCTTCCAAAGCAGCGATCGCACCGTATTGGGCAAAGGTACAAACGTTGGAAGTACTGTGACTCTGGAGGGTATTGACCGCTTTGATCAAGGGCAGGGGAGCGGCCACATAGCCAATTCGCCAACCCGTCATGGCATAGGCTTTCGCAAATCCATGGCTGATAATGGTGCGCTCAAATACGGCTGAACTCACTGACCCAATGCTCTGATGCACGGCTCCGTCATAGAGCAATTTTTCGTAAATCTCATCCGAGACCACGAGAATATCCTTTTCCACAATCACCGCCGCAATCGCCTGAATTTCCTCAGGGCTGTAGACCATACCCGTCGGGTTAGAGGGAGAATTGAGCACCAATAGCTTCGTCTTGGGAGTAATCGCTGCCCGCAGTTGTTCCGCCGTGATTTTATAACCCGTTGCAGCCGTGGTGGGGAGAATGACCGGATTCCCCCCCGCCAGTTTGACCATTTCGGGATAGCTGACCCAAAACGGAGCCGGAATAATCACCTCATCGCCAGGATCGATCAGCGCCATCATGACGTTGTAGAGGGAGTGCTTGCCACCATTGGTCACCAGAATATTTTCGGCTTGATAGCCTAACTGGTTGTCTTGCCGTAGTTTGCGGGCGATCGCTTCCCGTAACCCTGGCTCCCCCGCAGCAGGACCATAGCGCGTTTTGCCGGATTCTAAGGCGGCGATCGCCGCTTGTCTAATATGCTCTGGCGTATCAAAATCCGGTTCTCCGGCGCTAAAACTACAAACATCAATGCCTTCCCGCTTCATACCTTTAGCTTTTGCATCAATCACTAAGGTCATCGACGGGGTGACTTGTCCGATCCGGGCTGCCAGCTTCATCATTACAAGAACTCAAGAGTGAAAACCATCTATTGATTTCTCATCCAAACTGGAAAAGAAACCCATAAACCTCTCTTAATTATGAGGCGGATGTAGCGATCGCAACACAACAGAAACAAGGAAGATGTTAGGGGATCGTTAAATTTTCGTTCAATTAAAATACATCTAAATTTGGTAGTAGAGCGGGAACGACTTCGCATCCTTGGGTTTGATGTAAACCCGTTGATTTTCTTCTAGGTTCAGTTGGTCAAAGCGATCGCGAGTAATATGAGCCACCATTTCCTGCCCGTCATCTAAAACCAGTTCCGCTTGAATTTCCCAACCGAGATGAATTAAACGACGCACTCGGGCAGGCACGGTGGTGCCATTGGGCTGAAGTTCCACCTGAATATCGTGGGGGCGGAGGAACATTTCTGGATTCGCCGAATCAAACCCACTGTCCTGAAAGATGCGGGAACTAGAGGGCAAGACATTGACGGGGCCAATAAAACTCATAACAAAGGCGCTAGCAGGATGGTCATAGACCTGGGCAGGGGTGCCAACTTGTTCAATCTTGCCTTTATTCATCACCACAATGCGATCGCTCACTTCCATCGCTTCTTCTTGGTCATGGGTGACAAACACCGTCGTAACATGCACCTCATCATGCAACCGCCGCAACCAAGCCCGCAAATCTTTGCGCACCTTCGCATCTAACGCGCCAAAGGGTTCATCCAACAACAAAACCTTGGGTTCCACGGCCAGCGCCCGTGCCAAAGCCACCCGTTGCCGCTGCCCACCCGACAGTTGAGAGGGATAGCGATCGCCCAAGCCCGTTAACTGCACCAGTTCCAGCAACTCATCCACCCGCTGCTTGATGCGATGGGCAGGCATTTTCCGAATATCCATCCCAAAGGCAATATTCTTACGCACGGTCAGATGTTTAAACAGGGCATAGTGCTGAAACACAAAACCAATCTGCCGATCCTGCACGGTGCGATAGGTGGCATCTTCCCCCGTGAGAAAGATTTTGCCACTGTCTGGCATTTCCAGCCCTGCAATTAGCCGCAGCAAGGTGGATTTACCGGAACCTGAAGGACCCAGCAAGGCAACCAAAGAACCACTCTCAATCTCCACCGAGACCTGATCCAAGGCACAAAAACTACCAAACTGCTTAGAAACGGTTTCAACACGAATACCCATAGGGAAGGCTACCCAAAAGCTGATCGATCATTAAACCAGGAAATCAAATCTCCGGTTTTCCGATATATTTACTGTAGTTTAACTCTTCTTCAGTTTAGATCAACGTTATGCCCGGATCAACCAGGCGGATGGTAATCGGTCAAAGGAAGGAGACATAACTGAATGAAAAAGGGTTAACCCTCCTCCACACACCTTCTCCCTGGGATGAGATTTTGTGGAATTGCGATCGCAATCGAGATTTTTTTGTTAAGGTGTAAGTACATAAGTACGAATTAGTGGAGATTTGCATCCCAGATCTGCAACTCGATCGTCAGATGAGCGTATCCATCAGATGGGCAGACCTGGGAATTTTTGGAGTCAGTGAATGGATGGGAAAGGAGGGGCGATCATGCAAACCCCGATCGCAGGTGGCACATTGCTACAGAATCGCTACTATCTGCTACGGATGGGGCGGTTGACAGAATTTGGCTGGCTCTATTCTGCTGTGGATCAACAGCAGCAGGGGCGGCTTTGTTTGCTGGAAGAGTTCATCCCACCTTGGCGATCGGCAGAAGATTTGGAACGGGTCAGACAGGCGTTTGAGAATGAAATCAAGGCGATCGCGAGGGTGCAGCATCCTCAAATTCCCCACTATCATCTGCCGATTGCCGATCGCGGTCGTCTTTTTTTGCCCCAGGTCTATCACGAAGGCAAGTCCTATCAACAATTTTTGGAAGAACGAATTTTTCAGGGGCGGCGCTTTTCTGCCACCGAGACCTTCACGACTTGGGAACAGTTGCTCACCACACTAGTGACCCTCCACGCTCAGGGGTTAATCCATGGCAATCTCACCCTAGAGAGCTTAGTCACTCCAGCTTGGCACCAACCCCCTCTGCTGATGCATCTTGGGCAAATCCGGCAGCTTGCATTGGAGTTGGGATTTCAGCCCTGCACACCACTGACAGTTCCACCCCCGATCGCCCCACCGCTCCAACCCACGGCAACCACAGACCTGCAAGCGATCGCCCAAATTATTCTGCAACTCCTGACCGGACAAGCTTTGACGAATCTATACGATCGCGCCCGACGATCCTGGATTTGGCAACGGGATAGCTTACCCAGCGCCGCTGCAGATTTACTAGATGCCCTCCTGTACCTGCCTCCCACCACCCCCCTGTCCGCCGCAGACGTTTTACAGGTCTTACGGGGTGAAGCCGCTCTGTTATTGCCTCTATTGCCTCCCGATCATGGCTCAATTCATAGCTCAATTGATAGCGCCATCCCCCCTCTGAACGCAGATTGGCAAATTGATCGCCCAGGCAACCTCCCAAAATCTGCCCTTTCTGACGCGATCGCCCTAGACCCGATCGCCCTGCCAAGTCACTCTGCCAGCCGCCAAGTTTTCGCCACCCTGACCCAACAAACCAAACAAATTCATCGACCAAAATTACCCACGTTTCCCTTCTCGCCCACTTCGTCCTTGCCGCATCACCACCAGAATCACTCAACTTCCCAGCCCGCACCCGAAGCATCCCGCAGCCAAGCCCCAGCCGAAGGTTCAAAACCCCACGAAGGTTCCACCAGCTTCCCTGCAGCCTTTTCTGCAGCAAACAGCGATCGCTTCCCTCACGACCTGCACCCTCACGACCAACCAACCCCCGATCGCCCCTCTATTGCAGAGAACATGAGTTCCACGCGTAGACAGCTCAGTCCAAGGCAACACCCACGCAGGCAGAACCCACGCAAGCAAAACCGATGGTGGCAAGATGTCTCTTTTCTAGCGATCGTTTGTTTGCTGCTGTTACTATCGGGACTCGGATTATCTCGGTTGCGGAGAAGTTTGCGCCCTGCAATGCCCGAGATTTCATTCCCCGACAGTTCTAGCCCCATCGTGGATACTCAAAATCCATCTGAAAATTCACCAGAAACCCTACCCAGCTTGAGCAACGTGGAATCAAGTGCAGATCGATCGACCACGGCTTTATCTCAACAACTTCAGACCAAACTACAAACTTTAAATATTCCAACCCCTGTGTTCTTAGGTGCCGTAGATGAATTGACCCAGGTGCGTCCGACTGCAGAGGCGAGTTCAGATTTAGCAGAGCAGTGGGACAAAAATGCTGTCATCTTAATGGAAAAATTAGAAACGCTGGATTTACAGTCTCGTCAAGGGATGGGCAGCTATCGCCGTACCAGTTACGATCGCTGGCTTGCCAATGCTCAAGCGGCTATTCTACCTCTAGAAACAACACCAGAGTTACCCACGACAAGCAAGACTCAGACACAAACCTCACAAAACAAAATCTCACAGACCCGCCTCTCCGCCGCCGTTGCCAATTGGATTACAGATCAGCGATTTTTTACCTGGTTTCCGGCGCATCAAAATCGTCAACTCAATCCTCGTCAGCTCGGACAAGTTTGGTATGCGATCGCCCAACAGCAACTGGCAAAACTCCCGACCCACACTATCACCCTGTCCGGCGAGGCAAAACCCTTTGAACAAGCCACCCAACTGACCGACACAGATTTCAAGCTCTACCGGGTGCCAGGCCAAGCCGGACAAACCCTTAAAGTCGAATTTCAACCTAGCCATGGCAACAGCCAATTTACAGTTCTACAAGGCGATCGCTTATTGATCAAAAACTCTAAAAACCAGCCATGGCAGACTACTGTTAATCAAACTAGCATTTATGACATCATTATTGCAGGCGATCGAAATGCTCAATTCCAAATCAAAATCAAATTCTAACTAGCTAATCCTAAAGCTAACTGTAATCCTGGCAACTTTTTCATTGCTTTCGGCATTTCAGCAGGCTCTCGCGTGACAGCAGCACAGTACTGAGAATAGGAACAGTTACTACATTGCGCACCGGGTTTGGGTTGCCAATTGCGATTTTGACGAATTTGTTGCGCCAATTCTGCGATCGTTTTTTTCACCTGGCGTTTGTGACCTGCAGAAGCCTGAAATCGCACTTTTTCACCCGATCGCAAAAAGAGTAACGTCAAGTATTTCAGACTTTGTTGATAGGTTTGCTCCAATGCCAAATAGTACAAACCAATCTGCACATCTATTTCCTCCGCCGTAGGTAGCTTAATTTCTCGGCTGGATTTATAGTCAATGAGTTCCAACCCATCCGGCAACACATCAATGCGATCGTAACGCCCCTGTACTTGAAACTCAATATTATCTAACTGCAAGCTTGCCTGAATCTTGCCCTCTACCGCCAGTGGTGGACGAAACACACCCTCTTTCACAACAAATTGCTGATAATACTGCTCCAAAATCTCCCGACCTTCTCGCATTTGCTGATTGGTTAGCCCAACCGCACAGTGCTTCCAAGACTGATTAAACCAATCCCAATCGGGACGGGCTGCTTGGTAATGCCAATTCTGATGGCAACTGGCGAGCGTTTGATGCAAAGCCGTCCCCAAAGCAGCAGCCCCAAACCCTGATTTCGATTCCACCCGTCGCTCATACCGCAGGTAATAGGCATAGGGACAACGCTGATAGGTCTGCAACTTAGTTGCGGAAAGTTGGTAAACCATAAACAGGACAAGGAGATAAGGATCAGAACAGAAAACAATCGCTTCAACCGAGTCAGACTCAGCAAGAGTCAGATCCAGATCAAGCAAAGTTTCAACAGACAAGGTTAAACAGACAAGGTTAAACAGACAAGGTTAAACAGGACAGAGCCAAATCCATCTGAGAAAAACGATCGAGTTAATGAAATCAATCCTCAAAATCAATCCTTGAAAGTTCTAATCATTGAGAAATTCAAAGGAAGCCTAGCGATCGCTCATTCACTCAATCATCCACTTCAACGGAGGCAATACAAAAGACTGTTGACTATGACACAACACGGTGAACACTTCAGGACAAGAAGAACAAGGTGCTACGAATTTCACTCAAGCAACCAGTGATAATCTCAGCCAGTCTCACAGTCAACAGTCAAACCTAGAAAAACTAAACTTAGATCAGACCCACTCAGAACGGTCAAAACCTAGATGCATCCGTGGTAGGGAAGCGACTTTCAAAACACTACTTGCAAACAACGCTTTCCAATTAGGAGAGCGCATCGAGTAGATTCACACTAGCCCAAACATCATTGAGCATTTTTCAATTTAACGATCGCGTTTCAACTGTCAACCTGTACCCTCTTTTTCCAATTCAAGATGTGGCATCTGCTGGACGACGGAAGATGGAATCCAAGTAGATGCGCGCCGCTTGTCGATCAGCTCCCTGTTCCGGAGGGCGATTTTGCAAGAGAAAAAGAGAAATCGCCGCTGAGAACACCCGATCCTGATCCCAGTCAGGACGACCATCTAAAAAGTGAATTAAAGAATGGTGAAGCGTTTCAGGAATCTCAACCAAGAGGCTAATGGGGGTTTCCATGGGATTATTCTCTCACGAAGTCTTTGGAAGAACTCAGGCTCAATCAATTCAGCTCAATCAAGGGGCAACAAACAACAGAACGCTTGCTCTGTATAGGTTTGACTTCACTTAGCTTGGGAGCACTGCGGTTCGGTCGCTATATTCTGCGCGATCATCCGTCGAAGATCAACTAGCCCCTTTTCTACCTTCGATCCCAGATGCCAGTCTATCGCAACGGAAGAATGCACCTTTGAGCCTCTTTTTCGTTACAAATCTTTACAAAATCCCTCGTTTTTCCACAATCTCACAGAGCGATCGCCACTTTTTCCACAAGATGACCCAAAATCCCTCCCTCAAGACCAAGAGACCTGTGGAAAACCTGGGGAAAGTTAAAAAAATCATGTGGAGAAGAACGCATTCTTTTGTGGAATTGCTGGGGAATATTGATCATTTTTGCTTAACCATGTAAAGAATTGTAAAGTTTTTCTCAGGTTAGGATTTCT
>JAYKGX010000359.1:0-4427 GCA_035285565.1 Synechococcales cyanobacterium
ATCAAGCGCGCCTGTGGCTTGAGCTTTGACAGAATTATGAAGTGCAATTAGGTCTCTCACTCGACCAATGCTGATATGAAACTGGTCAAGCGCTGACTGCATACAAGGAGCTTTCAGAACTGAGTGCAATAATTTTATCTGCCAAGTCTGAAAAAGTTTTTCTAAACTCTTCCTGTTTTTGTTGATTTTTTTCCAAGACTACACCCGTTTGTCTCAACTGTTGAGGGGTCAAATCATATACTGGAGTGCGATGCTCCTGAGATAACGCGATCAAGCTATTGAAGTTTGAAATTTTTGCAAGAGAGAGGGTACCTTCAATTCCCTGATCTCTGTAAATCTGATTTGGCAACATCATATTGCTCTGCCTTAAAGTTGGAATCAGCTTTTCAGAGACAGATTTCTCAATCTTCTCGATCCAGGTTTGAAACGCAGCCGTCTCTTTACCTCGAATGATTCGATAGTTTTGAACGATCGTTCCTAAGAATCGCAGATTAACATCAGGGAAGGGGTAATTAGCCTCTCTTAGAATTTGAAGTGAACTTGCTGACTTAGCCCATGCATACCACCTCGGCAAAACCTTCGCCAAGGAGTCGATTGCCATTACAGAGAAAAAGTCAGCAGTAGTAGGCACTAAGAAAAAGTCGCTGATCATCAGCAGATTTTGGTTAATGGAGCCTAAGCTAGGACTCATATCAATTAAAATATAGTCTGCATTAAACTTAGCCGCCGTTTTCTCAAACAGATCATTGATAGAACCCGGTAAATTCTTAAGAGCTTGAATTGAGCCACTTAGCTCTTGAGCAATACCAAGCGTAACTTCATACTCAGCAAAACCAACGTGACCGGGCATTAAAAATAAATCATGCCGACCTTGGACTGGAATGCAATCAACAGCTTCAATTGCTCTAGGTTGTGACTCAAATGCAGGAGCTAATCCTGTCTTTATGTTTGAAGTTGTATTGTAGATTTCTTGAATCCTTGCTTCGTCATCCTCAGTTTCCTCTCCCAAAGCCATACCTGTGAGATTACATTGTGGATCGCTGTCTACAAGAATAACTCTTTTCCCTTTCGAGGCGAGCATCCAGCCCAAATTGAACGTAGTTGTGGTCTTGCTAACCCCGCCCTTGTGATTAAATAAGGCTATTTTTTGAACCATTACACCAAGCCTTCTTGTCAATATTGGGATCGCTGGCTGTTCAAATAGAACTCGAAAGGTGAGGTCACCCTTACCCTTCAGTCATAAGTATAGCTTGAAGCTTTCCCAGGGGGGACTCTTGCCCAAAAAGGCTTGGTGTTTGAACCGACAATCCTCAAATTACATCAGCCCTCTCCAACGAAGAACGAAGCCAGCTAACAATACCTGCAATCCTCACTGAAAGCGAGGATTGGCTTCATTGGGGCTGGCGGAGGGAGATTGACTGCTGCCGGGTGCCAGGGTAGGGGCATTCGATGAACCACTGGGACGGGTTGAGCCAGGGGGTGGCGGTGGCGGTAGAGCCGATTGCTTGGCTTGGGCTTGCATGGCTGCTTGAGTTTGTAAGGTTTGAGCTTGCATGGCTTTCAACAGTGCTGCATTACTGGCATTTACCGCAACCGCCGTTTGTTTTGCTGCATTGGCTGCCGCCACCGTGGGATCTGTGGGAGCTGGATTATAGGTTTCAAAGGTGACCGATCGCGTAGTGGATTGTCCGGTGCGATCGCTGACCTGCAACGTCACAACCGAAGTACCATATTGTTGATTAATCGGCAGTTCTAACATGCCCTGCGTTGGAACTTGACCAGGACTGGGTAACAGTTCAACTTTGGTCGTCTGCCCACCTCGGACTTGCCAGCCCAGAAAGACTTTAGGTGCAGGCTGGTTGGGCAACAGGGGAATGCGATAGTGAGCCGCAGCGGGTTGTCCATTAATTTGAAAATTAGCAACGTAAAAGGGGAGGGGCTGAATTTGAATGGGATCAGTTTGCACAGGCTTATCAGTTAAAGCAACATTAGTTTGACGAGAAACCACTTGCAGTTCAAAACGATATTCCCCAACTTGAATTACACCCGTTGGAACATTAGTGCAAACCAGAATTTTGTTAACCTTACAATATTTTTGCAGCGTTTCGGGCAATTGTAACTCATTTCCTTCGGCTGAGAGAGGATAGCGTAATTCGCCAATACTCACTCCTTTAGCATCCCGCCCGATTAATTTCAATTCTTTGATATCTTCTGGATTTTCCACTTGCCAAGACACCAACAAACCATTGGCTGGCACGGGCGGGGGGGCTGATTGTGCCAGGGCTGCGGGCAAGGAACCTAATTCCCGATAGAGGGCTTTGGGGACTGTTAAGGCTTTGACCGTGGAAACAGGTTTGGGCGCAATGACCACTGTTTTACTCTGCTGGACGATCGCTTCTTGCCGATGTTTGGGAATGAGCGCCAGTTCAAACAGATATTGTCCAGGTCGGCGAGCATCGGTTTCAATATTGCGACAGGTCAAAAGCTTTTCCTGCACCACACAGTTTGCTTCCAACGCTGCCGGAAGTTGCTTGCCCTCCAGTTCATAGGTCAAAGGTCCACTAATCACCTCTCCCTCTGGACTGTAGCCGGTAATTTTCAGCACCTTAATGCGATCGGGGTTTTCAATTTCCCAACCCACCTGAGCCACATCGTTATTGAGCGCGGCATAGCGGGAATCTTCAGCCGCAAAGGACAGAACCTTGGGCACCACAGGCGGTCGCAAAAACAGCCACCAAATCAGACCTGCTAAACTGCCCACCATGCCTAATGCCAGCAGAATTGCTAGGAGGAGCTGCCACCAGGGGCGGGCTTTCCAGGTTAAATAAGCTGGCAGTTGATTGGGTTGCACCGCCGCCAATTGTTGCGCATCTTCCAGCTCAACTTGGAAGTTAAACACCTGACCGGGCCCAAACCAGGGGCGTTTCCACCAATGTTGCGGTTTCCCTAATAATTCAATAGCCGTCACCGATTTTGGAGGGAGCGCCACCTCCTCTTTCACCAACTGATAGCGACAATTTTCCGTACGATCTTGATTGCGGATTTTCAGTTTAACCTGACGCGAACTGTTACCCAAATTGGCTAACTGAACTTCAAACTTCGCAGAATCTGGATTGACTTCCGGCGCGATCGCATTGATTTGACCTTGTAATAAATAAATCGGTTGGACTTGTAAATAAAGGAGATCCAATAAGATGATTTCTGAATGGATGTCATCTGGACTAAAAAGCTGACTGACCCGATAATTTTCTTGATTTTCTGAATAGAGACGAAACGTCGGAACATAGATGCCTGCTAGTTCCTGGGCAGGAGACTGAATCAGAATAGGAACCCGACTAATATCGCCAGGGTTCAGCCCCAAACTCTCTGCTTCCTGAATTAACCCCGTACCCCGCATTTCCGTGGGATAGGTAATCGTCACCTTCCAATCAGCAGGCAACCCTTCACAGACCAAGCGAAAGCGATCGACCCGTTCAGTACGGTTACTGACGATCGCCTGTAGAGAAATCACTTCACCGGGTTGAACCTGTTTCGGCTGACTCGGCGTAGTGCGGAGATCTAAATTAAAACTAGAATCTTGAATTTCGACCTGACTCCGTTGCGGCGAGGTCACCTGAATTTGCTGACGGCTATAGCGCTCCGCCGGATAATCTGTATAGTAATCCGACGCATCCACCACCAAATCATACTCATACAATCCCGGAGACGTATCCGCAGGCACCTTAAACTGAAACGTCACTTCACCACTCTTCCCCGGTGCCAACGCCAGCCGCTGTTCCTGAATTGCGATCCACTGTGCCAACTGAGGATGACGCGGATCAACCGAAATATAGACGATCGCATCCCGATCGCCCTGATTATTCACCGTCACACCCAATTGCAGCAACGAATTCGGCAACACCGTTTCACGATCCGCAGCCGTCCGGATTACAGCGATTGGTTTATTAGCAACAGGAGAAGACATAGGAAATCAAGAATAAAGAACGAGTAGGGGCGCGCATCCCGCGCCCAAAAAATCATGCATTCAAAAAAATCAAATTCAAGCACCAAATAAACCAAAAAACCAAAAATCAAATTTGCGCATTACATAAATTCCTAGACGTAGCATTCCGTTTCAGAACCAACGTATTAAGACGCACCTGATAATCATCCCCCCCACTCACAATCAAAAGACGATCGCGGGGATTAATCGCATCAACACTATTAATCGATCGATCGCGACGTTCCAAAACTTTACCTTCCGGAATTTGACTACGACGGCGACCACTATCATCCAACGGCCAGAGCTTCACTTGTCCATCACTCCCTGCACTAGCCAGAAAACAACCATCCGGCGTAAAACTAACCGCATTCACCGACTTACCCCCATGCCCCGGCCAACTTTCCAAGGGTTGACAAGCTTTCAGATCCTTATTTTTTTCGCAAGT
>JAYKGX010000360.1:0-2715 GCA_035285565.1 Synechococcales cyanobacterium
AACAGGGATATCCTCCAATACCCCTGTTAATGAAAACATTTTTGATCACGTTCGCCGCTGTCATCGTCGCATTTGCTGCAGTCAGAGTCTGGGATACCGCGACGGCTCCAGAGCCAGTGGATCCAACGATTCAGCGAATGAATCAAGCGGCTGATGAGGCTGAAGATGCGGTGAATAAGCTTAGGCTCCAACAAGGGCTAGAACCATTCCCCGCCTACACCCCTACCCCTCAATCTGGCTCACGCTGAATCTAATCAGCTTAGCCATCTCATCAAGCCACCGAGCATCTACCACAATGGCATACTGTTCTTCTGGGTCTGGTTGGTCAGTGTTGCCGTAATTCTCGATTTGATCCGCGATCGCGGTCAGCACAAATTTCGGAACCAAAGTCTGTTCGTGTAACATAAAGTCATTCCGTTAAAAGGGATCAAATAGAAAGCGCTTTAGTTCCTACGCCGAAGCGCTTTCTATGCGTTTTAAGCGTAAACCTGTTAATTAACACTTGTCAACCGTCAATTTGACAGATAACATATACTTGGATAGATGAGGAATTGGATATGACCGTGCGAGTCCGACGAATTATAAAACAAGAAGTCGATATCCCAGATTTAGGCAGAAAGATTAGGCAGGCAAGAGAGGCCGATGATCGCACGGTCACAGATCTTGCTAAAGCCGTTGGTATTTCAAGGAATTATTGGTATCAGATCGAAGCCGAATCTGTTTTGGGTGGAGTTGCAGAGGATACATTGCGCCAAATTGAAAAAGTGCTTCAAGTCGATTTCGGGGTTAAATTTGACAGTGCTGACAAAACAACGAACAAAGCTTTAATAAAGTGAAATGGCTGAAGGCATCGTTCGCCCCAGCCATTTTTGTCGATTTAGCTCAAAAACAATCCAAATTAGTAACGGAGACCAATCATGACTGATTCTAGCTCATTAGACATGTTCCACGGCGACAACGAGGAACTGAAAGCGTTTGTCGAGAATATTGAGAGGCAGTCCGACGAGAGTGATATCAAGCTCCTATTCCTGGAAGACAGAAACCTTGTGGGCATTCACGTCCGAGGTTTAGCAAAACTGCTAAATTGCAGCCCTGAAACCGTTAGGGATGCTTGCGACAAAGGTGTCAGGGCAGAGGACATTTATGAGGCTCAAATCCAGACGGCGGGAGGGCTGCAAGGTGTCAAGTTCATCCTTGAGAATGGGGTGATCGACATTTTGGAATATTTGCAGGATGGCAAGCACAAGCAGGAAACTAAGGATGCTGCAAAGATGTTGTACCGTCGTTACGCTAGAGCGGGGTTTAAGTTAGAGGCGATGTTGCAGGTTTGCCCGGAAAAGCTTCAAAAAATATTCCAGCAAGCCAGCCCACAGCCTCCAGCTTTAGACCCTGCAATTGTGCTGCAAGAGTTGAAAAACGAAAATGTGCGGTTACAGATTGAGTTAGCCTGCATCAAAAAAGGAATCAAGCCTCAGCGGTTTACAGCCCATCCTCCCCTATCTACGGGGCAACGACTTATGCAGATTTTCAAGGAGCGCCCGGATGAATGGATTAATCCAAAGGAGTTTGCCTTCCTTGGGGATGTGAAGGTGATCACCCGGACTTGCATTCGGCTAAGCGATCGCGGTCATCTGGATCGTGATTTCCGATCAAGGCAAACCCCGACTGGGATACGCAGATATTCCGTGTTCCGGTACAAAACTGATCTGAATCAATACTAATAGGAGGTGAAAGCAATGATTAAAATTTACGCATACGAAAACGGGGTTAGCTATCACAACATGGTTAAACGTTCACTTAGCATTGCAACAAGTTCCCGTGGGGTTCAATTGCCTTACGCTCATTGGAGCGATTCTCGCTGGGATAAACCTCAACTAGTGTTTGAAGATAAAACCGTCAAATGCAATGAAGATGCTTATGACGATCGCTTGATGGATTGGGATGAAGAAGCACATCTCCGAGGGATAGAGAAAGCAAAGGATGTGCTACCTGTCCGGAGTGCAGCAAATTTTGAGGCTTACCTGCAAGGGTATTATGAAGACCCCAAAATCAAAATTGGCAAAGTGTACACGGGCTGCAATCCATCTGGCTATCAATATTGGCTTTTCGCTTGGAGGAAATTGAATGATGAAAAGCTATAGATATGTAGCCGAATTAGTCGAGCAAAACTTGTCGGAAGAAGAATTCTGGACGCACCCAACCGTTCGCCTTGCCTGTTTTTTACTTGGGTGGAGAGTCAGCGCCCCTTGCCCGGATCGCTGGAATTATTGGCACGTATTCACGTCAGAAGGCGGGATTCTACCCATATCTCCAGAACAATTATTGGCTAGCCTCTCCGTAGATTAGCCAATAGTTGTTGAGCCTGCTTCCGCTCAATCTGTGACTGACTTCGACGGAAACTGTCAGCGTTAGGGGTAACCACAGTCATCGTGGCATTGAAGGTATTGGTCACCGTTGGGCTTGAATTCCCACCACTGGCAATCATCATCGATCTCGGCGTTGATGGAATCCGCTGAGTAAACTGCTGACGAATAAACTCATCCCCACCATCAGCCAGGGGTAGTGCAATCCGTTGCAGTGGGTCATCCCCATACTTTTCACGCAGCTTCGCATATTGGGCTGCTTCCGGGATATCCAGAACCCATTCATTCTCGGTCAGTGCTGCAACATAGACCCGCTTTCCACCATTCGCCATCCGCTCTCGTTGGATGGCTT
>JAYKGX010000361.1:0-4353 GCA_035285565.1 Synechococcales cyanobacterium
ATAACAAATATACCGAAAATGCATCCCGCGCCACAGAGGGATCTCGAATGGCTTCTGCTTGACTTTGGAGGGTTGTAGGTTGCGTTCCGACCAAAGCTCCATCACCATTGACCAAACGAATTTGTAATTTATAAGTTGTGCCATCTTTATGCACCCAAACGATCGCATAGTGAGATCCCGTCCAAATGAGATGGCTTTGCAAAGAACTTGTTGTTGCAATCCCTAAAGTGACATTAGTTCCGATCGCGGCACCTGTATCAGTTCGATATCGATGAAACAGTAAATTATCACTGCCCGTTTGATGCCAGACGATCGCAATTTCATCACCCCGCACAATCATCGCAGGGGGGCGATCGGCTTCTGGACGGGCTGCAGGACTTATCGTAACAATGCCATTCGTCCCAAAACTGGCAGTCGGTGTCAGATCACGATTATAGCAATTGAGGCGGAGACTGTTGTCACTGGCTTGGTGTAACAAGAAAGTGCGATCGCCCTGCCGACCCAGCACAGGCACAGCATGATCTCCCACATTCGCTTGCAACTGGACAATATCGCCCACCCGGACTAAAGGGGCATCACCTAGATTACGTTGCGTTTCTTGATAGCGGGCTGCGACGATGTGACTTTGGTTGGCTCCGGTATCTCGCTTAATCCAAGCAATTGCATAACCCTCTGGATGAGTTGCGACGGCAGTGCGATCGCGATATTGATCGCCCAATTCCAGCAATAACGGGCGACGCGACTGTCCATGCCGAGTCCGATAATATTGCCGTGTTAGCAAAGCTGCCCCCGCCGCGATCGGCGTTGCCATACTGGTGCCATTACTGATGTAGTAATCTGCTGCAGGAGCCGTATTGGGAATGCGAAAATCTCCAGGTGCAAACGCAGGTAAAATGGCAACATTCGGACGCGTTGAGATGATATTGGTGCCAGGAGCTACCAGATCCGGTTTAATGCGTCGCCGCGCCGCTGGTAAAGCCGCATCCACGACCCGACCGCGATCGCTAAACATGGCAACTTGATTGGCATTATCCGAAATGGGAAAATCTCCTGCGATCGGCGGCGCATCTGCCATAGCGTTGAAAGTAGCAGCATTATAAAATGTCGGTCTACGTTGGCGAAATGTGCGATTATCCCCATCAGTTCGGGTCACATTTTCACTTGCACCAATGGAAAGAATATTTTTAGCAACGGTTTGATTAGACAATCGCCGCATGTCTAAAACGCCATTATTATTAATATCCCGTTCATTGTTGCCTGCGGCGAATAACACTAAACTATCGGGATGGAAAAAGACAAATTGATCAATGATGCCACTGACGGCATTGCTATATTGACTGGCTGCGGCTGTTTGTCCCCAGGAGTTGGAATGCACCCTAGCGCCCAATTGATGGCTGGTCAGAAATCCGGTCAAAAACTGACTCGCATTAATGCCATTGCCCACGGGAGGACGCATCGCATGGAAAATAATTTGGCAAGCGGGAGCCACCCCTCGAATTTGCCCGCCAGACTGGGTGCCATTGCCTGCAATACTGCCTGCCACATGAGTTCCGTGGGGAGCATTATCACCCGTAGGTACAGCCGCCCCATTTAAGTTCGTCAGTTGCAGCACCCGCCCCCGTAAATCCGGATGTAGCGTCGCCAAATTACCATTATCCAGTCCACTATCTAAAATGCTAACAATCTCACCTGCACCATTTAAATTAATGAAAAAATTCGTCGGAGAAGACAGATCCCGCACTTGATTAGCCGCAATAATCACCCCTGCCTTTTGATTCTCGATCGTACAAGCTGAGTAGGGTTCGATCGCCCTCACCCCTGGAATACGCAATACCTCAGCAAGCTGACTAGCACTGGCATTCAGAATAAAACTATAGCCCGTTTCCGCCGTAATCGTTGCCCCCGTCGTCGTGATTTGCGATCGTCCCTGATTCAATTCAATATCATCAAAAAATAGAACTTCCAGCGATCCCTCCTCCGTCGCCTCTAGCGTAGACAAATCAATTTGCAAGGTTTGGAGATTATTGACCACAAAAGGCATTTCCTGCCCTGCTAACGAGTAACTGAGGGCATAGGCTGGATGATAAATGCCAACCCAAGTGACCGGATCGAGTTGTCGCACAGGATCAAGTTGGCTAGCCGTTAACTGAAAGACAGCCAAATGCCTAGGTAAACTTTGGATATAACGACCCCCGATCGCCTCAATTTCAGTCATCCATGCCGATTCCGGCGGTGCAAAAAACTGCACTAAATAGTAGGCGGTTTGGGTACCCGTAGGTAGTGCAGCCGTGAAAAGTGCAGGAGGATTTGGCTCTCCCTCATCGGGGTCAAACTCGATCGCAGGCAACTCCACTAAATCTGCCCCCACCTGCATCTGCACCACAATCCCGCGTCGAGCAAACCGATCAGCCTGCTCCTCCGTAACCACCGCCCAAAACGCATCACCCAATGGATGCAACGATCGCACCTGTTCCGTCAGAATCGCAAACTGCTCAGAACGGCGATCGGGATCTAGAATAAAAATCGCTTTAGAAGAAACCATGGCCATGACAGATAAAGAACCCTCGTAAGGGCGCGTATCCCGCGCCCCAATCCCGCGTCCCAACGCATATCCCCCGCACACCCCACACCCCATCAAGCCATCACATCAATCCGAACCCCGATCGCCCGATCGCCCGTCAAAGTCACCCCTGGAGACAAAATCCGTTCAATCGGTTGCCCTTCATCTGCACCCAGCGTTCGAGTCGCTTTCAGTTCCACCTGAGCCGTCAGAAGCAATTGGCGAGCATCAGCAACCAGACGATCGCCCCGCACCATTTGAAAACTTTTAACCTCGATCGCTGTTCCATAATCGCCATCGCTATACTGTGCTTGGGCATTGTCCAGCAAATTTTGACGATTGAGAGTGATGACTCCTACCGCTAACGCTTCCGCCTGTTCTAAGCGATCGCTCTGACTTGACTGAAGCGTGATCAATAACTGCTGCTTTAACTTAATTTTAGTAAAAACCGCCGTCACACCATATAATATTTGAACAGATGTAATACCTGTTAAATCTCGGGTTGGTCTCAGCGTTAGCAAAAATTTGCGAGAATCGATCGCATCCCATTGCACTTCTTCCGGACGAAGGGTGATACGATCGCTGTCACCACGACGGAGCCAAACCCGACGGGCACCAGGATAGGGAGATTGGCTCAATTGATAAAGGGTATTTGGATCAGCATTAAACGGCAGCAGATCCGTACGATCGTCCGCCCGAGGTTCTCCAGCGATCGCATCAGCAGATTCTGGATCAATTTCAAACTCAGTGGTTGCTAAGTTTAAACTCACCACAGGCGTTGCTCCCCCCAGCAGTCCTGGCAGGGCTTGTTTGAGTAACGTGGCGATCGCTTCATCCAATTGTCCAATCATAAATTTTACCGCTTTGTAGGTTAGGCTGAAGGATATAGCTTGCTTCCCAAAGAGTAACTCAAAACCCCGAAAATGTTGGGTTTTATAAGCCTCAACCCAACCTACGAAATCGGATGTGATTCAACTCTGACTTCTACGAGTGAATTAGCGAACTATTGTCAACGGTCGATCGATCGCCATTCAGTGGGCTGTCATTGCTAGATTCTGGATCGGATGCCAGTATTTCTTCTAGAACCTGGATAGCACCACTGATTCGCAGGAGGGTTTGCTGTAAATTGGTTCGCTTTATATCCAATTCCTGTAGCATTTTTTCTCCTGATTCAAACTCTTGCTTCAGATCTGTCAAACGTTGTTCTAGTTGTGCTTTCATAATGGCTCCAAAAGATTGTCAGTTGAAATCAACAGGGTTGTGCTAGCGCGATAGAACAAAGACTAAAATCTTGCCCTGACCTTTTTCTAGGGGTTCTAGTGCTTTGCCAATCACCGTTCCGACAGCTCGACTGGAATCAAGCAACTTTTGAGCATGACCTGGGGTTGGACTTGTGGTCAGCAAATCTCCCACTTCGATCGCTGCGATATCTGCATCTACTTTGCAAGGAACTCGACCACAGAGGGCGATCGGAACTTCTTCTGCCTCCAGTCCCAAAATAAATCCAGGTTCCGTGGAAACAATACCAATCACACTTTGATCATAGGCACGATCGCAGGGTTTGACAGCTTCTTTATGGTCGCGATCAATAACGACCACCTCGCCCAACTCTAAAATCTGGAATGCCTTAAAACGTTCGGCAACATCCATCGCACTGGTTCCGAAACCTGCTTTAATGAAGACGCGACCTTCGGCATCTAACCACAGGTTCTGATAACCTCGGATTGCATCTCCTGCATAAGCTCCGGAACGTGACACTCCAACATCAATCCTCTGCCCCCCAGAATGAACTT
>JAYKGX010000362.1:0-6237 GCA_035285565.1 Synechococcales cyanobacterium
ACTCCCCCCCTCTCCCACTCCCCCACCCCCTCAATTAAGTAACAATTTACAAACAAATTTTAACGGTGAGTAAATACCTATTAAAAATCTACCGCCACTCCCCTTGCATAGAACCATTGCGGCGAAAATCAGGATCGGCTCATCCGATATGCCCCAGCGAGATCGCTGCGATCGAGAGCACGCTTTTTTAAAACCCCCTTGCTCAATGGCACTCACCCATAAAAGTGCCAACTATTCATGTCTATTGGAGTCCTCACCAAACTACGACAGGAATTGCTTTGCTATGTTGAGTGATGTTTTGTATGCTGGAGAACGCTTTGATGTGTCTCTAACTCTGATCAATGCATCCGATCTGTATAACGCCTATCAAGACGGTCAACGCAACTTTTTGCGATCGAATCTGCGTCTGATCAGTCTTCAGGAAATCTGCCTCAAATCCATTAATTTCAGTCAATCTGATCTAACGGGTGCCATTCTGACCCAGGTGGACTTGCGCCATGGGATTTTGATTGAGACCCAATTGATTGCGGTGGATCTATGGCGGAGTCAGTTAAACCATGCCCTGCTGACCCAGGCAAATCTGAGCCGTGCTCGCTTAATTCGCACCAATTTTAGCCATGCTGATCTGCACCAAGCCATGTTAACTCAAGCAGATTTACGGCTGGCTTGTTTGCAAAACGCTGATCTCAGCCATGCAAACTTAATTGGGGCAGATTTACGCTATGCCGACTTGAGGGGAGCCAATTTAGCCGGTGCCGACCTCAGTCATGCTGATTTAACAGGCGCTTGCTTAGCAAACGCAGACTTGTATCAGGCAAAACTGACAAAAACGATCGTCACGCTTGCGGAACTCCCCTCTTTGTCTAGCTCTTTGCCTAGCTCTTTGTCTAGCTCTTTGTCTAATCCGTTAGCATTCCTGTCAACCGTCTCCGATACCTTGTCCAGTTGCCATGGGGCTGACTTTAGCTCGGTATAATACCCGATCGCCCTGCCGATAACCCGCATAACGCACCCGCACGCGATCGCCCGGATTGGCCATTCCTTCCATCAGTTGATGAGATTGGGGATCAAAGGTCATTTCTGTTCCAACCTGGGCGATCGCTTCAATTCCCCATTGCAGCAGCAGCATTTCTACCGGACGCACTAAGGGCAACAGATTTGTAGCAGGCACCTGGGGATTTTGACTTGCGGCATAGGCAGCAGCAGACCATTGCAGGAGCCAAGGTTCTAGGGTTTGCAAACTGGATTGCTGAAATTCTTGCAGCAACATTTCTCGCTGTTGAGCAATCTTTTGTTGTAAGCGTTGATACTCCTGATGCAAATCTGATTGGGCATCGCTTGGATTGGATAGTTCTGGCGATTCTACTGCTGACTGTTCTGCTGATTCTACTTCTGATTGTTCTTCTGATTCTAATAATGTTACGTCCTCTGATTGTTCTTCTGCAGGTGAGATATCTTCAACATGAGGAATTTCTGCTTGAGAATCAACTGCTGGCAAGGTTATTGAAACAGGTAGCTCAGAAAGAGCCGCTACGAATTGATCCAAACTCACATTCAAGGCATTAGCCAACTTCACTAACGTACCCACCTGCATCTGGGGCAACTGTCCTTTACGCAGCCGCCAAATAGATTTTTCCGATACGCCTGACTGTTTACTAAGGGCTTTCAAACTAGAGATCCCTTGCAATCGCATCAGATCTTGTAATTTTTCCATTGTTTTCATTAAACCTAATTCGTTCAACCAAAAAAAATAATCAGAACATAAATGAGCGTTTGACGAATTCAGGATAACGTAGTTTCAATATATCCCGGCGATCAGATCCCCCTATTCCCCTTATGAAGGGGGATCCGATCTGTTGACCCATCAAGATTAGGGTATCACCCTCAGGGGAATTGAGTGACTTACTCCAAGAGGCTGCGCAGCATCCAAGCGTTCTTTTCATGCAATTGCATCCGCTGGGTCAATAGATCCGCCGTCGGTTCATCACTCGCTGCATCCACGATGGGAAAGAGCGATCGGGCAGTGCGAACCACGGTTTCTTGACCTTGTACCAACTGCCGAATCATTTCATCAGCAGAGGGCACTCCCTCCGTTTCGGGAATGGAAGTCAGCCGTGCATAATCACTATAAGTCCCCGGTGCTGGAAATCCCAAAGCTCGAATTCGCTCTGCTACCAGATCAACGGCCAGTGCCAATTCAGTATATTGAGTTTCAAACATCAGATGTAAGGTATTAAACATGGGACCCGTCACATTCCAGTGGAAATTATGGGTTTTGAGATACAACGTATAGGTATCTGCTAATAGACGGGATAGACCTTCTACAATTTCTTTCCGTTGTTTGTCGTCAATTCCAATATTCACTGGCAAAGAAGTTTGAACTGCCATAACGGATCTCCTAAGAATGCAACATGACAAAATGCGAAATTAACCAACCTGCACACAACTCCAGCCAGCAAAAGCCAAGAAACCTAAAGCCTCTAGAAAAATAAGTCTCTAGAAAAATCTCTAAAAACCTGGGTGAGCGCGATCGAACCTACCTCCATTCTGCTTCTGTCTAACAATCCTCTGCCCAACTATCCCACGTCTTTTTAAGTTTCGCACCAAGCTTCCAAAATCCTTCACCTCTACATCATACTCATAATGACTTCGATTTGATAACTAAAATTTTCCCATTTCTCAAGCTTGACTCGTGGATTACTACGCCTGCAAGAATGGACACAAGCTGCAGAAATGGGACTCAGAGCGTGACTAGGAAGTGACTCTCCCCCACTCCCCCACCCAAACTTCATCTAGCGCGACTGGCTGATCGCTTGCTGAGATTGCTGCATCCCCATGGTGTTCAATTCTTGCTTTAAGACCTGTTGATACACTTGAGGCAAAGCCGCACTCATGGAATTTGTTTCAATGCCATATCCTAGGCTAGTCCAGGTTGGCGAGAGCAGTTGCAATACGGAGGTAATTTTTCCTTCGCGCAGTAAGGCTGGAATATCTACCCCCCAGGCCTTTGGATCGCTCAACCAACGATAGACCACAACATCTTGATAGACGGGTTCAAAGCTATAGTTTTGCCAGAGCCACAGGCCACTCGGGCTGGGATGATAGGCGTGAGATTGTTCTAACCAAGTGGTGGTAATAAATTGGTAACGACCTGCTGCCGTGGAGCAGTTGCCTGTATTGGGTCCTACTGGAATGCGAATGCAGCGATCGGGGTGTTGGCTCAGGTCGTGGGTATAGTCTCCGCCGTAGATGACCGCATAGGGATTGCTCACATTAGACTCGCTCGCTGAGATCGTTCGCATCAATGCACGCACATAGGGATCTCCCCCCTGCATTGCCAAGGGCGCATCTGCTCCTTTGCCGCCCCCCAACCCTGGAATGCCACCTAATCCTAGAATTCCTAAGCCTCCCTGACCGCGTAGCATCGTCAACAGGTACAGCAGCCAAAGAACAATTGTGCAATGAGTTAGAAATTTTCCAAGGGAATACTCTTTAGCCATGCCAGCGTTATGAATGCAACAAAGAGCGCAAGGGAGTACCAACCAAACTTTTTGGCTTGCCCATCAGAGCAGCCAACTAGCCAGTTGCCTGCGCATTGTACTTCAGTTTTAGCAGAACGAACGGCATTTCTAGTGCTCTGTTATCTTGTTAACCTGCCCAATTCAGCATAGGAGCTGCCTGTAATAGCGATCGCGTATAGTCATGGCTAGGATGCTCAAAAACGCGCTGGGTTTGGTCTAATTCCACAATGTTGCCCTGGAACATCACCGCAATGCGATCGCAGAAGAATCGGGCAACCCATAGATCGTGGGTGATGAAAAGGTAAGTTAATTCAAATTCTTCTTTCAATTCCTGCATCAGTTCCAATACTTGCGTACGCACCGTTGCATCCAGCATACTCACTGGCTCATCACAGATGACTAACTGGGGTCGAGTAATCAGCGCACGGGCGATTGCCACCCGTTGTTGTTGCCCTCCAGACAGTTCTCCTGGATAGCGATCGTAAAATTCCTGTGCCTTTAACCCCACGCGATCGAGCATTTGTTCTACCTGAGGTCGGACGCGATCGGGCGTTGCCATGCGGTGGATGAGTAATGGATCAGCGATACTATCGCCTACGGTCATGCGAGGATTTAAACAAGCATGTGGATCCTGAAAAATCATTTGGATATTGCGCCGTTGGTGTTGCATTTCCTGGCGATTTAAGCTGGCTAAATCCTGTCCCAGAAATTTCACCTGGCCTGCGGTGGGTTGCAGTAGTTGCAGAATGGTGCGAGACAGGGTTGATTTGCCACAGCCTGATTCCCCCACCAAGCCTAAGGTCTCACCTCGATACAGTTCCAAATTAATTCCATCCACTGCCCGAATTGTGCGATCGTCGGCTTTTGCAAACAGTTTCGCCAGCAGATTGGTTCCCAATTGGTAATGGTGTTTCAAATCCCGCAAGGTTAAAATTGGCAAATTTTCCCGATCGTTTCCATCCGGTTGATTTGTCCCACCATTGTTGTGGTAGAGACGTTCCGGCGGAACGTCTCTACGATCGGAATTGCCCGGATCGGAATTGCCCGCCTGCAAATATAATGCCGATCGCAATAATTGTTGGGTATAGGGATGTTGGGGTTGGCGAAAAATTTGTGCTGTTGGCCCGACTTCCACCAGCTTGCCCTGATACATCACCGCAATGCGATCGCAGGTTTCCCCCACCATTGCTAGATCGTGGGAAATCAGAATTAATCCCATCTGCCGATCGCTACAAAGGCGCTTTAACTCCTCTAGAATCTGCGCTGCTACAGTCACATCCAAGCTGGTCGTGGGTTCATCCGCCACAATTAATTTGGGATTCAGCAACAAAGCCAGGGCGATCGCCACCCGTTGCCGCATTCCACCACTAAATTCATGGGGATACTGGTTCCATCGATTAGCCGGAATTTTGACTGCCTCTAATGCAGCGATCGCCCGCGTTTTTGCTTCCCGACGATTGAGGTTTGGTTGATGGGCTTGCAAGGTCTCTAAACAATGCTCGCCGATCGTCAGCAACGGATCCAAACGAGTCATGGGATCCTGAAAGACTAAGGAAACCACTTCACCGCGAAAGTGTCGCCATTGCTGAGCAGACAAGCGGAGAATCGACTGTCCCTCAAAGGTGATCTCTCCCGCTACCCTTGCGGCTGGAGACAGCAACCCCAAAATGGCACGACCCAGCGTGGATTTGCCACAGCCCGATTCCCCCACCAGGCCCAACCGTTCTCCTGGTGCTAACCTCAGGCAGACATTATCGACAACCCAGGGAGCCGTTGAGTGATAGGCAATTTGGAGATGATCGATTGCCAGCAGGGATGGATCGCCAGGGTTGGACCGGGAGCCAGACATCGGATCGCGAAGGGGATCGTTTAGAGGGTCACGCATGGAGTCAAGGATGAAGTCGCTCAGAGCAGAATGAAACCGTTGATGGATAGCTTAACCGATCGCCTGGGACAAGATCGCCTGACAATACTGTGCTAACAACCGCAGCCGATCGCAAATTTGCGATCGGCGTTTTTGTAAGGTCTCGGTCTGCCGTGCTGTAGCCAAAAAAATGAGATCCGTTTTTAACAAACGCAACTGTTTTGAAATTTCTACATTAACAGAATTAATAAATTGCCAGGTCTGGTTCTCCAACTCTTGCCAGTCCTGAGCCAGGATCTGCGTCTGGAAAACCTTTTGCATCAATTCAAAGCTCTGTTGGGGGGTGAGGGGAGGCTGAGCCGGCGCGATCGTCCCAGATGCCTCTATTTCGCCTTCCCTGGGCAGACAGTCCTGGGGCGCTGACTCCACATGAAACCCCTGTTCTAATTGCTGAATAAGTTCCAAGAGATCCCGATAAAGCTGCAACCTTGATCTCTGTAGACTCATAGACATCTACCTTGGATCTCCTCCACTCTCCATCCCCTCATTACATCAGCAAGTTCCCCAGCCATAACAACTCCCCCAGCATTCTCCACCCGTCTCATTATGCTTTAGGGAATTTCATAGCAATTAGATTTTTCAAGAAGTCTGCTAAAATCATTCCATCTTCGATAGACACCCTTTAATCTAACCCGTGATGCAACTCAAATGTTGGCTTCGGTGGACATTTGACTCGGATGTGAGACACTGATCCATTTGCGATCAATTACACAGGATCAATTACAAATGGTGACTTCAAGCAAATGGTGACTTCAAGAAGAGTAACGTCCAGTGGTGCTTGATGGTGGCGAT
>JAYKGX010000363.1:0-6346 GCA_035285565.1 Synechococcales cyanobacterium
AAACATTCACTTTTGCCATAATAATTACATGACCCCTCACGAGTTACTCAAGTGGACAGATTATGGATGGATTTGGGATGAGGGAGTGGGTAAGTTGCTCCTAGAGGCTCCCGTAGGATTGCCGATCGACGCTTATAGCTAATCGATCGCTTATACTAGTCATATCCTATATCGTGTCATCCCTGGAGAATAGTCCCCGATGACTCAAAGCGTCCCTGCTCAAAGCGTCCCTGCATCAACACCCCCTTCCCCTGAGGCATTCCCCACTCATTCACCGCCAATGGATTCATCGTCGATCAGTCTGCCACCTCCCTTCCCCGATCATACTCAGCTTCCTGAATCCGACGGCACCTTTGTGAAAAATTTTCAAGAACACCCCCAGGCGATTCTACTCACCGACTCGTTGGAAGCAACCCTGCAAGCACTTCACCCCGATGGGCAATATGCAATCGGTCAGGACTCCGGCATCTATTGGCGCGAAACTGAACCACCAGAGCGAGGCGCAGAAGCCCCCGATTGGTTCTATGTCCCTAATGTACCACCGCTTTTGGAAGGAGAAATTCGCCGTTCCTATGTGCTCTGGCGGGAATATATGGTGCCGATGATTGCGATCGAATTTGCCAGTGGGGATGGGACGGAAGAACGCGATCGCACCCCGCTTTCCCGCTTACCTGAAGGAAAATCTCAGAAACCTGGAAAATTTTGGGTCTATGAGCAAATCATCCGCATTCCCTATTACGCCATTTACCTGATCCAAACGGGTGAACTGGAAGTCTACTGGTTCTTAGAAGGGCGCTACCAAAGAGCCAAGCCAAATGAGCGGGGCCATTATTGGATTACCCCCCTAGATGTTGAACTGGGAGTGTGGGAAGGGCACTACCAAAATCAGCAGCAGCAATGGTTGCGTTGGTGGGATAGTCAAGGCAATTTACTCCTGACGGGGAGTGAACAAGCCAAACTGGAACGCCAACGCACTGAACAGGAACGAGCAAGAGCCGAAGCAGAACGGGAAAGAGCCGAAGCAGAACGGGAAAGAGCCGATCGCGAGCAACAGCAAAAAGAACGACTGGCAGCTTATCTGCGATCGCAAGGGATCGACCCCGATCAAATTTGTGGATAACGGGTGAGAGTTTGGGGGTATGGGGGGTGGGAGAGGATAGTCCCTGTTCCCCCATGACACGGTCATCCATCACAGCAAAATTGACTGCAAAATTGACTGCAAAATTAACTCACGACTTATCCTCTAGGAGCTTGGGCTAACCCAACCCCTACATCGACTGAAGGCAAGATTAAACGCTGAGCCTCTCGCATCAGTAACCCCCACAGATCCAATCCCACTAATCCTGTCGCTTCGGCATAGAGAGCTGCAATCCCAGCCACATGGGGCGTTGCCATACTGGTGCCACTGATGGATTGATAGCGCGTGGGCATGGGCCAGGTGGAATAGATATCCACCCCCGGTGCGGCAATGTCAATTTGCCCCCCCGCTGGGTTAATGGAACCATTGGAGAAAAATGCCATTTGGGTTTGGGCATCGATCGCTGCCACCGCCATAAAGGAAGGACAGTTGGCTGGGTGCGCCACCGGATTGACGCGACGACGACGGCGATCGCTTTCATTCCCTGCCGCTGCGACGATTAAAGACCCCTGTTTCAAAGCCCGCTGCCCCACTTGCTCATAAACCCGTGAAAAGGGCGTTCCTGGCTGGGTTGGCGCACCCAGAGACATGGAAATAATTTGACAGCCATTGGAAATGGACCACTCAATCCCGGCTAGAATTCCGCCATCGGAGCCAGATCCACGATTACTTAAAACTTTTCCAGCAAAAATTTCTGCATTGTAGGCGACCCCATAGCGTGGCGGCGCAGCGATCTTAGAGCCACAGGCAGTTCCAATACAGTGTGTGCCATGACCATTGCGATCTTGGACTTCTTCCCCTGGGATAAAGGATTGACTGGTAATTTTGCGACCTGCAAAGTCTGGATGGGTTAAATCTAATCCCGTATCTAGGACTGCAACTTTAATGCCTACGCCACTAAAGGGACTATTAATCACCTTGGTCATTTGTAAACCCCAGGTATCCGTGCCATTCGTAAGCGCAGCGATCGATTGACTAGAAGCAGGTGCTAAGCGATCGATTAATTGATTAATCGCATCCCGATAGCCTTTGAGATAGTCCAGATTTAGGTCAGTGGGCAAGTTTTCCAGCGCATAGACAACCCGTTCTGGTTCCACCGCCAGCACAGGACTTTCGGAAGCCACCGCCATCTGAATCGACTGAGCTTGGTTGGGATCTAGGGAAACAACCGCCACTCCAAGACTTTCAAACACAGCTCCATTCTCACCCTCCAGTTGTTCGGCACTGATGGCATGATCGGCAAAATCAGCGGCTCTGGCAAAGGATTGAATCCCAGTCGAGTTGGTCACCGCTTGAATTCCAGCATTTACCTCACCTTCTGGCAGAAGAACCAGATAGCGTCCAGTGGTTTCCGGTGTCATGACTGACAGTTCGTTACTCATAAAATCCTCAATTTTAAAGGGGCATGGGTGATCTTCACCCTCTAAATGCTCTATTATGCCGAACAAAATTGAGGGTGTGTGGCATGGTTAAAGAAACGATACTAGGCGTTACATCCAATCAACTTGTCATTGCATCATTTCTCAATCCATCTTCTCCATGCTTTCAGGCATTACGATCTGCGAGGGCTGCAAATTGTTGCCAACAGAGAAACATCGATCGCGGAATATGAAAACATCCTTTCCATTTGCCCCCCTTGAGATTGAGCAAGACTTCACCACGACGGTTTAAATAGCCAAACCATTCGCCAAATTCTGGATCAGCAAAATGGTTCCAGGCATAGTCATGCAATTTGCAATACCAATCCCAGCAATCTTTCCGTCCGGTTAAACGGTATCCCATGGCGAGGGCTACTAGCGTTTCCACATGCACCCACCACAGTTTTTGATCCCATTCCAATTGTTGTGGCGGATGTCCTTCTGAGTCCATGAAGTAATATAAACCGCCGTAGTCTGAATCCCAAGCAAAGTTCAAAATGTTGATCACCACATCGATCGCTTGTTGAATTAATTGGGGATTGTTTTGGCGATCGGCAATATCCATCATGAACCACATGGCTTCAATACCATGCCCAGGGTTAATCAACCGTCCTTCAAAGCAATCGAGATGTTGTCCTTCTGGCGTAACCTGTTCAAACAGTAATCCCCGATCGCGATCGAGAAAATCCGTCATCACTTCTCGCACGGTTAACTCTAGTACTTCATCCAGTGTTTCCTGAGGCAATAACCAATCCATTTCCAACGTCAAGTTAGCTAAAATCATGGGCACTGCTAGGGATTTGAGCGATCGCGTGCCGGGATAGGTTTTGTTGTAGATGCCTTTAGGATTGTCTTTTCGGCGCAACACATTGTGATAGGCCTGCAGGGCTACTTCCTTGGCCCAATCCGCCTCGGCTGCTAGGGCATACTGACTAAATGCCATCGCCGCAAAACAATCAGAGAAAATATTGTAGGGTTGCACCAAGGGTTGCCCAGTGCGATCGAGGGAGAAGTACCAATTCCCTTCCGGATCTCGACCTTGTTTTGCCAGGAACTTTGCTCCATGTTCAGCAATTTCCAACCAATCCGATCGCTTTTCGCAGCGATTGTAGAGCACAGAAAACATCCAGACCTGACGGTTTTGCAACCAAATAAATTTATCGGTATCATACACCTGCCCCGTGCGATCGAGACAGGTAAAATATCCCCCAAATTCACGATCGATCGAGTGTTGGGTCCAAAAGGGCAGTACATTATCCAGCAGGGTATTTTTATAAAGTGCTGCTAAAGCTGCGAAATCTTGATTCATCGGTTTTCTCGCCTCTACGACTGTTGACGGTTTGCATTGCACCCATGAGTACAATGACTATATTATTCCGCCTAACCAGTGTTTTTGGATCGACGATCGATCCTCGCTTAGACGGAAAGGGCGGTCAATGAACAGTCGCTTTTTTGTGAGTTTGTATGTTCAAAGAAATGAGCAAGCCCCACTTAATACGTTTTCTGGAGCGCCAAGTTTTGCTGCAAGCTGTGGCGAAATCCCAAGACCAACTCGTGGTAAGTGCTATTGCTCAGGCAGCCTGTTGTTAACAGACCCAAAAGTGTTTGCGTGATCACAACGGCGGGACTATGTAAGGCTCAGTTGATCGCTCAACATGGTAGCAATAGTCTATACCGTAGACAGTTAACACATCCCCGTCTTTTAGGAGTATGTCTTGCTCTAGGGTACCGTTTACCGAAACGGGTTCAGCAGACAGTAGCCTTAAAGCTCCACTTTCTTCTCGGACTAAGTTGGTGCCGTCTGTTGCGAACCCTTCGTATAGGGATGGTCCACCTTTGTAAAAAGCGTAGATTAGAAGATCTAACAGGTAATAAAATTCCTCTTCAACTCCGTCTTCGTTCCAGTCGAAATGGTATGTCAAATAGTGTTTCATATCATGCACACACAGGGACGAAGCCTACCCAAAAATTAACACAGAGGTCGTGTGATGTCTAGAGAACGTTGGTCCGTAGGTTTATTGGCAGGGGCGATCGCCGGAAGTTCTGGCTGGCTTTAGCTTTAGCCCTAGGGGCAGCGGGTGATTTGCTTGTTTAATCCCATTCAATTGCAGGCACTCCAATGATCGCATGTCCATCTAAAGCGCATGTTAACCCGTATTTGGGATGTACAACAATATAAGCCTGCTTGTTAGGATCTACCCCCTCACCCGAAACCTTGAAATGCCCACTGTATATAAAATTAACTGAGCGGCTCATTGAGGCTGCAAATTCATGGGCGAAGTGAGGGTACAAAAGCTTTTCAATTCTAGGATGAATCGTCTCATGATCAATGATTTCTCCGCGATCGTTCAAGACTGGCACAGCCGTATCGAAGCTCATTGGATCTGCGAAAAGGAGTAGTTCTTTCACCAGGTCTATCCATTCTTCTGTTGATACGCCCATTTCTTGTATTTTGTCTGGGCAGTCTGCGACTAATATTTGCGATAAATCAAGTTTCCATATCAAATAGAGGTACGAAACAAGATTTACCCAAGGGTCGTAGAGAGCTTTCACCATTACACATGGGTACGGTTCTTTATTCATCGCCATCTATCTCCACGCTTGTTAGCCCAAATCTACATCAACGATTCCACTATGTCATCCTATTCACCATTGAAAAAATCGATGACCGCGATCGCTGCTTTGACTATGGGTGTTGTCAGTTTCTGTGGGATGCCTAGAGAAGCGATCGCCTTTGTCCAAGTCGTCATTGAAGGTGATCCAATTGAAACAATTTTTACTTTGTCTTCTGGCTACGGTCAGCTTACTGTATTTAGAACCTGTGACAGCGCAAACCCCTGGACAAGACAAGTTCCCAGGGGGCACGCACCGCGAAACTCTGCATGTCACTTTCCCCCATTGGCATTACGGGAGCAACACCTTAGCGGGTGGTGTCCAGTACTTTCAAATCTATGGCGACATTGGTGAGTTAGCTTGCCAGCGAACTTCCTACAAAGAAGCTTCTTTCTATTTAAAGCTCAACAAAAAGTCGAAAATGACTGGGTACGATGACCCTGAGATCATCTCGCATGATCTTATGGTTCTCCAGCATTCCGTCATATTTCATAGTCCCAATTCGGGGCCTCTTCAAGCCCCGGTTTTTGGCCCGCCAGAACCGGGGACTGTAAGTTTAATGTCACAACGGTTGTACACAAGGTTTTTTTCGCCTTCCCCCTTAGAGGTCAGGCAATTCAAGCCTAATGAAAAAACGATTACCAAGAGGCATAGGATGAATTTCGACGGGGTGCCGCACCTTCCAGCCGGAACTACTCCTTACGTCCAAGTTGATGCAGCGGCGGTTATTGGGAGTGTCCAATTCCCGAAAATCGGAAAATTCATGGTTGGGACACGAACGGTTGAGATTGGTCAGGGAGACCCCTCCGCAGGATCAGTCGCGACAGCAGATTCTATGGGGGTGATTTCCTGTGGGTTACTTCCATGGGAAGATTGATTTTCATCGCTCGAATCATAAATCAGTTGGGGTGGTTCAGAGTAGTGCCCAGGAGATTCAATCGGCAGTGCGAAGAGAGCCACTGGGGTCAAACACCATTCAACGGAAAGTTCAGGGGTGGTTTCTGGAGCGGCGATCGCGCCTTTAGGTAGGCTCATTGCTAAACCTAGACCAACCAAAAGTGACAAAGTTTTCATGATTTTCCCAGGAACGAAGTTTACCCAAAAGTTAACACAGAGGTCATGCAATGTCTAGAGTACGTTGGTTCGTAGGTCTGGTAGGGGCGATCGCACTTTGTGG
>JAYKGX010000364.1:0-10732 GCA_035285565.1 Synechococcales cyanobacterium
AACGGTTCGGTGAGGGGAATTTGCATTAAGCTGCGCAATGGGTTAGTGATTGTCATGAACACTAAGCTTTGGACATCGACATTATTGAGATTGGTTTGATTCCAGCTTTCGCCTGCATCCGTGGAAAATAAAACCCCACCTTGTTGGGTGCCTGCCAAGAGGCGAGTGCGATCGGCCAATAATGTGCGTACATCTTTATGGGTGAGGTTGCGATTGACGGATTGCCAGGGGCGATCGTCCTGAACCGATAATCCCCGCCGAAAAATTCCCACCGGAGTGCCTGCAAACAGGTAAGGGACTTGTACGGCCAAGGCCTGCACCTCTAGGCTGCCCAACCCCAAATTAATCGCCTCCCAACGGCTGCCCCCATCCAGTGAGCGCAAGACTCCTCCGCCTGCGGTGCCGACAAACAATTGATTCGCTTCTGCAATGCAGGTGGTGACGGAGGTGTGGCTGAGCGTCTGACTGCTAGATGTTGGACTGCCGGAGATTTGACTGCCGGATGCTTGACTGAGTGGCTTCCAAGACTGGACCCAGGTCATGATGCCACCGATGTTATTTAACCTCCCCCGCATTCGCTGACCGCTGATGATGACCTTTTGTTCGGCGGCGAGTCCTGTGACATATTGTTGGAGATAAATGTGCGAGGCGGCGATCGGGTCCACCCAGAGATGATGTTGTTGCAAGGGTACGGTGAGACGATCGGGGGTTAATGGCAACGCTTCACTTTGAGCGAGGATTTGGGTGGTGCGGCGGGTGAAGGATTTGGGTTGGGCTAAGGGCGATCGGGTGGTGAGTTGGGTGACTTTGGCATCTAGGGTGAAGGCTTGTTGTTGGACGGGTTGATTGGCTGCAATCTGCTGTACTTCAAAGAGGTTGCCGTCTTTTACCACCACTAAACTATCGGCTAAGATTTTGGGATATTCCGTCTCTAAAACCAGTCTGGGCAGCGGATCTAAACCAAATTTTTCCCAATCGCTGCCTTCAAATCCCGTGAATAGAGATCCGGTTAAAATCCATTCCCGATTATTGGCAGAGTAGGTGAGAAGGGCGATCGCATCTTTGATCGTTCTAGCGTTATTAATCAGTTGAAAACTATTTCCTCCAGAATTGAGTCGAAAAATCCCCTGGGCAGTGGCAGCGATAATGGCATTATTCCCAGGATGAACTACCACTCGATAAATGGGTTGATCAAGGCTACTGAGATAAGTCCAACTTGTGGCGATGGAAGGAGTATAACGATAGAAAGCACCTGTATTAAATCTGAAAATCAGGTTTTGTTGATTGTCAACGGTGAGTCCCTGTAAGTTATTAGACCCCCATTGAATGAGTCCTGTCCATTGATCTTTGTTGGGATCTGTGCTGTCTATGGAATATTGATAGAGGACTGACTCAGTAATTAGCCAAGTTGCAGTGGTAGTGGCAACTAAAGAGACGATTTTTGCATTACCGCTTTCGATCGCTTTCAAATTCCAATTCTGTCCGCCGTCTCTGGAAACATAGACTCCCATATCTGTTTGGGCAAAAATGCGACTTCCTTGAACCACGATCGTCCTAACGACTGTGTTGCTGGGAATGCCTGTATTTTGAGTTTCAAACCGTTCAGGATCAGTTTTCTTGATCACACTTGTGCTGCCATTACTGATCACAGACCAGTTGTCCCCTTGATCCACGGATAGAAAAACCCCTCCAGCAGCGGTTCCAGCAAAGAGGCGACCATCTGTGTGGGCTAGAATGGTGGAGATATTGAAATTCGTGAGTCCGGCATTGACTAAGCTCCAGGTGGCTACATTATCTTTCGATCGAAAAATTCCCAGCGGGGTGCCAGCAAAGATTGCCCCAGACTGGGAGTGATAAGCTAAACAGCGAATGTCGTAACTGTTTAACCCTTCGTTGCGCATGTCCCAATCCAAGCCATCTGTAATGCTGAATTGATAAATTCCTCCTCGAATCCGACTGCCATTTTTAATCCGAATCGCCTCGCCGATCGCTTCCCAACGGGGTGCATTAAAGCCAAACAGCTTGGCGGAATCGCGAAAGGCAAACACCTCTGGGTTCTGCAACCGACGGACGATCGGTCGGGGTAAAATCTGCTTCCAGGTGACGATGGTCAGGTCTTCTAGCGCGTTGGGGGTAACTGTTGCCACGGTTAGCAGATAATCGATCGGATCGGATTGTGCCCGATCGCGCAGCAGTAAAAAATCTCCTGCTTGTAATTGGGTATTGCGCCCTGCGAGATATAATTTCTCGGTTTTGGCATCTAGGATTTGGGGGCGATCGGGGCGGGGACGCAGGGCATTCCATTCCAATCGGGCGGTGAATTCTTCCTCGGTTTCAAAGGTCTGCGGCAATTCATCCTGCTCTGGCACACTGACGATCTGGGTTCCTTTGGGGACGATCGCACTGGAGCCAATCTCAAGGGCTTCTTCCACCGTAAATGCCAGCATGGTGCTTGCCGCCACCCCAGGATTTAACTCATAGCCCAACATGCGAGCTAACTCTAAGACTGATTGCCGTTCCGTGGCGGTGCGTAAATAGCCTTCATTGGCAATCCGTTCTTGGTAAAACGTTAATACATCCATCAGAATGGCACAGGCATCCAGAAGCGCGATCGCTGGGTCATCACTGGTGCGGGTGGTTAATTTGCGCAGTACTCCGCCGGCATCGGGCCCCAGGGTAATTAACCGGCTCAGCAGCCGCGATCGCACGGAATGATAGTCACCCATGCGATAGGCGATCGCAGGTAAGCCGGGACGGTTAAAGGGTTTGGGAGGTTGGGATGCCTGGGTCATAAGCCACCTTGTTATCAATCATCTTGTTATTAACCGTCTTGTTATCAACTATTTCTTTCACGATCTTGTGATTCAATTACCTTGTTATAAACCGCCTTGAATCTTCAATTCCAGCTTGCCACTGCCGGGCCGGGTTGCATCATTGTCTAAGCGGGCAATTTCTAACCGCCGAAAGCTAATGCGCCCCAGTTCTAACTCCTGTTGACTAGGTAATCCCCAACGTTGAAACCGCGTCACGGAAACGGACTGCACTCCAGCAATTTGCATCGCCCGCTCAATCACTTGGCTGAGGTAGACCGGTTGCCCAAAGGTGAAGCGATCGGGGTGGAAGAAGCCTAGGATTCCATTGGGGAGGCGTTGATTGCTAAAGGCAAGTTGTAAGGCTTGAGTGACTTGGCTAGCAAAGTAAGTGGGTAATATTTGTACCGTGATGGCAATATCTAGGGCAACAAAGCGGGGAGATTCAATTTCTAAATCATGTCCCGTTAAGCGAAATGGTTCGAGAAATGCTTTGAGATCTTGTTTAAAGGCATCATCGATCGGTAAACCCCCTTGACGATCGACGGTGATAAACATCGTGTACCAACTGCCGGTCCAGCGTCGGGTTGCTAAGGCTCGGGTAACGCTGGGAAATTGCTCGGTGAGTTGGGCATAATCGGCTTCGGTGACGGCTCGTTGTAAGGTGCGGAATGCCTGGGGCGCATAAAGTTTTACCTGTTCCATGGATTCTGGATCGCATCCACCGCTGGCGGGCAGGGGATTTCTGACCGTGAGAATATTCATGAACTCCGGCTGTTCTGTAAAGATATGGGCGATCGCATCGGCTCCCACGTTGCCTGCTGTTCCATTCCCCACCCGGTAGATGGCTTTGAGGGTTTTATCGGCTGGTGGGATGCGCCCTAGTTCCCCATCCCCAAATCGTAAATAGACTCGATGATCTTCTTCGGTTTCTGCTACAAAGTCTCGGGCAAAGCGATCGCTGTTGAGCAAATCTCGTCGGACGACCCAGTGGCTGGTGAAGGTGTGATGGCGATCGAATTCTTCTAGAAAAATGGCGGGCATCACCTGTTGCAAATCCCACTGTAATGCCTGTTTAGCAGAAACCTGGGGATCCAGATGGGGAGCGGAATCTGGCTGGAGCGGATCTGGACGATCGCGCAGGGGATTGAGATTGACAGGCACTCGTTCTCCCGTGAAGCGTTGCACTTGTCCTTGCTGGGTTAAATTGCGCTGAAGTAAGCGGGGACGATAGCGCCCTCCATCGGGAATGGGATCTAAACGGCGATCGTCTTCATGCTCCACAGTGCGCCCGTGATCCGCTAAAACAACATTGCCTAAAGCGACTGTAAAGTTAGCATAGGGTTGATGATTGATTACTAGAGCGATCGTTAGTTCAAATGGCAATGCATCTTCGATCGCCCACTCAATCTCAACATATTTGGTTTCTAAAAGAGGATCGTAACCGGGCGTAATTTTAGTCAGCAAAATAGCATGACGATGATTGATATCGGGATCAATTCGGACTTCGGCTTGGTAAATTCCCACTTCTTCCAGAATCAACACCATTCCGGGCTTGAGATGCTGACTTAGAACAGCTTCTGGATCTTTCAGGGTGGCTTGGGTGGTGCCGATGGGGAGAATATAATCCTGTTCCCCCCAGGTGTAAATTTCCAGGCGATTGCAGGCACTGTGCAGCACTAAGTCATGCAGGGTTTCAAAAATTAAAACCTCCCGATCGATCGCCGCATTGAATTGCACGCGATTTAAAACGGGGGGTAACTCTCGAATCCGACTGAGGAAGCGCAAACCCGAGCGAAAGGATTGCCCACGACGCGGGGGAAACGCGCTAGGTCCCGGTAAGACTGTGCCATTAGCGGCGGCACTCACCGTTAAACTCACCCAAACTCGACTGTTGCAGCCATCATGCATTCGATAATTCAATAACCTGGCATGACGACGCACCGACATGCGCTTGCGAGCAGTGCCCAAATAGGCTTCCGTGGCGACTGCATCTTGGTAATAGCTGAGATAATCCCCCGCATAGGCGAGCAATTCCACCATCACCATGCCTAAGTCGGCGGGGCTGCGTTCTTTCCATTGGGGCAGGGTGACCGCGAGGCGATCGAGCATTAATTGCCGGAAACTGCTGTAGTCTTTTGCTAGATAGTCGATCGTGGGGGCTGGGGGCAAGGGGGGCGCAGGGTCTGGGGAAACTTGACAATCAAATTCGCTCATCCCACCTGCTTGAAATACAAATTCCACCTGGGCCAATTTGGTATCGATGCCTGCTAGGGGAGTTGTTTCATCCGTCAGGTGTTGAATCAGGCTCAAACAGTAGGGCAAGGAGTCGGCGGGCGGCTGCACCCCTAAGGTCAAGCGTTTTTCAAAGAAGCTCAAGCTCTGTACCAGCACTTCTGAACTGTCCGCTGGCTGCTCTGCCGCAGATCGATTTTCTGCTGCTCGACTAATGTAAATATTCTCTAGCGTAATAGGAATCGTAATGGGATGGATAAAATAAACAAAAATTGTATGGCGATCGCTGGCAACTTCAAGATAGTCAATCCCATTTAAAATCGGGTTACCTGCGTCATCCAACCGTTCCCGCACCAAAATGCGCCGTTGCTCGTGGCTCGCGGAATAGTGGGGGCTACTAGACTGGCTGTTAGACGGGGACCTTAGCATAATGTCACAAGCATAATGTCACGATCAAGTCATTTACGTTGAACGGTTTTGGGAAAACTCAACCACTTCTCGTTGCTGCGTGCGCCGAATGACGTATTGAATCAGGATTTGCAGGGCAGAGTCTGCAGAAGTGATATCTAAGGCTTCGATTTGAATGATGTCGCCTAACCATTGTTCCAGTGCTGCTCGCACGGTAAATTCTGCCACATTGGCTAATTCAGAACTGTTGGGGGCGAAAATCAATTGCTGTAGCCCACTCCCAAAGTCAGGGCGGTTCACCCGTTCTCCTGGAGACGTAAAGAGTACCTGTTCAATCATTTGTCGCACATGGTCTGCCTCGTTTGCTTCTGCAACTCGTCCGCGATCGTCAATTTTTAGGGGATAGGCAATTTGCATTAGGGGTTCCTGTGGGCAATTTTTGGTTGGGGAATGCTTTTGGGAGGCAGGGGGAGGGGGAGAGGGGGGGAGGGGGAGAGGGGGGGAGGGGGGGTTACATGGCTTTTACTCGTAACTGAGCTACCGCAACGGTTAATGGGGTGCCTGTGGGGATGCAAAGAGCTTGGCTGTCCTGTAAGAGAATTGGCATTCCCATGGCTTTTACTCGCACGGCTGCTGTGACCCAGTTGGCGATGACGCAGGGTCCTACATTGGCGGGGGGGGGAGGATTGGCGCAGCCTGCAACGGCGTAGGGCGGGCCCTGAACGGTCACAGGCATTCCCATCACTTTGACTCTGGGCATGGGTACGGTGGCTTTGGCTTGTCCCCCATGGGCACAGAGAACGGTACTCCCCACATTAAGCAAAAATCCTGGCATCTAGATCACCTCCAAAGCCCCATTGTTCACATTCACGGAAACTGGCGAAATCTTAATGCTGGCCGCTGCTCCTCCGTTTAACTCCACCCCAGAAGGGGCAATTTTGACTACGGCAGGGGTACTGCCCAATTCGATGCCAGAACTACTTAATTTAGCAGTGGCTGGGGTGTTGGTCAGTTCAATGCCGGAGGCGCTGGTCAGCTTTAATGCAGCAGGGGAACAGGTTAATTCGATCGCGGAAGCAGTCCATTTGGTGGTGACACTTCCTTGTTTAACTTCAATATTATCGGCATTGACGGTGATAGAGGCATTTGTTTTATTTTTTATTTCGATTGCTGTAGCTGTTAACTTGGTGATAGTTTCTTCATTGTTGTTAATCTCAATTCCTTGACTATTGCAAACAAGTTTTAACTTACGGGTCACCACGGGGCTATCTACCTCTAAGGTCACGCCCTTTGTGGTTCCAAAGTTGCTCCAGGTTAGGGTAATGCCATTGACTCGAAAGACTTGCACTTCCTGGGGGTTGGGGACGATCGCGGCTTGGGGTAATTCGTTCTCACCCCAAAAACACCCACTCCAAATGGGATAATCCGGATCGCCCTGCTCAAATTCCACCCAGATGTTGCTGTTGACGGGGGGGATGGCAAAAAAGCCAATGTCTGTGCCCGCGTAGGGGGTACAGGGCATTGCCCAAGCAAGTTGCTCATCTCCATAAACCGCAGGCACGGCTACTTGTATCCGCCCTAGATTCAGAGGATCTCGGTTCGCTGCAACTTTACCACGATATTTTCCAAAGAAGGTGGGCATGGGACTGGCACTATCCTAATATTGAACGGTGGATGGACTGGCAAAATAAGGGATGGTTAAACTCGAACGATCGGGGCTATGGTTCCCGTTCCTTCTCGGGCGAGTTCAAATTGCTGGGTGAATACACCTTCGGCTACTTGGTGGGTGACTTGCTGGACGTAATAGATGCCATCATGGGTGGCTCCTAATCCCCGCACCCCAACCAGTTTGCCCACCTCCAACACAGCACCATAGATCTGGGTGTCTAAGGAACCAGAGAGGGTGACGGCTTGACGGCTGGCAGTTTCCAATTGACCTTGGGCGATCGCTGTTGCTTGTGATGCGGTCGATCCGCCCTGGCGATATTGGGTGGTGCGAATCTTGGTTTGGTGGATCAAGGCGCGATCGCGTGCCAGGGGAGGACGGCGGCTGCGCTGATTGCGGATGGGCTGAATGCGGTTGCTTTTGCGATCTTGGTGTTGTCCTTTCACCTGGGTGGGCATTAGACCATTTTGGCGCACCGATAGCGAGGTGACATTGCTAAAAGAACCCATATTATAGGTCAGGGCAGGTTGGGGCACTCCTGGCAAGACGGCAGGTCCCCAATAGGCTTGATTGCTTCCTGGTAACGGTCCCGGTTGGATATGAAATATATAGTCAAACCGATCGGCCATGGTGCGTAAATAAGCCAGATCGGTTTCCTGCTGGGAAGGGATGCGAGTGATCGGTAGCAACGCCTCGATCACTGGCGGGGGGATCACTTTGGGGATCAAGCCATATCTGGTATAGCTGGCAATAATTTTGGCGGCAATGATGGCTTCTGTCTGGGCTACATGTAACACAGACTTTTCTTCCAAATCCATCATGACACTCACATCTTCCCCCATGAGCACAACGCGAGATTCATTGGGTTCTTCGCTCGGGAGCACCTCATGCTGGGTGATGATGCCATCTAATAAGACGATCGGTCTTGCATTCAACGTGAGGACTACCATGACTCGGTTAAAGAGTTGGAGCATGGAGGATCTGAGCAAGGAACTGTCTAGCAGATCCAAGAGTTCAACCCGCTCATAGCCAAAGGTGATGCGAAAGCCCGATCGCTGACCCAGGTTATAGGAAATTTCGATGTCTTGTAGAGCATCTATGATTTCTGTAGGGGCAGGACGCGGAACGGTTGCCCCCAACAATAATGTGAAATTCATCATTGTGGAATCCTAATCTCTTGAACGGGATCTGATATCAGGAGAAAGGGATTCATTGCATTATTGGCATCACAGATCTGCCAAAATTGTTCGGGATCCCCGAGGGTTTCATTCGTAATGAGATCTAAGCGATCGTCCTGTGTGACCGTCAGCCTGGTTAAAGAAAAGCGAGTTTCCCCCTGGGGCAAAAATCGCCGACGTTGATAGGCAATTTTCCGCCCATCACTCATTTTGTATTCCGCAGTGGGTAGGGTTACATACCGACTTCTGGGATCAAACATGAATGTGCCTCCCGCTTGCCTGATTCGTTGTGCTGTTTTTTGACGCTGTTATTAATTGTGTTATTGCTTGACTGACTCAATCTTGACTGACTTAATCTTGACTGGCTCAATCGTGTAGAGATTTGCACGATTGCAATCGAACGCAATCTCATCAGAATTTAACCAAACGTACCGGCGATCGCGGCGGGAATATTGACGATCGTAGTTGCTGCGCCCATACCGCTGCCGATCGCTCTGCCGAGAATTTCCTTTTGCACATGATGGCTAAAGAACAGTTTGCCCCCGATCGTGGTCCAGGGGAAATCTTCGTAATTGAGGATGCGCAAGCCCAGGGAAACCTTAGCCCGAATGGGGTTTAACGTCGTATCGTAGGCTTCTTCGGTGATACTGAGGCTGGTGAGTTGCACAGGGACAATACGTTTGAGGCCCCAAGCCAAAATGGTCAAGGGAGCCGCTAAGGGAACCACTTCCACCGTGCCTACGGCGGCTTTGATCATATTGGCAGCTATTTTTGTAGAAGTTGGATAGACCAACATTTCTAGGGCAGCAAGCTGGGGGTGAATTCCTAACCGAATGGCTAGGGGATCAGCTTTTTCCAATTGATCGGTGGCATCTAGTTCAATTTCAATTTGAATGCTTTCTTGGGGCGCGGCCCGCGATCGCTGGGTGCTGGTTTTGGCTTTTTTGGTTTCAGCGATGGGATCCTGAATGTTCAAACTGCGGGAGAGGGTTTCAGGATTATATTGAAAAGCCACCGCACTTCGGATCAGTCCTGTTTTGGCATGGAGGGCAACGATCGCGCCTCGGGTGAGACGGGGAGAACCTGGAAACGTAGTCATGGAGCATCATACGGTCAATCCGCAAGTAGAAAGAGCACATCAATCATGAGAAAAAGAATTGCACAGGAGAGGAAGGGAACGTGCCTAACCACTAGACACGAATTCAACTACTTCAAACAATTGCTCGGTACCATGTTTGGCTGAGGACAAGGTGGTAAGCCTGAGAATAATCCGAGACACCCCTAGGCCTCAATGGAGATTGCTCAATGAAGATGTCTCATAGAGAGATGTCTGCATGAGAATTCTGGTATGGGGATGGGTGTTGGATGATTCTGATGAGTCTAAACAATAGTCTCAACTCTGTCTTGAAAGATAACTCCTTAGAGAGATCTGTGCCACCTTCTATAACTCTTCATCCCAAAAATTCATTTTTGTTTATCAAGTCATGAGAGTTTGTGAATTAGATTTCTGAAAATTCAGGCGTAATTTACACCGTATTGCTTGAAATTCATCTAAAAACCCTGATGATTTATTCTTCATCTTGACGTAACATTTGTCGAAATTAATAGTGATATTTCTTCTCAATCTGATGATAAACCTGAAATTTTACTAATCTTTAATCTAGCGCTGCGATCGCATTAGCAGTTCTGTTATGAGACCGATGGTGAGAGATGGGTGAGAAAAGTTTCAGGCGATCGCGTTTGATTTTTGCGGATACGCTACTATAAGGGATGACTAGGATTGATCCTATGGATCATAAGGTGTAAGATTCTGAACGATCGGCGCTCCCTTCCCGCCATTAACGGTTTTTTTCGGTTGATAAATTTGTGTTTGCTGCTGCCCCATTAGATCGATCAGGACACCTCAGAAGATCTGTACAGGACATCCTATCGGGAGTTTTTTATGAGTGTACTTTAGCCCCAATCAAGTCAAGCTTCTATGACACAATCCACTGCTGACAATCCGTTAAAAGGTGCGCTAACGCGTTGGTGGAAAACGATTCAGACTCAAACTGAACAATTCCAGCAAACGATCGCTAAACGAGATACGGGGAAGATTTATCGCGAAGCCTTTCAGCGCACTTGGCAATTGCTCAAACAGGGCGTTACGTTAATTGCATTGTTCTTTTTATCGATCGCTGGAGTGGTGATTGGCTTGCTCCTGGTGGGATTTAATGCGGGGCGCTGGTTGCGCGAGTGGTTAGAACTGGAAGAACCGACACCGAATAAAATCTGGCTAAAAACGTTGGATGTTTTGCTTGCACCGCTGCGTTGGACTGTGATCTTATTAGATAAAGCACTGAAGGCGGCTTTTGGCTGGGATCTCAAACTCACGGAAAAGTTGCCTCCAGAATATAGCCCAGCACAGATCTCTGATGGCAAATCAGAGTAGAAAT
>JAYKGX010000365.1:0-20493 GCA_035285565.1 Synechococcales cyanobacterium
TAAAAATCCAAACCCCCGCATTTTCCCATGACCAACCCCCTCCTCAATCCCCCCAACCCCATGCCCGAAAACCTCTGGGGCGATCGTTGGCGATTTGCCAGTTTACCAGCAGGCGATCTGTGGGATAGTTTCTGCGATCGCATGATCCCCATCACCCAGCTCCCCGACTCTCTGAACCCACTCACCTTGGGTCTGCCCTCTAATGTTGCCATTCCAGGTGTAGTGATTGATGGCGGGCGGCGATCGATGCAATTGGCGCGTTGGCTAGAGTCTGTGCAACCCCAAGCAGCGCATTTTGTCCCAGGTCCTCCCGATGGCTTAATCTTGCGGGCGGGAGAACGCGATCGCTACATTTTAACCACCTTTGAAGACCCCGAAGTTCACCAAGCCGGAGAAATCTTTAATCAGCGCAGACAGGGCGCTCTTGGACTCCATTTTCTGCTAGTACAACCCGATGAGTCTGGTATGACCTACAGCGGCATCTGGTTATTGCAAGGATGATCCGTTACCCGTTACCCTAATCTCTGGTTCTTTATCTTACCTTTCCCATGGCACAGGACATCAAAATTGGCATCATCGGTGGCAGCGGTCTTTATAAAATGGATGCGCTCAAGGATGTAGAAGAGGTGCAGGTGGATACCCCCTTTGGCAACCCTTCCGACGCACTGATCGTCGGCACCTTAGAAGGAACTCGCGTAGCCTTTCTAGCGCGTCATGGTAGAAATCACACGCTCCTGCCTACCGAACTTCCCTTTCGCGCCAATATCTATGCCATGAAAAGCTTAGGCGTAGACACCATTATTTCCGCTTCCGCCGTCGGCTCTCTCAAAGAAGAAGCCAAACCTCTGGACATGGTCATTCCCGATCAATTCATCGATCGCACCCGCCATCGCGCATCCACCTTTTTTGGCGAAGGTATCGTGGCACACATTACCTTTGGTGATCCCGTTTGTCCAAAATTAGCCACCCTCCTGGCAGATGCAGCCGAGAGTTTGAATTTGCCAGAGATTGCCCTTCATCGCGGCGGCACCTACGTTTGCATGGAAGGTCCAGCCTTTTCCACCAAAGCAGAATCCCATCTCTACCGCAGTTGGGGCGCAACCATTATCGGCATGACCAACCTGCAGGAAGCGAAATTAGCGCGGGAAGCGGAAATTGCCTACGCAACTCTGGCACTGGTAACCGATTATGATTGCTGGCATCCCGATCACGATAGCGTTACGGTGGATATGGTTGTAGCTAATCTACATAAAAACGCTACCAATGCGCAGGCAGTCATTAAAGAAGCAGTACGGCGATTGGCTGAGACTTCGCTGGAATCGGAAGCTCACAATGCATTGAAATATGCAATTCTCACACCTTTAGATAAAGTACCTGCTGCAACCAAAGAGAAAATGGGAATTTTGTTAAAGCGTTATCTTTAATCCTGTTTCAGGGGAACCTCAAGCCCATACAGCCATGCAAGTCAGACCTGCAACTCAAGAAGATGTGCCACTCATTTTCTCATTCATCCAAAAGAAGGCAGAATTCGATCGCGACCTGGGTGCATTTTCTGGAGTTTTGCAGGTAACAGAAAACAAAGTATTCAACATACTGTTTGGTCCTATTCCTTTTGCTTACGTCTTATTTGCAGAAGAGGCAGGGAAGGCGATCGGGTTTGCACTGTATGGCTTCAGATGCTCATCATTTATGGGTCAGCCCAGCATTTGGCTGGATGACTTATATGTGGATGAAGCTTGGAGAAGTCAAGGAGCGGGAGCCGCATTAATGCAGCGTCTGGCTCAAATTGCCCAGGAGAATCACTGCACCCATCTTGCTTGGAATGCTGATGCACGCAATACTCGTGGACTGAGTTTTTATCACCAGTTGGGGGCAGAGATCACAGAGCAATTTGGAAATCGCTGCTTTTTGCGATGGGTGCCTGAGTCGGAAAAAGACAGCTAAACAAACTCAGCGATCGCTGCTACAAGCTGTTCAATTTCACGATCGAGGGTGAAATAGTGTGTACAAGCCCGAACGCAATTGGGATCTAACAGCAGACGAACCAGAATTCCTTGACTCTCTAAAGCTGCCACCAACTGACGATGTTTGCCTGACTGGCACTGAAACGCAATCAAACCAGAAGCAGGGGGGTGCTTGCAAATCATGATCACCTCAGGAATTGCCTGTAATGCCTGCCAAAGATGCTGACTGCGATCGCAAATCATCTGATACCGTTCTGACGCAGTTCCACATGCCTGATGGCTGGCGATCGCTGCTCGCAACCCTGGATAGAGAAAGACGGCTGAGGTCGCCACTTCATACCGCTTGCCCCCACTCGCCCAACCGGTAGGACGATTCTGAAAATCTGTCTGAATTCCGCGCCACCCCATAAATGTGGGTCGCAACGTTGCCTGAGCCTCCGGTCGTACATACAAACCCCCTACCCCCGCTGGTCCACACCACCACTTATGCCCCGTAAAAGCATAGAAATCTGCCTGAAGCACCGTCAGATCTAATGGCAAAATCCCCACAGACTGCGCCGCATCCACCAAAATTTGACTGCCATTGGCATGGCAGCGATCCACCATTTCCGCCAACGGTAAGATCTGACCCGTATTCCACAGAATATGACTCAAAACCACCAAGCGGGTATTCGGTTGTAAAGCCTGCTGCAATCGTTCCACCATCATCTCGGTCGTTTCAGCATCCTGCAGCGGAAAAACCGAGACCTCTAGCCCAAACCGATGTTGTAACTCCTGCACCGTCGCCACAATCCCCTGGTGCTCGCAATCCGTCAACAGCACGTGATCGCCCGCCTGCCACGCCAAACCCCACAGCGCAATATTACAACCCACCGTCGTATCTTCCGTCAGCGTGATGGTGTCTGATGTCGTGCCTAACTCAGTGGCGATCGCCTCTCGCAAAGCTGCGATTTCCTGATCCACCCAAGTCCCGGCTGCATTAGAAAACGGGGCAATTTGTTGCAAATGCTCCTGAGCGGCGTGAATTGCCTGCATCGTCTCCTGTGACATCAAGCCCTGTCCACCATAGTTAAAATAGGCATAGCGATCGATATAAGGAAACTGCTGACGAAACCCCAACATTGACGATTGATCGGGGCGATCGGGAAAAATCTCTCGCCCACAATTCTCCCTTTCTGCCTTAAACTGTAAACTAGTCGCAGGTTCCACCTTCATCCCTTCCATGGAGTATCCCCCTTATCATGCTGCTCACTGCAGACTACCTGTTGAACTATCAGCGATGTAGTCGTCGCGCATTCCTAGATCGCTATGGGAACCCAGCTTTGAAGGATCCCACCAATGATTATGTACTGAAACTGATGCAAGATAGCTTGGCGAACCATCAGTTAGTGCTCGCAGATTTAGAATACGAGAGACCTCGCTACCCAGCAGGAGATTGGCAGGCAGGGTTTGCAGCCACCCAAGCCCTCATGGCAGCCGGCGTAGAATGTATTTACCAAGGTATTTTAATTGCAGAAATTGATGGAGTCACCCTCGTCAGCAATCCCGATTTGCTCGTGCGTCAGCCCGGTGTTTCTCGATTTGGGCATTGGCTCTATGCACCCGTAGAAATTAAGCTCAGCAAACGTTCCAAAACAGAATATCAAATCGTCACTGCCTACCATGTCAAAGTGTTAGCGCTCGTTCAAGATGCCTGGACAGAAACCGCCTATTTGTTACTGCGGGAAAAAGGGGAATATGCCATTGATCTGTGGGAAATGATTCCCCGTATGGAAAACATCTTGGCAGATTGTATTCAAACCCTGAAAGCCGATCGATCGCCAGATGTCTTTATTTCTCGCAATCGCTGTAGTCTTTGCCATTGGTATAGTCATTGTTACGCCATTGCTAAAGAAACCGAGCATCTTTCCCTCCTGCCCGGTATTACCCAAAGTCGCTTCAATGAACTGCAGGCTTTAAATTTAACCACCCTTGCCTCCCTCTCTACTGTCATTCCTCGGGACCTAGAAAACCTACCCGGTTTTGGCTTGGAAACTGCAAAACGGGTGATTCGGCAGGCAAAAGCAAGCCTCAACAATCAAGCGCTACCCGCTGATGGCTATCCCACCCACAGCCAACGCGATCGCTTCCTGAGGGAAATGATCCCAACCGCAGCGGTAGAACTCTACTTTGATATTGAGTCAGAGCCTTCTCTAGAACTGATATACCTCCATGGAGTGCTCGTAGTCGATCGAATAAAACAAGCCACCAGCTTCCATTCCTTCCTGGCGCAGTGCCCCGAAGAGGAAGCCCAAGTCTGGCAACAATTTTTGGAATTAGTATGGGCGTATCCAACTGCGCCCATTTTTCATTTTTGCCCCTATGAAGTCCAAACGGTCAATAAGCTCGCGAAGCAGTATGACACGCCAATCGATCAGATTCAGCCACTCCTGCCACGATTTGTAGACTTGCATGACATTGTGACCTTGGTAGCCACCTTGCCCGTGGAAAGCTACGCCCTCAAAAATATTGCTCGATGGTTAGGCTTTGAATGGCGGGATGCCAATGCCAACGGAGCACAGTCGATTTATTGGTATGCTCAATGGTTACAAACCGGCGATCGCACTTTCCTAGACGCAATCCAAACCTATAATGAAGATGACTGTCGGGCCACTCACTTGATCAAAGACTGGTTAGTAGACTTTCTCCAAGCAGGTCGTTTCCTCGCCCAATCCGCTTAACCGACCTTCGACCTAGCTTGCCAAATCCCGTATTATCCCTGAACTCCCTCACCCAACATGGGAGAAAGAGCACCAGAAAGCCAATGCCACCTGATGCTGTTGTGCAACCAATCCCTAGCTTAGAAAAGGGGGACGACGCATATCCTTCGGCTTCGAGCGTACCACTTCACTCATAAATCGCCGTAACGCTCTTTCCCGATTTTTCATAAATTCCGACCAAAATCCAGGTTGAAATTCATCCATCGTTTTTGCTAAAGCCCACACATCCACCGCGAGGATATTGTAGAGGGTTTCATCCTCTCGTCTGAGGGAATCAATTTTCTCAAGAATAGCTCGCTCTCCCGCAATAGAGGAACTCTCATGGTTATACAACATAGAACACCGCTTTCACCTCGACAAGATGGATCAGGCTATCGAAACACGACTTACGACTTACCATCGAAATACGACTTACGATAGATAAGATATGCATATATCCTGCCCACGAAATCGTTGAGGCACGACAAGTAAGACCTAATCTTCGTGAAATCCTCACGTTTGACCCACAGATATTAACTAGGGATAATAGATAACCGTGAAACAAGTGAAATGACCTAGAGGACGAGCGCATGTTTGGCAAGATCCCATTAGCTTTAGTAGGCCTTATCGTTGGTAGTATTCTAACAGTTGTCGGATTTGCTGCCTATGCCACAGGCAATGCAACCTTAAATCTAGCAGGTTTTTTTTACGGCATTCCCTTACTCCTGGGGGGGCTGGCGTTGAAGGCGGCTGAATTGAAGCCCGTTCCTCTCACAGCGCCTACCACTGCGGCGATCGCCACCCTGCGCAAACAAAAAGCCACCGCCACCCAACTCCAAATCTTCAACGATGTGACCCGTTATCGCTATGGGCAGGAAGCACATCTAGATAAAGCCTTGGACTTTTTAGGATTGCGACCCTCCGATGAAGAGCGCCCCGTCTTGGTGGGGATCCGAGAATCACAGATAGACGGATCCTATGCTCTCGTCCTGAATTTTGATTCCCCCAGTGTGCCTGTAGAAAGCTGGCTGAATAAATTAGAGAAGATGACAACCTTTTTTGGACCTGGGGTACAGGTCACCATCCACGATCGCGGAGAAGATGAGATCGAAGTTTCCTTAATTTCTCTACCTGCTTAAACCTTGCTGTACTTCAGTTAAGTTCAGCAGTTGAGCAATCCCCGATCTGGTTTGGATCGGGGATTGCCCCTCCATGGGTACCCTTCTATAAATGTCCCCTCCACAGACCATGGAGCGAAATGGGCTACTTTTCCAGGCGAATGGCATACCACTGTAGGTAGCGATCGCGCCCCAAATCTAGCTCACAAACCGTATTCAATAATTGTTGAGCTTGAGCACGATCGCTGGTCAACCCTTGAACATCCGGTGGCAACGCTTCTGGATATTGTTGAACGATTTGTTGAAGTTTCATTAAGATTTCCGCCTGAGACAAGATCACCTCTGGCTGACTGGTTTCTAAAAGAACATAGTGATCTTCGGCATACATCAGGGCACTGGATGAAGCTTGCGCCATAGGAAAACCCTCATATTCTCATGCTCAACCTTAACCCTCCTATTATGCCATTCCCAAAACTCCAGACAGAGATCTGTCAAAGTGCGTTAGCATACGATCGTCTAAATTCCAGTAACATGCATTAAAAATTGCATGAGTTGTACGCAAAAAGTTTACATAAACAGATGGACGGGATGGGATCGTATCGCATCAGGAATTCTGCATTATTACGGATGACTCTAGCAGAGGAGTAGAACCTGTCCGAGAAAACTGGGGACGATTACGGATGTTTTGAAAACCTGTCGGAACTTGCCCAAAAGGCTGGGAATAATAGTCATAAGGCCCCCACAACTGATGACGCTGGGTCAAGTTAGACTTTAGGGTTAACCTGAGGTTCCACTTCCAGGGCGATCACTCATTTTTAGGTGCTCAACTGATAGACCTTCAAACAATGTCGGACAAACAATGTCGGATGTCATGACCTTTTCAACGAATAATCCGCCGCTCATTTTAGTGGCAGATGATGACAAGGTAATGCGGGTATGTCTACGCCAAGCAATGGAGCAAGAGGGCTACCAAGTTGTAGAAGCAGTAGATGGAGAAAGCTGTTTAGCCGCGTTCAGCAGATTGCACCCAGATGTCGTACTTTTGGATGCAGTCATGCCTGTCATGGATGGATTTACTTGCTGCACGCATATCCAGAAAATGGATAACGGTAGCACCACCCAAACCCCTGTCTTAATGATTACAGGACTAGAAGATGATGAGTCGGTCGAACAAGCTTTTTCGGCGGGAGCAGTAGATTTTGTCACGAAGCCAATTAATTGGGCTGTCTTGCGTCAGCGGGTCAAACGCTTGATTCATCAGGTCAAGCTTTACCAAGATCTCCAAACTGCCAATGAAAAATTAACCCACTTAGCATCCTTTGATGGGTTAACCCAAGTTGCCAATCGACGGCGGTTTGATGAATATTTGCAGCAGGAATGGCAGCGAATGATGCGCGATCACTTACCGCTATCCCTGATCCTGTGCGATATTGATTTTTTTAAAGTCTACAACGACACCTACGGGCACCAAGTTGGGGATGATTGTCTTCGCCAGGTGGCTCAAGTGATTAATGCTTCGGCCAAACGATCGATCGATCTCGCAGCCCGCTATGGAGGAGAGGAATTTGCCGTCATTCTGCCCAACACCAGTCTGGAAGGGGCACAACTGATTGCCCAAGCCATTCAGGATAATGTTACCAAACTCAGGATCCAGCACCGCAATTCCAAAGTCAAGGAATTTGTGAGTGTCAGTATGGGTGTAGCTTGCACTACGCCAAATCTGATGATTGCCCCAGAAATGCTGATTACGGCTGCCGATCGTGCCCTCTACCAAGCCAAAGAAGAAGGTCGTGATCGCTTCTGCGTCTTTGAAATTCCCTAAACGGGAATAGTAGAAAATTCAGTCCCGTCAGGATCAGATCCAGATTAGATTGCAAGGATGTTCTGAGTCTCCTTCTCCTCTAGTTCCATCTCACATTTTGGGAAAAGGGCATAGAGGAGTGGTTTGCCAGGGATGAAGAAAGTCACGTTAAAACGACGGCATTGAGGTCGCTGGGGCATTGGGGGAAGCTGGCGCTGGTGCGGGTACAGGGTTTTTGATCAGGTAGAATGCTAGTCCCCAGCCCACCATCAATCCCATACCGCCATACCGCAGCACTTGCCAGCACCATTCTTTTACATCACCCCAGCCAAATAGCTCACTCCGTAACTGTAACTCTAGGCTTTCGAGCTGTTGTTCAAGCTGCTGAAGCTGCTGCTCTAGTACCATGTTTGGACCAACTTCAGTGGCAGATTCCGACGATCGCTGTAATGAAGTCTCTCGCCGTTCAGGAACAGAAGCGATCTCAGAAGGAAGGGGTGGGGAAGGATTCACAACAGCAGATTGCGATCCTGCTGCTGCCTGCGATCGCGCTTCTTCTAGTCTAAGTTGCAGGGCTTGAATTTTCTGGTGCTGTTCATACTGCGATCGCAAGGTCTGAACCCCCTGCTCTAAAGTTTGGAGGGCTTGCACAAACGTAGAGAGGTCTGCACCTTCAGTCGATGAGACAACGTTGACCTCAGAGTGTATTCCAGAGTTTTCCATCGCATTTTCCGGTAGCTCATTGGTGAGAGATGTCATAGGTTCTTGAGTCGCATTCGCAATTTTCCAGCCGCAATAGTAGACTGAGGAAGGTAGAGGTGCGTTAACCAATGCCCTCGCAATTGGCTTTCTCGAAAATGACCTGCTCTCGTTTCACACCCCAGTTGTTAACCCCAGTCTTATACCTATGTCTAGTTTTACACCGCGATTGCCTCTCCTGAGTAATCCTAAGTTGACCGAGGTAGATACCTTGGAATTAGCTCAGGAGCTTGCTCAGCGCCTCATGATTCAGGACAAAGATTGGCATCGCCTCAAAGCCAATCGTACCGCGCGTGCCCAGGAACAGACAGCTAGTGCGATCGTTTATTTGCTCAAGCAACAGCCCCAAGAAGCCTTAGATCGCCTCCAGCAGGCAACGGGATGGCTAGATCGTACGATTTCTGCCCCCCCCTGCCCTTCCCATGGCAATCACTAGGCGATCGCTAAATATCGTAATTGCTACATGGGCATTCAAGGCACTGATTCAGTCCACCTTCCTAAGGTGCAGGCTGATCGACGGCTTGTTTGATTTGATGATTGTGGTACATGACAATATAGGTCATGTTTTGGATCCGATCAGGGTAATGACTAAACGCATGATGCATGGCAGTCGGAGCAACCAACGCACTTGCCAGCGGCTGACAAAGCATGGTGAGGAGACAAGAGCAACCAGCCAGTAAGACCAAATCAAGCTGCCTTGTATTCAACATTGGCTGAGCACCACGGGGTCGAATGCGATCGGATCCGGAGAAAGAACGAACAGAAAAGCGAGAATTGCGTGGCATTAGATTGCTCATGGGGGATTGACAAATTAAGATAGCTTAATTTTGCCCAACTGTCACAGCTCAGCGATCAGGACTCTTGGGAGAAGACCTGCTCAATTTGCCATCTCGCCACCATCCATATCACTCAATTGAGTTGACTACAGAATAATAGATCCTATGACCCGTTAAAGGCATCCTAAGGTAAACCATGCTAAGATAGCCCCTCGATGGGTAGACCTGACCGACCAGGAGAACAGCCATTAGCAAACGAGAGGATCTCGGGGAACATTACTAACTTGCTTACAAAGACGTAATTCCGTGCCCTGAGAGTTCCATTGAACGATATCAAAAATTTGGTGGAGAATGAAAAGACCTCGCCCACATTCTCGCTCGCAACATAGGGGGTCGTTCATAATGACTTCTATGGAATCTGGAGGAGAAAATCCGCAACCCTGGTCAGCAATAATCCATTCACAACGTTCAGAGGTGATTGAGTACTGAATGGAGATCTGTTTCTCCACATCCATTCGATTACCATGTCTTGCTGCATTGACCAGAGCTTCCTGAAGCCCTAGGCGCACTTCTGCCTGCCAACGCTTAGGAACCTGCGAAAGTAAAACATCCAACACAGGTGTCAAATAGAGCGTCGAGGTAAAGCTCAAAGTCATCCAGGTTTTTCTCCTCGGACGTGAGACAATCGAGAACACACTAAACCCCGTACTAATCCAGAAATATGAAAATCAGGTTATAACTAATTTTCAGCCTTATTTACAGCCAGATTCCACTTCATGAGCTGATGCGGCGGCTGACACGAGATGCACATCCAACGTATGCATCGTCACTTATGTACTCTTTCACAGCTATTTATCTATCTAGATTAACTATACCAAACTTTTAACACAGTTGGCAGCTTCTCCCAAGATGCAACTTGAAAGGGGGGGGTGCTCAGATTACTATAGTTTGAACCCAAAGCGATCGCTGTCTTGGCGAATTTGCATCTGCAAGGTGCGATTATGAGGATCCGTGCGGAGGGCTTTGCGGAAATAGGGCAGGGCGCGATCGCGGTGCCCCACTTGGATCAGCTTGCGACCCCATTGTTGGTAAGTGATCGCTTGCCACTGACGAATTTCGGCATCCTGGGGAAACCGTTGCGCTAGACCTTCCACTAAGGCGATCGCATTAGGAAATTGCTGATGGCGGAAGAGATATTGCAAGCGTTGATAATGCTGCTGTTTGAGGCGTTGATCGGAAGTGAGGAGGGGTGGAGTCTGATGGGGCACAGGGGGCAGCGGAGGTTGCAGGTGAGCCATCAGGTCTCGGTAGGCTTGGTTGATTTGAATAAAGCGAGCTTGTCGTTGGGCGATCGCAGTAGGAGTGGTTTGCGCAGGGAGCAGACTAGCATCAGGATGGAACTGTCTGGCCAAAGCGCGGTAAGCGAGCTTCACCTCTTGAGAGGAAGCGCCATTGTGTAATCCCAAAATGCGATAACAACCGTCCAAATGCATGACCAGCAACAGGGGGATCGTAAAAGACTCAACAGGCTACATAGCTTGAGCAAGACATGGTTGGATCATTGCCATTAAAAAAGCAGAATCCCTTGAGAATTCTGCCATGTTTATCCTGAAATGGATCGCCTCTACCCCCGATCGCCGTGGGAATTTCATTATTGGAACGGGAGCCTCTAACGGAGGGTTTCAATCACCTGGTCAATCAAGCCATATTCCTTAGCTTCGTCAGCGGCCAGGAAATAGTCCCGATCGGTGTCTCGTTCAATTTTTTCCAGGGGTTGCCCTGTGCGATCGGCGAGAATTTGGTTCAACAGTCCCCGAATCCGCAGAATTTCCTTAGCTTCAATCTCAATGTCCGTTGCTTGCCGTCGTCCTGTCCCCCCCAGCGGTTGGTGAATCATGATTCGGGCATGGGGTAGGGCTAAGCGTTTACCTTTGGTGCCCGCTGCCAGCAGAAAAGCTCCCATAGAAGCTGCTAGACCCACACAGATCGTCACCACTTCCGACTTAATGTGTTGCATGGTGTCATAAATCGCCATGCCTGCGGTGACAGATCCCCCAGGGGAATTGATGTAGAGATAAATCGGTTTCGTCTGATCTTCCGAATCCAAATAGAGCATATAGGCAACGATCGCATTGGCAATCCCATCATCTACCTCTTCAGCTAGGAAAATAATTCGTTCCCGAAAGAGGCGCTCATAAATGCTGATCCATTGTTCATAGGATCCGCCAGGAAAGCGATAGGGGACACTAGGAGTTCCAATTGGCATAGGTCGTGATGTAGGTAAAAGATGGGGTCAAAAATTTCAAAGAGTAGAGACGTTCCGCCGGAACGTCTGCACGACACAGGGGGGTTAGCCACAGATTGGTCGGCCACAGTCAGATACAGGTAGAGACGTTCCGGCGGAACGTCTGCACGACAGCGGAACGTCTGTACGACATAGAGCGGTTAGCCACAGACAGATTTGTGGGAGGCAACCGATCGCCCCCGATCGCCTTAGGCAAGATCACGAGCACTGGTTAAGACCCGATCGATCAATCCATATTCCTGAGCCTCTTGGGGAATCATATATTGGATGCGATCGCTATCTTTTGCCAGTTGTGCCACCGATTTCCCCGTCGTCTGCGACAGAATGTCTAGAACCAGGGCCTTCTTTGCCAGCATCTCCTGAGCTGTCATTTGAATATCTGTTGCCTGCCCCTGGGTGCCAATGCGGGGAAAATTAAAGGCGATCGAAGCATGGGGCAGACTCACCCGTTTGCCCTGACTGCCCGCTGAGAGGAGTAACGTTGCCATGCCCACCGCTTGCCCCATACAAATCGTCACGATTTCCGACTTGATATGCTGCATCGTGTCATAGACCGCCAGTCCTGACAGGATCGACACCATCCCCCCCGCCAGATTCGTGATCCCCGCATCTACAGGATCGCCGAGGGAATTGATATAGAGTTGGATGGGCTTGGTTTGGTCTTCAGAATCCAGATAGAGCATGGCGGAGATCAGTGAATTTGCCACGCCATCCGAAAGGGGCTGATTGAGAAAGAGAATGCGCTCCTGGTTCAACCGGGTGTAAATATTGACAAAACGCCAAACGGTACTGCCCGGTAACTTATAGGGAACGCGCATCAGATCATCGACTGGCATTCTAGTTCCCCCTAAATGACACCCGCTAAGGGTTTGGGCAAATCCTTTGTGCTTTCCAACACGCGATCGATCAGTCCATATTCCTTGGCATCCTGGGGCGTGAGATAGAAGGTGCGATCGGTATCCTTGGCGATTTTTTCTGGGGGTTGCCCAGTGGCTTTCGAGAGAATATCCAGCGTTGCTGTCTTGTTCGCCAGCACTTCCTTAGCACGAATTTGAATATCCGTGGCTTGCCCCTGAGCACCCGTGCGCGACTGGTTCAACACGATCGTGGCATGGGGGAGGCTAGCGCGGAATCCCTTCGTGCCCGACGCAAGAATCATCGCAGCAGTTCCCATGGCTTGACCAATACAAATCGTATGTACCGGGGGTTTGATGTACTGCATGGTGTCGCAGATGGCAAACGCTTCGGTCTCATACCCGATCGCATCTCCGGTATACCAAGAAGTCCCTGTTGAATTGATGTAGAAAAAGATGGGCTTTTCTGGATCATCAAATTGGAGATAGAGAAGCTGGGCAATAATCAACTTCGTGACATCGATACCCACCCGTTGCTTAAGATCGTCCGAGGAAAAGAGTGGCATTCCTAGATAAACAATCCGCTCCTTCAGCAAGAGCGAAGGCAGATCGGGCGGTGGCGTGCGGAAGGAAGCTTCGCCGTAGTAGGGTGCTTGAACAGCCTTAATTGGTGAATCCATAGCCTTAAATCTATGCCTCGAACGGGTTGCACTATAGCCTGTCGAATCACACAGCCTGTTAAATCACATAGCCTGTTGAATCACAGTCTGCTGAATCACAGTCTGTTGAGTCTGTGTTTATCTATAGTAACTCGCCAAAGGAACTCGCTAAGGGGATGGGCAAAGATTCTGGGGTGGGGAGATCCGAACGCACGGGCAGGATTGACACACCTGTTATTGGGCGCATCTGTTATAGGATAAGTAGGCTTACTCGCTTCCTGCTGAGCGATTCTATTCCTGCGAACTCTCTCTCTTTAGACCCTCTACTTCCTGTCAATACCCTATGCAAGCTCGTCGAATCGCCCGTGAACTCGCACTGCTCAGTATGAGCCAACTGCCTAATAAACCAGAGAAGCTGACGATGCAGACGCTCCAAGATATTGTCATCGCAGCAGTACGGACGTTGGGTTCGGAGGCAAGGGATACATTGGAAACTGCAGCAGCGGAATTGCAGCGGAGTAATCGTCAAATTGTGGATAGTGAGACCCGCACTGAAGATCTCGATCGCGCTAAGGAGATGCTATCAGAAGCCATGAAACTGACCCAAGCGGCAATTAACCGACTGGGCAACTGTTTAGAAATTCCAGAATTAATTCAGCAATCCAATCAGTCTGAGGTGCGGCAATATGCGATCGAAATTGTCAAACGCTACGCTGAAGTGCGTCAAGAAGTTGATGCACGGCTGAATAATGCCTTGGTGGATTGGCAGCTAAACCGTTTAGCTGGGATTGATCGCGATATCCTCCGGATTGCTGTGGTGGAAATGGGATACCTAGGCACCCCTCCAGAAGTGGCCATCAATGAGGCGATCGAATTGGCAAAACGCTACAGCGAAGAGGATGGGCATCGATTTATCAACGGCGTGCTGCGGCGAGCCTATGAGCAACAGAAAGCAACCATTTCTTAACCTAGACCCTTCTCGTCTAAACCGTCTTCGCCTAAACCGTCTTCGTCTAAACAGGTGTTGCCATGACATTTAACTGGTTTAATCGCAAGCTGAATGAAACCTCGGCAGACCAACCTGCGGCTCCGGCAACGGAGGCAGAGACTGCGGAATCTCCCCCGGCGGAGGAAAACCCCGATACGGAGCAGCAACTGAACTTTGCCAAAGCTGCTTACGAAGCTCTGAAACGCAAACAACAGGCTGCCCAACAGGCAGAGGCGGCTGACAAGGCAGATGAGCAAGCGGCTGACAAGGCAGATGAGGTAGCGGAATCGGCAGAAGCGACTGAAGCGGAACCAGCAGAGGCAACTGAGGCAGAACCGATCTCAGCAGCGGAACCTCCAGTAGAAGCGGAACCCCCAGTAGAAGCGCCCCCAGCAGACCAACCAACAGTTTCCACAGAAGCGCCCGCAGCCCTCCCCTTGCAAGCTGTATCTGAACAAGCTGTGGCTGAGGAAGCTCCCAGTCAAGAAGCTCCCAGTGTAGTGACCGCTTTTTGGAGCAAGGCAGCAGCAGAGGCAGAAGCACGCTTAGAACGACTACGGGAAACAGCAGAAGTAGAACCTACCTTGCCAGAAGCGAGCACAGCAGCGCGATCGGAACCCTTAATCCCATCCCAACCTGAGATCGATTTGAATCTGGATGATGGCTTTATCTGGTCAGCGGAAGTGCTAGCAGCCCAGGGGCGACGGGCAGAAGATGTCACCCTAGAAGAAATTACCTGGTTGAAGCGGCTGCGGCAGGGGCTAGAAAAAACGCGGCGCGGACTGATTAACCAACTCAAAGCGATCGTAGGTCAGGGTCCACTGAATGAAGATGCGGTGATGGAGATTGAAACGCTGCTGCTTCAGGCAGATGTAGGCGTTGCTGCCACCGATACGATCATTTCTGGACTCCAAGCTCGCCTGCGCCAAGATGCCTTGCCCCCAGAACAAGCGATCGCCTACCTCAAACAACTGTTGCGAGAAATGCTCGATCGTCCTTACGAAAATGGCTATCAACGCAGCTTTGTCCCAGAGAAGGATCAGTTAAACATCTGGTTGATGACCGGAGTCAACGGAGCAGGCAAAACCACCACAATCGGTAAGATCACTCATGTAGCAAGTAAATCTGGCTACAAGTGCTTGATTGCCGCTGCCGACACCTTCCGCGCCGCTGCCGTGGAGCAGGTAAAGGTTTGGGGACAGCGCAGTGAAGTAGAGGTGATTGCCAACCCAGCCGCAAATAGTGATCCCGCAGCAGTGGTCTTTGATGCCATTTCCGCAGCCCAGGCAAGGGGTACAGAACTCCTGTTAGTAGACACTGCTGGACGACTGCAGAACAAGAAAAACCTGATGGATGAGCTAGCCAAAATTCGCCGCATTATTGACAAGAAAGCAGACAATGCCCAGGTGGAAGCTCTACTGGTGCTAGATGCTACCCTTGGTCAAAATGGCTTGATGCAGGCCAAAGTATTTGCAGAGGCAGCCCAGTTGAGCGGAGTCGTGCTGACAAAGTTGGATGGGACTGCCAAGGGAGGCATTGCTTTGGCCGTGGTACAACAGCTTGGTTTACCCATTCGCTTCATCGGGGCCGGAGAAGGGATCGAAGATTTAAGACCCTTCTCTAGCTACGAATTTGTGGAAGCCTTGATCAGTGGTTAGGCTGGCAACATTGGAAATGAAAGGGGGGAGTGGGGAAATTGATCATCCACTCGTGATTTTTTATTGATTTTTCTTCCCTTTAGCTTTCTTCTTGTCGCTCTTCTTGCTATCGAGTGACGAGTCTCCTGCCGATCGCTTGCTCACAGCTTCGATCGCCTCCTCCATCCCAGTCTCGGTCAGTTTACGGTGGGTCACTTCAATCACGGTATGCACATTGCCCCGTGGGGTGAAGTCTCCTTTGATCGTCATCTCTAGGGGATCGCAAGCTGCTACCAGATCATCTAAAATTTTGTTCACTGCTTCTTCGTGGGAAATATAGCGATCGCGATAGCTATTGATATAGAGCTTGATCGCCTTTAATTCTACGACCCGCTGATCAGGCACATAGCTAACGTAAATCGTGGCAAAATCCGGATAACCAGAGAAAGGACATTTGCAGGTATATTCCGGCAAGGTGATTTGGATCGTGTAATGACGACCGGGGCGAGGATTGGGAAAGGTAATCAGTTGACCATCCAGAATTTCCCGTTCTCCATACTTAGTGGATTCCTGGGTGGCAGTGTCGCGGCTATCCAACAGTTCGAGGGGATTCATAGGGTTTGGCTCACTCGCAAGCTAATTTCAGGGGATATATAGCAATCCTCTTTCAGTTGCAAAAGTGGGGCAGGCTTCTAGCCTGTGCAGGCAGAATTTCGCCCCACAAATCAATTAGGATTGCTATATTTCAGTGGGTACATAGTGATCCTAGGATATTTGTGATCCTAGGATATTTGTGATCCCAGAAAATTCCCCGCCCTCTGCAGGATTAACGTCAGTTCGACGAAACTCGATTCCCGTCAATCTCTCGATCCCCCTTGTATCTTAAAGATAGATAGGATTAACCCCCATGCAGGATCGTGACCCAAAATAACCCAATCGATACAGACGCCAGAAAATCTAGGCGATCGATGTGCCAGTTTGGTGAAGCTGCGCTATCCTAAATCATTCTTTTTCCAAGCACTGTCTCTAGTGCTTTACCTCAAGTGCGTCCTCCAGTGCTGTTTCCTAGATCGCTGACCGAGTAACCGACTGACCTTTATGCGTAATTCCAAAGCTGCTGGACAGCCTCTCGCTCGTCCCCAATCCTATTCTCCATCGGTGCCCATTTCTCTGTACCGTGAAGTGACCGCCGAATTGCAAACCACAAAAGCTGCACTAGAAGCTTGTCAAACACAGAATCAACAGTTGTTGCAACAAAATCAACAATTGCGCCAAGAGATGCAGCGCATTGCTCAGTTGGCGATGCATACTCACCAAAACTTAGAGCAATCTACTTTAGAACAATCTACTAATGGTCATCGGGTTCATTCCGTTGCGATGAGCAATCGTCAGCAACCAGCCTGGGAGAAAGGACGGTCCCGCATGGGTTCCAAACCTCGCCCTGGGATGAAGTCAGCGATCGCCCAGACACCTAGTTCTCCCACATCCATGTCTGCTCCCTCTTCTTTACCCGCAGGAATCGGAGCTTTACCGCAATTTTCTCCCCAAGCTCCAGAGATGCAGCAATGGCAGATGATTGAAGGGGCAGACCTGCAGGAACAACGGTCTTCAGGAGCCAGTTTGGATCTGAGTGGCTGGAAGTTGGGGGTTGTGTTGGCTTTGATTGTAGTGACTGCCTTTGGTGCTGGCTTTATGATCGTGCGCCCCATGCTCAATTCTCGATAACTGACCTCACTCGATCGCCACCTACACCCTGGCTAAAGCCCAAAATACTGGCTAAAGCCCAAAATAGCCGTTGTGAAAAGTGCGATCGCGCTGATCCTAAGAGCGTGGTTCCATGCTGCTCGTCCTATATTTGATTAGTTACACAAATGTTACGACTTTGTTAGCGATCGCTCATCACGTAACAGAAGGTCTCAGACTGAGTTGACCTGAAAGGAGATCTGGTACTATCAGACTGAAGTGATGTGACAATATTGACATCATCACAAAAACAACAGCGATAGCAATTAGTATTCATTAGTTGCTACTCAAATTATTTCGAGAGAAGGAGTGTGGAGCCTTGAAAAAGGTTGAAGCAATCATCCGTCCCTTTAAGTTGGATGAAGTCAAAATTGCTTTGGTCAATGCCGGAATTGTTGGCATGACTGTTTCTGAAGTCCGGGGTTTCGGTCGTCAAAAGGGACAAACCGAGCGTTATCGCGGCTCAGAATATACGGTGGAGTTTTTGCAAAAGCTAAAAATCGAAATCGTTGTTGAAGATGATCAAGTCGATATGGTAGTTGACAAGATTTTGACTGCTGCTCGTACTGGTGAAATTGGAGACGGCAAAATCTTTATCTGCCCTGTCGATCAAACCGTGAGGATTCGGACAGGCGAAAAGAATCAGGAGGCAATCTAGTCTCCTTTTGTCGGCGATAGACTCTCTCTGATCCGCTCTGCCGTCCAGCATGACTTTCTAAACAAGACTTTGTTTTCTAAACAAGCTTTGTAAAGGAGCGCTGGCTAGCAGGGATCAGAGAGATTTTTAGTGTCAGAGAAGCACCATGCAACTCTGTATCTGGATAGGATGGCATCCAAGACAAGAAGAATCCTTCTTCTTGTTCAGCCTTCTGATTCAACAGAGGGAAATTTGTGAGCCAGTCTCGCCCTTGAGAACTTCAATGCGAGACTGAAAAGCATCCCGAAAATAGGGCATGTGGGTGATGGTGAGAATGCAGGCAAAGTCAGATGCGATCGCATTAATGGCGGCAATAAGACGATCGCACCCCTCTTGATCTTGCGTGCCAAATCCCTCATCAATAATCAATAATTGGAGCGCGGTACCCGATCGTTGGGATAACAGCCGTGCGAGTGCTAGCCGAATGGAAAAATTAATCCGAAACGCTTCACCACCAGAATAGGTTTCATAGGGGCGAGTTCCCTGGGCATCGGAAATCAGAATATCCAGCGTTTCTCCCAGCTTTTGGTTTAGAGTGGCGGCAGAGGGGTGATTTTTTCCTGCAGAACCTTTCCCCCCAGCCCCTTGACTCGATCCCAGCTTGGCGAATGCCAACTTAGCAGACTGAGATCGACGTTGGGTAATGAATTGCACATGCAACTGATTATTGGTCAACCGCGAAAGGATTTGGTTAGCGATCGCCTCCAGTTGGGGCAACACATTTTCGATCATCAAGGCTTGAATCCCATTTTTACCAAACGCAAGGCTGAGTTCTTGGTAAATTCGGTGTTGGCGGCGGCTGTCCTGGAGTTGCCGTGCGATCGCATCTGCTTCCGTTTGCAATTGCTGAAACTGCTGTTGTTGTTGCTGCAAGCGTCCCAGATCCGCCAAGCAAGTATCCAAACAACGCCGATCTTGCTGCAGGCTGGCTTCTAGCTCCTGAATCATGGGGGTGACATCGCTAATATCCGCCAGTTGTTGGTTCACTTCATGAAGCTGATGCCGCAGATCCTCCAATTGTGCCATCCGACTTTGCAGGCGTTGGAAGAGATGATTTAACTGTTGTTGCAGGGCTGGCAGTTGTTGATGGGCTTGTTGTAAGGCTTGATAGCGCAGTTGCCAGGATTGCGTTTGCTTGACAGCTTGGCGGAGTTGATGGTGCTGTTCGGGTTCGTAGCCTAAATCTTGCAAATGCTGGTCAAATTGAGCCAAGCCATGATTCGTTTCAGCGGTTAGATGGGCAAGACTATAGATCAGGGCTTCCAACTGCGATCGCACCTCAGGCAGTCGTTCTTCTAATTTCAACTTACGCCCATGGGCTTGTTTGATTTCTGCTTGCTTAATTTCTGCCCAACGCCACCGATCCGCCGCACTTCTGGCTAAAGCATGGTCGCGATCGTCATACTGCAAATTTTCCAACGTTTGCTCTAGCAATCTCAGTTCTTCCTGGATGTCTGCCGCGTATTTGCCTGCTAGGAGCTGTTGTTCGATCTGTTGGACTTCTTCCTGAAGTTGTTGGAAACTCCGTTGACTCGCTTGGTTGACTTGGAGTTGTTCCTGCAATCGCCCCCGCTTTTCTAAAATAGTTCCATAGGGATTGAGCTTTTTTTCAACGTCTCGATATTCCTGACGGAGGACTTGTATTTCCCGCTCGGAAACCGCCAGTTGTTCCCGGATGACCCAAATCTGCTCCAAAATTTCCTGCTGCTGCCGTAGATGTTTTTCCACCACCACCTGCCAATGCTGTTCATCTAACGGACGATCGCAAAGAGGGCAGGGGGGAAATTCTGCAACCCGCTCCTCTGGCATCGATATAGCTGGCATCGCTTGAGTTTGGTAAGCCTCAGCAGACTCACAGGCAATTGCAACGGTGGGGACCCGCTCCTCCCAGGGGGCACGGAATTCGAGCAGGTTTGTGGTTGCTTCGATCGCAGTGTCAGGCAAAGGGGAAACCTGAACATCTTGGCTGGAAGCTAAGCTAGGATCTTGACTAGCATCTTGACGAGTATCTGAACTGGGATCCGGGCTGCAAGGAGGATTCGTAGATGGGTGATGGCGGGATATCGTCGCTTGGAATTCCGCACTCAAAGCTCCTTCCGCCGTGCGATGCTTCAACAACCGTAGCATATGATCTATTTCAGCCAGTTGGGCTTCATAATCCCGCTGGTGAGCCTGCAGCCGCTCCATAAAATGCCGACGCTCTAGCCCCTTATCTCGCACCTGTTCTTGATATTTGCGCAGTCGATCCAATTCTTCAATGCAATCGCAGACCTCCACCACCGCCTGCTGCAAGAGAGGTTGACGTTCCTGTTGGGTTTGCAATTGTTGGGCAGAAATGCGTAACTCTTCCAAACGCGCCGTCACTTTGGCAGTTGCACGATCGAGTTCTCGCTGTAAACTCTGTTGGCGTTGGAGGAGGGGAGCCACTTGTAATTGAATCTGATCATACCGTTG
>JAYKGX010000366.1:0-3370 GCA_035285565.1 Synechococcales cyanobacterium
CATGCTCACATTTCAGATGTCCCAGTTCATGGGCAATCACCGCTTGGATCTCGTCGGTTGTCAGCAACTCAATGAGCGCCGTATGTAACACGATAAACGGCTGTTTCCCCCGGATCGCCATGGTGTAGGCATTGGGCACTGGATGCTGGCGGACATAAAGTTGGGGGATTTCCAGATCCAAAATTTTGCAGGCTTCCTGCAACAAGGTATAGAGTTTGGGAAGCTGGCGATCGCTGACCAGCAAACTGGTGGAAATATTTTCCATATAAAAGAATTTCTCCGCCACACCCCCCAGCAAGGTTCGTACCAACAAATCCAGTCCTGGAAGTTGTTTTAGCCGTTGGGTTGCCTCCAAATCCAGAGGATGACGAAACTGATCGGCTTTCAAGCCAATCAGAGAAATTCTGCTACCAGTGAGTGAGTCAGCGGTCATCAGCCTGTCCTCAAAATTTGCTCTGCGGTTAGATTCAAGTCTGGAAAGGTGGGAGAAATAATAGGTTCACTCCCCCGGATCCTTTGGGTCTGATAACGTCCATCCTCAGCCAAAACACAGAGGGTCAAGGTAGGCTGTTTGGTCCGCCCAATGAAGATTTCCCCGCCCAATCCAGCGTAATCTGCAATCCAATATTCTGGAATTCCCAGCAGGGCATAGTCTTCAAACTTGCGGGCATAGTCATTCTGCCAGTTGCCACTGACCACTTCTGCCACAAATTTGATTGACTGCCCTTGGGTAATAACGGGTTCTTGTTTCCAGAGGGGTTCGGATTGCAGTTTTGCCCGATCGAGCACAATGGCATCTGGTCGAAAGCCCGTCAGGTTACCCAGAGGCTGAATTAGACAACGATGGGGAATGAAATAGTTCAATTGCTGAATCACGATCTGATTGCTGAATCACGATCTGATAGTTAAGCCATTGACCAATTTCTGCACTCACTTCTTCATGTTGTCCAGTGGGTTTCAAGTCAAATAGTTCTCCATCGATCAATTCATAGCGATCGTCCTTGCCATACTGGGCTAGGAACGCCTCAAAGGTTAGTGGTTTTTCCGGTATTGTGACGACCATGCGCTCTCCTTACCTCCACGGCTGTCGTCTCCATGCTATCGCAACACCCCACCTGCCTAACCCCACCTGCCTAAGAGAAAACCGATCGCTCCGGAAACCTCCAGAACGATCGGTCATCTGCTTAAAGGGTCAGTAAAGGCAAAGGTGTTAGACTTCTACCTCATCAACCGCGCTCACCCGTTCCAATCTGGCTCCTAATTGCTGGAATTTCCACTCCAGACGATCGTAGCCGCGATCCATATGGTGCAAGCCTCGAATCGAAGTCATCCCTTCTGCCGCCAGCCCTGCAATCACCAGCGCCGCCGAAGCCCGCAGATCTGTTGCCATCACTGGCGCACCGGATAACATGGACACGCCTTTGACGATCGCCATGTTGCCTTTCACTTTGATATCGGCTCCCATGCGATTCAGTTCTGCCACATGTTGTAAGCGATTTTCAAACAGCGTTTCTTTCACCACACTGTTGCCTTCCGCCAGGGTCATCAAGGCCATGAAGGGCGCTTGCACATCCGTGGGAAATCCAGGGTGAGGCAGAGTTTCAATATCTACCCCTCGGTAGCTCGCCACGGGGATAATTCGTAAACTAGTGGGGCTTTCTAGCTCATAGCCCACCCCTGCTTCTCGTAGTTTTGCCAATACCGGAGTCAGATGTTCGGGGACGATCGCATCGACCAAAATATCCGATCGCGTCACAGCACCCGCCAGGATAAAGGAAGCGGCTTCAATGCGATCGGGAATCACGGTATATTCTGAGGCGTGCATGCGCTCTACCCCTTGAATCACGATGCGCTTAGTTCCCGCTCCCACAATTTTGGCCCCCATGGAGTTGCAGAAATTAGCCAAATCGACAATTTCCGGTTCCTGAGCCGCATTTTCGATGATCGTCTCTCCCTCCGCCAGGGTCGCCGCCATCATGATATTTTCCGTGGCTCCCACACTGGGCAGATCCAGATAGATCCGAGTTCCCTGCAGCCGTTTGCCATTGCGCACATAGGCATGAACGACTCCATGCTCGATGTGAACCTCAGCCCCGAGCGCTTGCAATCCACGTACATGCAGATCCACCGGGCGATCGCCGATCGAGCAACCCCCTGGTAGGGGGACCCGCGCCACCCCCATCCGGGTCAGTAGGGATCCCATGATAAAGAAGCTAGCCCGCATTTTGCTGACCAACTCGTAGGGCGCTTCTGTTTGGTTCAGACAGGAAGCATCCAGGTCCATAACATCGCCATTTCGCTGAATCTTTACCCCCAGGGAGGCAAGAATTTCGCCCATGCGCTTCACATCCACTAGGGATGGCACGTTATGGAGACGACAGCTTTCAGAGCAGAGGATTGCCCCCGCCATGAGCACTAGGGCCGAATTTTTGGCTCCGCTGACGCGCACACGCCCCTGTAAGGTCTGCCCGCCGTAAACTTGAAGAACGGGTTGTTCTGCCAGAGCGCTAGCAGACTGGGGATTGGAAAGATTCAATGCCGCAGTAATAGGGATACCCTCCTGCCAATAGGTGGTGAGAAAAAAGTGTTAAGAAAATGTCAAAGTTGGTTCCGATTCTACCTGAAACTTTCCATTTGTCTAGCGTTATTGCAAACTTTTGGGCAACTTTTGATCAATTTATTGATTTTTTTAATCAATATTTCCCGCTTGTCCTCCATGGGTAAAGCGGGGGAATTGTCTCAACAATACGACTATTTTTGGGGCGATCGTCTCCTCTAGTCAGGTGAATGGAAATTGGGGGAAGGCGTTGAATAGAGAGCGGTTCAGACTGATTCGGCGAGCGGCTCCCTTTATTTTTTGGTGAGAAGCGTTTTTTATTTTTTCTTTATTTTTTGGTTGAGGTTTGGGAGGATTTTAAATTATTTTTTATTCTCTAAATTATAAGCTTGAACGGTATGGTTCCATTATTTAGCAGGAGGGCGATCGTCTATCAATATTCTTTTGAGAATTAGTTTGAAAACTCATGGGATGGAGTGGTTCCTACCAAGCTTCTTTGGGATACGGGGGCGATGCTCCTGAAACCTTCTCTAGTTTGCAACATGGATCTGTTGTCTGGGGTTGAGCACCTGCCAAAAGTTGCTGGCACAATTTATTTTGAGCAACTGAGTTGACAAATCTGGTGCAAGTACGTCATTATGATTAAGCGCTGTGAAACAGGCTTGTTGAGCAACCTTGTTAAACGCCCTAGGTTAATCAACCTAAGTGGAGTCGTCTTGGTTAAGTAAATTTGCTGAACCTGCTTTTCATTTCAGTGCAATCCTGAATAGGCGGAACTGGCGGAATTGGTAGACGCGCTAGATTCAGGTTCTA
>JAYKGX010000367.1:0-14873 GCA_035285565.1 Synechococcales cyanobacterium
TTGACGATCTAACTCCTGATACAGTAAACAAGTTATTGAAAGATCTAACACCGACAGAAATCCAAGATTTTGTCAACCAACTTGGTAGTGCTGAGAAAGTAAAAATTCTAGCAGATAAATATGGAGGTGAAGTACTAAAGCATTACGGAGCTGACTTCTTCAAGGATTATAAGGGAGTGACTCAGGATACGATTAATCACCTTTTAAAAAATGAGGGCGTTCAGAAAGGTGAAATCAAAGGTTGTCATGATCAAGCTACATTTTTGAGTGAGTTGAACGGTAAAGGTGAAGTAGTTTCAACGACCCCAGATCCTGCCAATCCAGATGTTGTTCGTTATGAGTATAAACTTTACCAAAAAGATGCAAAAGGGAAGATTGAACAGCCTCCGACTCTTTCTACGGGTAAACCAAAACTTAAAACAGTGATTAAAGATCTTGCATCTGATCCAAATAAATGGCAAGATATTGGTAATGCGGCAGCCGATGACGCGATCAAAAGTAAAACTTTTCCAAAAGATGGAGGTGCTTTTGAAGGAACTGGACAAGGTATAAGGATTCGTGGATTTTATCGTCCAAATAAAGTTGACACTTTCTTTCCTAATTTCTAACTGTTATGAATCATCTGATTAAAGATTCACTAGTCGAGGGTATTCTCATTGGAACTGACAAGCATGAAAGTTCTCTTAAGGTGGTAACTCAAATTTCAGAACCAAAAGAATTGCTAATTTTAACAAGCTCACTTAGCTTTTTTAGCTTGAGTGATTTGCTATATATTGCTTCTGGTGTGAGAGATCAGGAAGGCATTGGGATTGATGGAACTGGATTTCGATACCCAACTGATGAACTAGATCCTGATGAAGAGCCTCTAGAAGGAGTGCAAGTTTATAATCCTCTTGGTGAAGTTCAGATAAGCATTCCGGCTTTTGAACGTCTTATGCTTCGTTATTTTAGCACACTAATTTCTGAAGCAGAACAACATCATAATCCAGTAGTAGACCAGCATTGGTGGAATGATTTTGTTAGAATGACTAAAATAATTGAACAACGGTGGTTAATATAATGTCCGAATATTTAATATCTATATATTTTACTTATGAAAGAGATCCCGTTGTGTAATCATGTACGTTGAACACCATAAACAGCTTTTTAAATTAACATTTCTAGATCAGTTAGGTTCTCCTGTATCTTTCCAAATTGATACTCTTAGCCTAACTAGATATAGTGAAAGATTAATTGAGTTTCGGCTTAGTTTCCATGCTAGTCCAGAGCTTTATGAGCAAATTAATAAGAAATCTCTTTTCAATCTCAAGCCCTACCCAGGAAATTTCTCAGGTGAAGGCTTCTTGACTAAGTTGGACTTTGAGATTTCAGTCATGCTAAAACCAAATCTACTCTCCTTTGTGCAAGGGAAATTTACAACCGCTGATGAGTTTTCAAATTATCTTTCTCAACTGAATAGACTTCAACCGGATCACTTGCTATTTTCAACTGAAAACTGGTTGTGTTTGTCAGTGCAGCAACCGAACGTACCAGGTAAACCGGGCTGTCAAACTTTTTGGGCTGGTATAAGTCCTGCTGCAATCCTTGAGGCTGGAGCTTCCAGTGAAGGAATTTCAACCGGAATCGTTAACTTCTTCCAAGCATGGGCAGAAGCAGATCTGGCTGAAAGCTCTCAGCAAAATCCATTGAATACAATTGAAGAAATAGTGGATGTTTTGAAAGATTTAGCTGATTTTGGCAATGCGCTGGCGAATCCTTCCTCGAAGATATCTACCCAGGAAGATCAGCTTTCGGACATGGATTTACAACCACCCATGGGTCATCAACGAATTTTAGAAGAAGCGATTCGCTTTTTTGCAGAGGACGATTGGTCGTTTGCCAAGATTCAGGGACAGCCTGCGTTGCAAATAGGTTGCCAAGGCAAAAATGGTGAATGGAACTGTTATGCCAAAGCCAGAGAAGAACAACAGCAATTCATCTTCTACTCCATCAGCCCGATCGCCGCTCCCGAAGACAAACGAGGTACGATCGCCCACTTCCTCACCCGCGCCAACTACGGCACCCTAATCGGCAACTTTGAACTCGACTTCAGCGACGGCGAAATTCGTTACAAAACCAGCATTGATGTGGAAGGAGACAGACTCACCCCCGCCCTGATCAAACGTCTCGTCTATACCAACGTCGCCATGATGGACGAATACCTTCCTGGGATCCAAGCAGTCATGGCAGGCGAAACCCCAGAACAGGCGATCGCCCTTGTGGAGCATTAGGCAACATCCACCGAATCCGAAACCAAGCGAATTTCCACCCGCCGATCGAGTGCTCGTGCAATTCTTTGCAACATGAGTAGCGAATGTCCTTCATAGTTAGCATCTTCAAGGCGGGCAATCACCGATTGTTTTGTGCCAATGCGATCGGCAAGCTGCTGTTGAGTCAGCCCCGCTTGAGTTCTGACCTGATAAATAAGCTGAGCTAATTCCGCATTCAGAGAAGCCTCCTTAATCATCTCCTCCATTTCAGCATCCTCAGATGTCATCTCTTGCAGGATCTTCAGTGCATCATTTGTCTTGGTCATTTTCTAGTTCCTCCGTATAAGTATGAACTGCTGGATTTGCCGCAACTCATAACCTGAATTTGCCAGTTGTTGAATTCGGACAACGCAGTTGGCATAACCTTTTCGATCTTCTTTAAGCAAAGTTTTCAGCCATTCCAGTACCGGAGACGAGGCATTCTGGTCTTGATAAAAAACAACTTTTGTTTTGGGCACAGTTTACAAATTTGCTAACCTGCTTCTACATTATCACAATATTGCTATAAATTTGGGCGATCGCCTTCTAGGAATTGGCAAGGCGATCGTAGGAAGCGCTAGAATAGGATAACCATTGGTTCTGATGTGCATCCTGTCATTGAGTCCAGCAAGAGGTCGAAACATGGAAAAACTGACTGCTGCCGCTGCTAGAGAAGACTTTGAGAATATGGTTAAATTGGTCACCGAAGAAAACAAGGTCTATGAGATAGAAACTGCTCGGGATTCAGCAATCCTCCTATCCTCCAAGCAGTATGAAAGTTTACAGGAAACCCTTGAACTACTATCAATTCCTGGATTTAGAGAGAGTCTTCAGCGATCTCTACAGCAAATGAAAAACAATGAAACCTACTCCTTAGATGAGGTGTTAGGAGAAATCAGTTGATGGCTTATGAAATCCGTTTTACCAAAGAAGCTAAAAAAGATATTGCTCAACTGACCCCTAAATTGAAACAAAAACTCCGAGGGATCATTCAAGATACGATTAGTGTTAATCCCTATGCGGGTAAGAAATTAGTGGGTGATCTGGCTGGCTTTTATTCTATTCGTTTGAGTTATCAAGACAGGATTGTTTACACGATTGATGACGAACAGAATCTCATCTACATTCACCGTGCCAAAACTCATTACGGGGAATAGCAATCACTTTGAACTCGACTTTAATGACGGCGAAATTCAGTATAAAACCAGCATCGATGTGGAAGGAGACAGACTCACCCCCGCCCTGATCAAACGCCTCGTCTACACCAACGTCGCCATGATGGATGACTATTTGCCAGGAATTCAGGCAGTGGTAGCAGGACAGGATCCCGTTTGTCACCACGGGCGATCGCCTTCTAGGAATGGGTAAGGCGATCGTAGGAAGCGTTAGAATAGGATAACCATTGGTTCTGATGTGCATCCTGTCACTTCAGAGCATTATGCACTCAACCATTCCGCTACTTGTCTCGCAAAATAGGTCAAAATGAGATCCGCCCCCGATCGCTTCATACTCGTCAGAGTTTCCAAAATCACGCGCTTCTCATCAATCCAACCTTGCTGTCCGGCAGCCCGAATCATGGCATATTCCCCACTGACGTTATAAGCCGCCACCGGGACATGGGTGGTCTGTTTAATTTGCTGAATGATGTCTAAATAAGCCAAAGCGGGTTTCACCATGACGATATCAGCCCCTTCCAGCACATCCAAAGCCACTTCCTTCACGGCTTCCCTGGTATTGGCAAAATCCATCTGATAGGTTTTCTTATCCCCAAACTTGGGTGCAGAATCCAACGCATCCCGAAAGGGTCCATAGTAAGCAGAAGCATATTTGGCAGAATATGCCATAATGCCCACCTGCCAAAAACCTGCCGCATCCAAACCTTGACGAATTGCCCCCACGCGCCCATCCATCATATCCGAAGGCGCTACAATATCCGCTCCTGCTTCTGCTTGCATAACGGCTTGTTTGACCAAAACAGCAACGGTTTCGTCATTGAGAATTTCGCCATTGTTGACAATGCCGTCATGCCCCTCACTGCTGTAGGGATCTAACGCCACATCGGTAATGACCACCAATTCTGGGAATTCCGCCTTAATCGCTTTCACCGCCCTAGGCACCAACCCCTCTGGATTGTAGCTTTCAGTGCCCGCATTGTCCTTGAGCGAGTCCGACACCTTCGGGAAAAGAGCGATCGCCCCAATGCCCAACTTCACAGCCGATCGCACCTCTACCAGCAATAAATCCACCGTATAGCGATAGCAACCCAGCATCGAAGGGACTTCCACCTGCTGATTCTCACCTTCCATGACAAAGAGGGGATAAATCAAATCATTAACCGTTAATTGAGTTTCCCGCACCAATCGCCGCATTGTTTCAGTGCGACGCAAACGACGAGGACGAGACGTTAAGGTCAAGGCAGGGGTAGCAAGTGGCTCTGACATAGAAAATGCGCTTAATATATAGTCCAACCGATCGTACAAGTCAATGGCACACTTGTCAAAACTGTTGTATTAAAACTCTTGTATTAAAACTCTTGTATTAAAACTCTTGTATCAAAGCCCTGGCTCAAGCCAAGCGAGACGATGCCGGTTGAATTTACATATCTACAGTATTCTGGTTAAGCAATTCATCAGCAATTGCTGGATTTGGAGGGGATTAAGACTTCTCCCGATCAAGACTAACTGGTTATGTGGCTCTTCTGTCCAGGTGCTATCAGTAAGATTGAAGCGCTTGCCACTCAGTTGAAACACATGTCTCGCAGGGCTTTCATCAAACCAAAGAATCCCCTTAGCACGGTACACTGTTTCCGGCAGTTGATAGTCTAAAAATTCCTGAAACTTTTTGAGGCTGAGCGGACGGCGACTTTTGAAGCAAACCACATTAAATCCATCATTCATCAAATGAGTTGAAGTTGCTTCCGTCTCACTTGCCGCCATGACTTGAAGTGAAGAACCCTGCGCTGCGAGGTTGATATCCAGAATCACCTCTAGGGGTACCTGAGCTTGGCACGATCGCAGAATTCTGGCCCCTTCTTTCAACTGGGCGATCGATTGTTCTAAATCCAGTAACTGTTGCTCGCTGACTAAATCGACTTTATTGACCAGAATAATATCACCATACATCACTTGGCTGTAGGCGGCCTCACTTTGATAAGGAGAGGGGAATGAAAAAGTTTCTGCATCCACCACAGTCAGAATTGCGTCCAGCGTGGTCAAATCTCGTAATTCAGGCCCCAGAAAGGTCAGGGCAACAGGGAGCGGATTGGCTACCCCCGTGGTCTCAACGACAAGATAATCGATCGGGGTTTCTCTGCCTAGAACTTGATAGACGGTATCAGTAAGACTATCATTCACCGTACAACAAATACAACCATTGCTCAGTTCAATCATATTTTCATTAATCGCTACTAGCAACTGACTGTCAATATTAATATCCCCAAACTCATTGACAAGCACTGCAATTTTTAAATCCTGACGATTATTCAAAATGTGATTCAAGAGGGTCGTTTTACCACTTCCTAAAAATCCTGTAATGATAGTAACTGGCAAGCGGGAGTCTATCACGGATGCTATACCCCCCCTTCTTTAGCTTTGTAATTTACTGTTCTGAATCGTAATTCATTGCTATTTGGGTTCAATAAAAGATAAGTTGCCTGTCCGAGGTGATGACCCACATTCCCGACCCCCACAATACGTTTGGGCTGCAATTTTACCTTGTGTTCTACAGTCGGTTGATCTAGCGTGGTAACCGTATCCTGGAGCGAACCCTGGGTGAGATGATATTCAAACGCTTGTCCCGATCGCCCACAGAATAATTGATTAACCTCCAGGCGATGGAGACGATCAAGCAGGGTAATGACTGGGGTATCTGGCGTGAGAGCTTCTTCAACGGCGATCGAACTACCATGGATGAATAAACAATCCAACTCTACAAAGCCAAACTCTAAGTGACGAATCCATTCCAACTGCGATCGCGGTACGGCATCCCAGAGAATTTTCACCATTGGTTTACCATAGCGCTCGATCAAGAGGGTGGGTTCCCCACTGCGTCCTAGCCCATGCAAAATCAAAAGTTGTTCTTCCCACCAGCCCAGACAAGCCGCGATCGGGGGTTCTCCAGTTTGAGGAGTTTGAATGCGATCGAGCACTTTGGCACTGTCCGGTTGAGGCCCAATCAGATCACCCAGTAGATACAACTGTTCAACCCTCTGGTGCGATTGACGGATATCAGCCAGAACCGCTTCATAGGCCGCTAAATTTCCTTCAATTCCACTGGCGATCGCCCAATACATCTGCCCTCTCTCCTAGCGTGTAACGCTCACAAACGAGCCTTTAATATTCATAAACCGGTCTTTAACGTTCACAAATATGGTGAGGATCATCCGCCCGTTCTGCATATTCCAACCCTTGGGACAACCGCCAAGCAAAGACTTCCGGTAAACCTTTCTCCACGATCGCCGCACAGGTTTTTTGATAATCGTAGGGCACTTCCCGCAGAATCGCTTTCTGGTCATCTACGTCGTAAATCACATAGGTCGCATTGGGTCTGCCATGGCGTGGTTCCCCTACCGATCCAGCATTGATAATGCGTTTGAGGCTGGCTCGATGGGTTTGTAATTCCGGTTGTTTATCCCCCGGTCGTTGTACCACTACCTGTACCTGCCCGTCTTGCAAATCGCGCACGTAGGGGATATGGGTATGTCCACAAAATAGAACATCAGCCCCGGAAGAGAGCACCCGTTCCATCGCAGTAAAGGCATCCATCTGTGGCATCAAATATTCATGTTGATGGGTGGGACTGCCATGCACAAACGCTAAATCTCCCGATCGCAGGATGAGGGGCAATTGGGCTAAATAACTTCTCGTTTCCCCATGAATTTCGCGGTTAGTCCATTCATGGGCTAATTTTCCCCGCTTTTCGGCCAACAGGGAAGGATAGCTGCACTCACAGGCATTTAACCCCTCCACAATATCTTCATCCCAACAGCCCTGAACCGTTGGAATATCTAGCGATCGCACCATTTCCACCACCGCATTGGGATAGGGACCATATCCCACCAGATCTCCCAAGCAGTAAATCTGGTCTACCTGGTGGCGATCGATATCAATCAAGACTGCATTTAAGGCTTCATAATTTCCATGAATGCAAGAAATCACCGCAATTTTCATCTCTCTTCCCCTTGCGCGACATCCTGCCCTTCAACTTGTTGGCGGAATTGGGCTTGATAGTTTTCTAGCATGGCATCTGATAGACAGCAGTCATACAAGGTATTCAGAAGACTCGCGATAGTTAAGCTCTGAGCAATCACGTTTATCTGGCTAGGGCGCTGGGGCCGACCGGAGAGCCATCGAGGCAGCGGTAATTCTGTCTCCATAGGGGTTCCACCCTGTTCAAAGTGTAACTGCCAAGCCGTGCCATCCATCATTTCTACGATCGCCTCCACCCGCTCCACAGTGCCATAGGCTCCCTGGGTGAGTTCAGCCCAAAACGTGGTTAGACTGGCAGGATCAAACACTTGTCCCGTCAAATCTTGCTGCCAGGTCATGGTAGGTGGAAGGTTAGGGTTCATAGAAGGTTGCATCTAGAGAAGGAAGCAGGAGGACGGTTTACTATGATACATCATCATGAGAACCATTCTCACATTTTTCTCAAACCTGCTGATGCCAAATAGCGATTAGGGATAATCCAGATCCGCCTGGTTGCCGAACCATCTCCCAACGCCCAAATTATGGAAATTCATTGTTTCAGTATCCACCTCTTGCTTCCAATCACGGGGGTTAGGGGGCAGTTCGCCAAGATCTCATGCATCAAATCGGATTGCTATAGTTTCCAATTCTATGATAGGCAATGCTTTCAAATGTGTTAAAATTGCACAGTAGTAGGTAACTATTTTCTATGGTGCGATCGTCAATTCCAGAACCCATTATTCTGACTATTCCACCTCAATCCCAGAAGAGTGTTTCGTTAAACGGTGAGCAACCTGCAAACCCTGCTCAATCAACCATTCAGGAGCTTCATTTAGAGTCTGAAAGTTTACAGTCTGAAAGTTTACAGTCTGAAAGTTTAGAGTCCAAAAGTTTACAGTCTGAAAGTTTACAGTCTAATCATACAAAGACTAAGCTGACGGATTCTAACAGGAATGATGTATCAGAAAAGAATTGTCCAGATCCACGCTCCATCAGAATTGAAGAATTTTTGCAAGCACGATCGCTCTCAGCCAGAACTCAAAAAGCTTACCGCCAAGATCTGCAACATTTTCTGGGTTGGACGGATCTACCCTGGAAAAAAGTCACACCCCGAACGATCGCACAATTCAAGGCTCATTTACTCAGAGTGGATATAGACCAGCAGCAACGGGTTCTTTCTGACGCTTCGGTGCGGCGCGTTTTAGGCACCTTGCGCAATTTTTTTGCTTGGATGCATCGCTGTCATGATCTGAGTCACGATCCCACTGCCGAAATTCAGTTACCCAAAGTGGCAGCACCCATGCCCCAAAATCTTAGCTCTGAGCAGGTGGAAGCCATTTTACGAGCTGCCTTGCAAACGAATTTACCAGAACGGAATTTAGCACTAATTCTCGTTTTATTACATGGGTTGCGATCGCATGAAGCTGCGAATTTAAACCTAGCAGACTACGATGGGGAACAGTTACAGATTCGTCAACTCAAAGCAGGACGCTCTGGAACCGTAGTACTTGACCAAGATGCGCGGGCCTGGTTGGATCATTATCTGCAATGGCGCGAAACCCAGGGCGAACTGCTTGATCCCCAGCGTCCTTTGTTTATTTCCCATTCCCGCCGTAATCTTGGGCAGCGTTTGGGCTATGACGGCACTCGTAAGTTAATTGATCACTTATCTCAGCAAGTAGGGTTTGATTTTAATACCTATCAATTTCGGCATACGTTTACCAATAATTTATTGTTGCAAGGCATAAATCTGGATCACATCATGGTATTAACTCGTCAGAGTTCCAGCCAGCATTTTCGCCGCTATAAAAATGCGATCGCTTCCGCCCCATCCAGCCAACAACCTGAGTCGGAACTGACTGAATCCAGCCCTTCAGATTTTGGAGTTTAGATTTGCGATTTTGGATTGTCAAACCCTGATGAATGGAGGCTTATCGAATTACGATCGGTATCAACAACCCGTGGATTTGGGATCAGTTGTTGCGATTTATGGGTTGGCAAAGCTTGTTCATGCTGGATTAACCATTGTTTGCGATCGACTCCGCCAGCATACCCTGTTAGGTTACCATTCGTGGCAATGACTCGGTGGCAGGGAATGATGATAGAAATTGGATTTCGCCCATTGGCAGCCCCTACAGCCCGAGCCGCGTTTGGCTGACCGAGATAATGTGCCATTGTCCGATAGGAAATCGTTTGTCCGTAAGGAATTGCACAGAGCGATCGCCAGACCTGCTGCTGAAAAGCGGTACCCTGGGGGGCAAGGGGGAGGTCAAACTGTTGACGTTGATGGTGAAAATATTCCGATAATTGCTGCTGTGTCAGGCGAAATACCGCCAAGTCAGGCATGGGTTCCCAATGGATCGAAAAAGTGGGGAAATAGCGTTGTCCGATAAAGTAAAGCCCCAGGAGAGAGACCCCATCAGAAACTAGACGTACTGAGCTAAGAGGGGTTTGCCAATCTGTGTAGTAAACAGTCGCCATATTTAACCTTTATTACTCGTTTAATCAAGCATCCTGAGTTCAATGATATTAATAGATCAAGAAGTAGACAGGAATATTTATATGAGTAATGCAGATAGGATTGATGTCGGATTGACTCATATCGCTCTCCCCGTTGCCAATCTAGAGAAAAGCATCGAGTTTTATCGAACCTATGCCGCGATGGAGGTGGTTCATCAGCGCCTGGATGCAGCGAGTGGAATCCCCGTGGTTTGGCTAAGCGATCGCACCCGCCCTTTTGTAGTCGTTTTGCTCCAGTTAACGGAAGTGAACCCAATTCTCTCACCCTTTGCCCATCTTGGGGTGGGCTGTGCCAGTCGTGAAAGGATGAATGAACTCTGTGATTGCGCTAGACAAGCAGGCATCTTGATCGGCGAGCCTCAAGATGCTGGCTATCCCATTGGCTATTGGGCCTTCCTACGCGATCCAGATGGTCACACCCTAGAACTGTCCTATGGTCAGGAGATTGGTTTAACGGTTGGACAGTAGGTCTGTCAATGACTCAGTCAACTACTTGATAATAGCAAGAATCATCAAGCTAATCAAACAAGTATACTGGATCGCTAAACAAATAACTCTAAATAGAGGATTCATTCCAGCAATATGAATAATAGAGTGAAGTAATCGAAAAGTAATATAGATTGAGATCAAAAAATCGATCGCAGTTCCAGCCACATTGCGGACGATCAGTAAAAAGACGATACTCAAATAGAGCGGCAGATTTTCCACTAGATTAGACTGTACCCGATAAAGTCGCCATAACAAGCTATCGTCATTGGGAATGGCAAATTCTTTGACAGCACCTCCCATGGCGAGATGGCGTATTCTAATGGAAATTAAGGCAACCACGATCGCGATCGTCCAAACTACAAAAATCACTAAGCCCCAGAGCGGAAAGGTCATTGATGTCACTTCTAACATTTATTTACCTATAGCTGTAGTGATCATTAGTATAGGCACAATGAGACGAATACTTCTCACAAAATTTGCGAATTTTAGCATCACTAGAAATGGTGGGTGTGGTATTTGTCTATGGCGATCGGGTGTTGCGATCTCAGTTTTCTGGCAAACTGGCAAATATTTCTATACAAATATTAAAGTAATCACTGGAAAGGGATCTCTTATCCCTATTTCTTCTAGGATAAAGTGAGTATTCCTCGTTGGAGTCTTTAGGAGCTTGCTATGACGGCTACTCAAATTCTTGCTTTTGCTGGCAGTGCTCGCCGGGATTCAGTGAATAAAAAACTGGTGAAGCTAGCGATCGCTGGGGCAGAAGCCACAGGAGCAAGCGTGACCTACCTCGATTTTCGGGAACTCCCCCTACCGCTCTTTGATGAGGATCTAGAAGCTGAAATCGGACTACCTGCCAATGTTCTGACGCTTAAGACCTTAATGAAGACCCATCAAGGATTTCTGATTGCCTGTCCAGAATATAACAGTTCCATCACCCCCTTACTGAAAAATGCGATCGATTGGGCCTCTCGCCCCGCACCCAATGAACCATCCCTGGCTTGCTTCCGCGACAAAGTAGCCGTTTTAATGAGCGCATCTCCTGGGGCATTGGGGGGGTTGCGAGGCTTAGTCCATGTCCGGGCAATTCTTGGGAATCTGGGCTTGTTGGTGTTACCCGACCAGAAAGCCATTGGCAATGCCTTCCAAGCCTTTGATGAAAATGGGAACTTGCAGGACGAGGCACAACGGCGGGCGATCGTTCAACTGGGGAGCAAGCTGGCAGAAGTTACGACCAAATTAAATTCATAATCATTGGGTCCATCATCCAACTCATCTTCAAATCCACCGCCAGATTACCATGATGTTAAATAGGCGACATTTTTCTGATGCATTAGCATGGAAAATACACTAAACTAGACAGGATTAGTGTTATCTCTAGATTAATCAGGAACGATGCTCACGACCCATGTGCTTAGTCTTGCCGAAAATTGTGCTGCGGTTGGGATAGCCCTCGATATAGTGTGCGATCGAGACAACGATGCGATCGAGACAACAGCAAGAAAATGGCTAAAGTCTGCTATTGGCATCCCCTGGAGTTCATAGCACCTAGCAAGCCAGCTAAAAATGAGAGGAGCAACCATGAAATATCAGCTTGAGCAGTTAAATGCTATGGCAGAAGAGGCATTTACAGAAGCTCTCGGCGACATTTTTGAAAAAACTCCAGCGATCGCTCGACAAGCCTGGAACCAGCGCCCCTTTCAAGATTGTCAGCACCTCTATCAAGTCTTAACTCAACTCGTACAAACCTTACCTAGCTCAGCCCAATTAGAGTTAATTTGCGCTCATCCGGATTTAGGATCCCGTCTGCAAATGGCAGAAGCTTCAGTGCAAGAACAAGCCAGTGTAGGTCTCAATCGCCTCTCTCCCCAAGACTTTGAGGAATTTCACAGGCTGAATCAACAGTATCGCGATCGATTTGGCTTTCCATTCATCATTGCAGTGCGTAACCACACCATTCCCAGCATTTTAGACAACTTTAAAACCCGACTGAAAAGCGATCGCACCGTTGAACAACAGACAGCCCTTCAAGAGATTTTACAAATCGCCCAATTTCGATTAAACGACAGAGTGGAGCAGGCATGATTCAGGAGCAACCGATTCCATTGACCGACTTAGAAATTAATGGCGATCGCTTGATACAGCGAATTTTTGACCTAGCTCAGATTGGCGGATTAATCACCGGTGGGGTGTGTCGATTAGCATTTTCAGAGGCTGATATCCAAGCCCGACAGCAGATCAGCGAATGGATGCAGGCAGTTGGAATGTCGGTACGAGTGGATGCAGCCGGTAATCTCATCGGACGCTATGCTGGGTTACAGGATTTGCCAGCCTTAGCCACAGGATCCCACATTGATACTGTCCCTGTGGGAGGATATTATGATGGCTGTTTGGGAGTTTTGGCAGGGATTGAACTGGTTCAGACTTTACAGGAACGAAATCTGCGACTCAATCATCCGATTGAAGTGATCGTCTTTTCGGATGAAGAGCGATCGGTGATTGGGAGTAAAGCGATGGCAGGGCAGATCCAGGATGATTCAGACTATTATATCCAGTTAGATGGAACCCCGATTCAAGCTTGTTTAGCCCGTGTGGGAGGCAATTGGAATGCCATTCAAACGGCAAAGCGCGATCGCTCAGACATCGCTGCTTTTATTGAATTACATGTTGAACAGGGAAGGGTTTTAGAACGTAAGGGCAAGACGATCGGCATCGTCACTGGGATTGTTGGACAATATCGCTTGGCCGTTCAGATCCAAGGTCGCATGAACCATGCAGGAACGACCCCGATGGATCAACGCCAAGATGCGCTCTTAGCCGCTGCAAAAATTGTGATTGCTGTTCATCAAATTGCGATCGATCCACCGGGCGATCAAGTTGCAACGGTGGGGTATCTGACGGTATCTCCCAACGCAACTAACACCGTAGCTGGAGAAGTGGATTTACGGATTGATTTACGAGATCTGGATCAGGATAACTTGGCAAGGTTGATCAATCGCATTGCTTCAGAAATTACTCAAATTGAAGCAGAGACCAAGACTAAAATTACAACGCAAGAAACTCTTAATATCAAACCTACGCTAGCCAGTTCTAATATCCAATCGACCATTGCTGACATCTGTGAGCACAGACAACTGGATTATTGCTACTTACCGAGTCGTGCAGGACATGATGCCCAAGAAATAGGACGCTTGATGGAAATGGGCATGATTTTTGTCCCAAGTCTACAGGGCTTGAGCCATTCCGAGGCAGAATATTCTTCACCGGAGGATTGTATTCAGGGCACCAATGTGTTACTCCACAGTTTTTTAGCGCTGGATCAGCAAGCAACCCTTTAATTGCCACCCAAGCCAATCACCCGTTCTGGGACAAGCCTGTTCTGGGACAAGCCTGGAGAAATTGTTACAAGGTTTAATTTTTGGCAGATCACCGAGGGCGATCGACTACAATCAAGGTAGTCGCTAACTTTGCCATGGGAGCAGACGGATTTTCAGTTAGGAGACCGCTATGCAACCTTCTCGTCCAATTTCTAAACTCCTCATCGCGATCGTCACTCTGCTAGTCGTTGCTATCACTGTTTCAAAGCCGTTAGCCCATGGTCTGACCGAATTATGGTGGTTCGCATCGCTGGATCTGACTCAAGTGTTTTGGACGACGCTCTCCTGGGAACTACTCCTTTGGCTCGTGACCTTTGGGATTTACACCTGTTTTCTCTGGGTCAACTATCGCATTGCCCTACATGAAACCCGTCATCAACCTTGGCGCTGGCTAGATGACCACAGCCTGGAAGAAGTGGCAGAGCATTTGATCCAAATTGGGGTAATCGCTTCCATTCTGGTGATTTCTGCCATTGCAGCAAGTACAACAGCTCCCCATTGGCAAATTCTCCTGCAGGCGCTGAATGCAACTCCCATGGGACAAACTGATCCCATTTTAGGGCAGGACATCAGTGTTTACCTCTTTCAATTACCACTGTATGATGCTTTCTTCCGTTGGTTATTAGGGCTAGGGGTGACGGGGTTTTTCATCAGTAGCCTGGTTTACCTGCTCAAGGGGGCGATCGCTACCCAAGAAAGTGGGTGGCGAGTGGAAGTGCGAGGGTTAGCTAAATTTCATCTTAGCGCCTTGCTGGGAGGACTGTTTGCGATCGGGGCTTGGGGGTTTTGGCTGGCTCGCTACCATTTGCTCGACAGTCGGCGAGGACTCATTTTTGGAGTTGGCTATACTGATCACTATGCTCGTTTGCCTGCCTATTCCATCTTGAGCATTTTGACTGCTATTGTAGCAATTTTCTGGTTTGTTTCTCTACATCGTAGAAAGTTAACTTTGCCATTACGAGGTGTGATTGGTTTAGCAATTTCTGTATTTATTCTGTTAACGGTCTATCCTG
>JAYKGX010000368.1:0-14233 GCA_035285565.1 Synechococcales cyanobacterium
CAGCCCAACCCAGGAGACATTCATACACCTGCCCCACATTCATCCGGCTCGGTACCCCCAAGGGATTGAGCACAATGTCAACAGGGGTGCCGTCGGGTAGATAGGGCATATCTTCCAAGGGCAGAATTCGAGAAATAATTCCCTTATTGCCGTGGCGACCGGCCATCTTGTCTCCCACTTGAATCTTACGTTTCTGGGCGACGTAAACCCGGACGACCATGTTGGCTCCAGGGGGGAGTTCATCTCCTTGTTCGCGGGTGAAGACACGCACATCGACAATGCGTCCCTTTTCTCCGTTGGGCACGCGCAGGGAATTGTCTCGGACATCCCGCGCTTTTTCACCAAAGATCGCCCGTAGGAGTTTTTCTTCTGGCGGCTGATCGGATTCCCCCTTGGGAGTCACCTTACCCACGAGAATATCCCCAGATTCCACCCAGGCTCCAATCCGGATAATGCCGTTTTCATCCAAGTTACGGAGGGCATCTTCCCCCACGTTGGGAATTTCACGGGTAATTTCTTCTGGACCTAGCTTGGTCTGACGGGCTTCAATCTCATATTTTTCAATGTGGATTGAGGTGTACACATCGTTATACACCAGCCGTTCACTGATCAGGATGGCATCCTCGTAGTTGTAGCCTTCCCAGGGCATATAGGCCACCAGGATGTTCTGCCCCAGCGCCAATTCACCTTTTTCTGTGGCAGAGCCATCCGCCAGAATTTGTCCAGCTTTTACCTTCTCGCCCATGTAGACGATCGGTCGCTGGTTTAAACAGGTATCTTGGTTCGATCGCTGGTACTTTTGCACCTGATACTCGTACTCTTTGCCTTCCGGCGACTTGACCCGAAGCCGACGAGCATCTACGTAGGTGACTTCCCCGTCTGTGCGGCTGACAATCACCATCCCAGAGTCGCGGGCAGCTTGGGCTTCTAACCCGGTTCCCACTAGAGGGCGCTCCGGTCGCAGCAGGGGAACTGCCTGCCGTTGCATGTTAGATCCCATCAAGGCGCGGTTTGCGTCATCATGCTCAATGAAGGGAATCAGCGAGGTTGCCACTGAGATAATCTGCACGGGAGAAACGGCTACATAGTCCACTTCATCGGGGGGAACTGGCACAAAGTCCTGACGATAGCGAACGGTAACCTTCTCGCCGAGGATTTTGCCTGTTTCATCAACGGGAATATCACCCGCTGCCACCCGCAGATCATCCTCTTCATCGGCGGTCATATAGATGGGGGGACGGTCTTTGCGAACGCAGCCATTTTCTACGGGGTAGTAGGGCGTTTCGATGAAGCCATAGGCATTCACCCTGGCATGGGTTGCTAAGGAGCCGATCAAACCTGCGTTGGGACCTTCCGGTGTTTCCACGGGACAAATCCGCCCATAGTGGGAGGGGTGAATATCCCGCACGGCAAAGCCTGCCCGTTCCCGCGTCAAACCACCGGGACCGAGGGCGCTGAGACGGCGTTTGTGGGTCAGTTCTGCCAGGGGATTAGTCTGATCCATGAACTGAGACAGTTGGGAGGAGCCAAAAAACTCCTTAATTGCTGCCACCAGAGGTTTGGGGTTGACCAAGGAGGCAGGGGTGAGGGTATTGGAGTCGGAGACGGTCATGCGTTCCCGAATAATCCGTTCTAGACGGTTTAAGCCCACCCGCACTTGGTTTTGCAGCAATTCTCCCACAGAGCGCACCCGACGGTTGCCCAGGTGGTCGATGTCGTCAATCTGCCCGATGTCGAATTCCAGGTTAATGAGATAGTCGATCGCCGCCAAAATATCTTGAGGGGTGAGGACTCGCACGGAATCGGGCACGTTTAAATGCAGTTTCCGGTTGAGCTTATAACGTCCTACTTTGCCCAGATCATAGCGTTTGGGATCAAAGAAGCGGGATTCCAGCAACTGCGATCCGCCGGAGACGGTGGGGGGTTCACCCGGTCGCAGCTTGCGGTACAGTTCCAGTAGCGCGTCATCTTCGGTAAATTCCCCTTCCTTTTCGATCGTTTTCTGGAAGTATTCGGGGTGGCGGAGCGCATCCAGGATTTCACCGGTGCTCAAGCCCAAGGATTTCAATAAGACCTGAGCTGACAGTTTGCGGGTTTTATCAATCCGTACCCACACCAAGTCATTTTTATCGGTTTCAAACTTCAACCAAGCCCCCCGGTTCGGAATCAGGCTGGCATTGTAGGTGCGGCGACCATTTTTATCGGTCTCTGACTTGTAGTAAACACCAGGACTGCGAACAATCTGGTTGACAATCACCCGCTCGGCCCCGTTGATAATAAAGGTGCCGCGATCGGTCATTAGGGGGAGATCGCCAATGAACACTTCCTGCTCAACGATGTCACCGGTCTCTTTGTTAATCAGGCGTGTCGGCACATACATTTGTACGGCATAGGTGGCATCCCGGCGCTTGGCTTCATCAACATCGTATTTGGGTCGCTTGAGCTTGTAGTGCTTGCCGACAAAATGAAGCTCTAATTTGCCTGTGTAGTCCGTAATTGGCGAGAAACTATCTAATTCCTCAATCAAGCCCTCTTCCAGGAACCAGCGGAAACTATCCCGCTGAATTTCAACCAGATCCGGCAAAACGAAAGCGGGTGTGGTGTAGGTTAGCTCAGTCATGCGTCTCCTCAAGAAGGTTCACGCCCAGCGCGAATCCCAGATTCTAAATTATCTGAGTAAATATGTCAACACTATGTCAACATAAAAATATTGGCTCCTAAAGTCAGGATCCAGGGTGAAAGTTTTAAGTAGGGTAGAACCGTCAGAAACTTGACGCTGCCTAGGGCTGAGTGCCTTTGGTTCAGCTAAGTTTTCTGGGGTCTGCCGCAATACAGGCTTGCCTCTGCTGAGTCATGGTTGCATCCTAGCCTTGTGATATCTCCCTCCTTGCACAGGTGATCTGTCACTTCATTTATTATTGCTTAAAATTCCCACTTTGGACTTGACGAATCTGAAAAAATATGTCAGATCGGGTCTTTTTAGCAGTGACGGCATGGGTGATGTCTGGCTCGGCGGTTAATTCGGCAGTCGAAACAGTTTCTGGGCATTGGCGGTTGTCTGGGCGGCGATCGTCTCTAGGGGCACCGATCGCAACTGGGCAACTTGCTGAGCCACATACTGCACGTAGGATGGCTCGTTGCGCTTCTCTCCCCGCTTCGGCACCGGAGCCAGGAAGGGACAGTCGGTTTCAATCAGTAAGCGATCGGGGGGAACCATTTGAGCTGCAGCCTGGATAGACTTGGCGCTCTTAAAGGTCACCGTTCCGCTAAAGCTAATGTAAAAGCCCAAATCCAAGAACCATTCGGTTTCTTCGGGGTTGCCGCCCCAACAATGCATGACCCCACGCACCGCACCGACCGATTGCCAAAACTGTCGGAAGACAGCAGCGGTTTCTGCGGCAGCCTCTCGACAGTGAACGATTACGGGTAAATCCAGGTCATGGGCGATCTGGAGTTGGGCAATCAGCGCTTCTCGTTGCCGATCGGGGTTACTAGCCTTGTAGAAGTCCAAGCCGATCTCACCGATCGCCACGACACGAGGATCGGAAGCCGCTAACCGATGAATCTCGGTAGAGCGCTCTTCATGCCAGAGTGGATCCACGTCTAGAGGATGCAGTCCGACGGAGAAGAAGACTTCAGGAAAGCGATCGGCGATCGCCCGGATTGCCCCAAATTCGGATGGCTCGACACAGGAATGTACCAGGCTCACCACTCCCGCTGCCCGCCAGCGATCGGCAACCGCTACTAAATCGGGTTGAAAGCTGTCGAAATTGAGATGGACGTGGGTATCAATCAGTTGCATGAACTTATTTGACAACCGCTTGTTTGACCGTCCGGGCTAGATTGGATTTTTTACGGGCACCATTGTTCTGGTGCAGCACGCCTCGCTTGACCGCTTTATCGATCTTGCTGGTGGCTGCCGACATGGCTGCATTCACTTCTTGCAATTTTTCCTCCGAAGGAGCCGCTGCATAGCTTTGAGCAGCAGCCACACATTTCTTGACTAGGGTCTTCACAGCCGATGTATAGGCTTTGTTACGCAGACGGTTGCGTTCAGCAATTTTTGCACGCTTTTGGGCGGATTTAATATTAGCCACGGTCGCTCTCTGAAAATGCTATTTAGGGTGACAATCGAAAATCACAGACTTACTAATATAGCATTGTTTTCCACGGACGATGATCTGAAAAAATCCGAGGTAAGCTAGAGAAACAAATTCGATCGGGAAATCAGTCACAAAATCCTCTCACTTTCACCCTCCCGTTTGCAGTGGTGAGTAGAGAAACAGGCAACTCAGCCTGTGCAGGCAGACTGTCTGCTCCACAAATCAATTCGGATTGCTCTAGGTTGGCTTACTCTAGGTCGGATTTGTCTTCTTTCTCAATCTCCCCAATTTCCACGCCCAAAAGGTATTCCTAACTCCATGCTGCGAATTATCACCCAATGGACTGAGGCTGAAGCGGAACTGCGACGAATCTGCGATCGCACCAACGACGACCAAGTGTTTCATAAGGAAGCGACGGTGCGGGAGATTCTGCAAAATGTTAAACGGCAAGGTGATCGGGCCTTGCTGGACTACACTCGGGAATTTGATCGGCAAACGCTTAACGCCGAAGAACTCCGGGTGACTCCGGAAGAACTGACCACTGCCTACCAGAAAGTGGATCAGGATCTCATTGATGCCATTCAGCGTGCCAAACAGAATATCGAAGCTTTTCACAAGATGCGGATCCCCCAAAGTTGGGTTCATTTTGGGGAGGATGAAGTGGTGTTGGGTAAACGCTACACCCCCGTCGATCGGGCGGGTCTCTATATTCCTGGTGGACGGGCAGCCTACCCCAGTACCGTGCTGATGAATGCCATTCCCGCCTTGGTGGCAGGGGTGCCTCGGATTGTGATGGTGACTCCGCCGGGACCAGAAGGGGTGGTTAATCCAGCCGTTCTAGTGGCAGCCCAAGAAGCCGGAATTCAGGAAATTTATCGGGTGGGAGGGGCCCAGGCGATCGCAGCTCTGGCCTATGGCACTGAAACCATTCCCAAGGTAGATGTGATCACAGGACCTGGAAATGTGTATGTCATGTTGGCGAAAAAACTGGTCTATGGCACGGTGGGAATTGATTCTCTGGCGGGCCCGTCGGAAGTGTTGATTATTGCTGATGGGCAGGCAAACCCAGTGCATGTTGCGGTAGATCTCTTAGCCCAAGCCGAGCATGACCCGATGGCTGCTGCCATTCTGCTGACGACCGATGCCAACCTGGCCGAAAAAGTTGCCCGAGCGGTTGATGAGCAATTAGCAGATCACCCTCGGAAAACCCTCACGGAAAAGGCGATCGCCCATTATGGCTTAGTCGTCGTTGTCGATTCTTTGGAAGCCGCTACAGAACTGTCCAATCAGTTTGCCCCGGAGCATTTGGAGCTAGAAGTGGAAGATCCCTGGGAGTTGCTCCCAAAGATTCGCCATGCGGGGGCTATTTTTCTAGGCAATTCCACCCCAGAAGCGATCGGAGACTACCTGGCGGGTCCCAACCATACCCTCCCCACTTCTGGCTCTGCCCGTTATGCCTCTCCCCTGGGGGTGGAAACCTTTTTGAAGCATTCCAGTTTGATTCAGTATTCTCCAATCGCCCTGCGGAAAGCCGCCCATGCGGTGGATACATTAGCCACGGCTGAGGGATTACCATCCCACGCCAAATCGGTCACCTTACGGATGGATCAATAACATCCAAAATCAATGGCAACCGCCATGCCGTGGTAACCGCCGTCCCATAACAACCACCATGCCGTGGTAACTGCCGTCCCATAACAACCACCATGCCGTGGTAACCACCGTCCCATAACAACCACCATGCCGTGGTAACCGCCGTCCCATAACAACCACCATGCCGTGGTAGAGACGTTCCGCCGGAACGTCTCTACGACCCATTGGGAAAATGGACGACCCATTGGGAAAATGTTGGGAAAATGACGACCCATTGGGAAAATGGACGACCCATTGGGAAAATGTTGGGAAAATGACGACCCATTGGGAAAATGGACGACCCATTGGGAAAATGGACGATAAATATGAAAAATACGATCGCCCACCGAACAAATTTTAGGCACGGCGAATATTCAAACAGCACCATTCCCCCCGTTTCCACAGGGCTGCCACAAACCAGCCATTTCCTTCCAGCACATCTGCCACCGCTTTGGCCTGATCCAACAAAATGCCGCTGAGAATCCCCCAGGTTTCCTGTTTGACGATCGGCTGCCACTGGGGAATTAACTCCACAATTACATGGGCTAGGATGTTACAGACAATGCCTTCCACAGGTTGCGGCACCAGACTCAGTAGCGTTTCAACACTCCCTTCCTGCACGATTAACTGAGGCGGATTGATGCTGTTTAGTTCAATATTTTCATGGGTCGCTTTGACGGCTAGTGGATCCGTATCCACCGCATAGACTTGCTTTGCTCCCAGTAGCAGCGCCCCCACAGATAAAATCCCAGAGCCGCAACCAATATCAACGATCGTTGCCTGTTCCGGGGCTTCCGAGAGACGCATTTCCAATGCTTCTAAACAGAGTTGTGTGGTTGCATGATCTCCGGTGCCAAAGGCAACACCTGGTTCTAGGCGGAGAATTTTGCGATCGCTATGCTGAGGGAGTTCCAACCAAGCGGGATAGATCAAGAAGCGATCGCCGATTTCCTGGGGTTTCCAATAGGTTTTCCAAGAACTTGCCCAATCTTCTTCATCGATCAATTTCCAGCGCACGAGGGGAACCGCCTGACCTACACAGAGGGCATCCTGGCGCATCTGCAAAGACAATGCCGCGAGATCCAGCACATGGGCTTGAATCTGGGGTAAGTAGGCCGCCATCAGGCAAGTGCCACCCTGGTGCTGACTGGAAGTGCCATGGCAGCCAAACTGATCTAGCCGCCAATAGAGAACTTCTTCTAAACCAGAATCACAGACGGTCTGAATTTCCCACCAACTGTTTGCCATAGGGGACGACTTGCCATTTTGGGTTAGGTTGCTACTGAGGGCTAAGGCATCAAAATTCCATCACTTACAATTTTGTAGGTTGGATTTCGTTCACCTCACCCCAACCTTGTCAGGGTATTGGGTTTCATGCTTCCACCCAACCTACACAGGTTACTCAATTCACGACACTGAGGAGATCCGCAATCAGCACAGGACGGTTTACAGCGTTACAGTGTAGGCATCACGGATCCCAGCGACTTGCTTGATCGCATCCACAGTATTTTCCGGCAGCGGATCATCCATCGTCAGCACCATCACCGCGTCGCCTCGGACAATCTTACGCCCTACCTGCATACTGGCAATATTGACGTTCATATCCCCCAACAGGGAGCCAATTCCCCCAATGATACCGGGCATATCGCGGTGTAGGGTAAACATCATGTATTTGTTGGGCGGCACATTGACCGGAAAGTCATTGATGCTGATGATCCGCATTTCTTCATTGCCCAACAAGGCTCCACTGACGGAATGTTCACCGAGGGATCCCTTCGCCGTCAGCATGAGTGAACCGGAATAGTCTTTTATAGAGGCATCGCGGGTTTCAATCACATGGATGCCCCGCTCCTTGGCTTCAATGCTGGCGTTGACATAGTTAACCCGTTCTTGCAGGGCATGGGAGAGCAGTCCCTTCAGTGCGGCAATGACGATCGGTTGGCTTTGGTTGGTAGCCAATTCACCGCGCAGACTGATGTTCAGGGATTCAATCCGCCCACCCGCCAGTTGGCTGACTAGATTGCCGAGGGTTTCTGCCAGTTGCAAGTAGGGCTTGAGTTTTTCCAGAATATCCGCCCGCATTCCGGGAATATTCACCGCCGATCGCGCCGATTGCCCCAACAAGACATCACGAATTTGCTCTGCCACATCGATCGCCACTTTTTCCTGGGCTTCTTCGGTGGAGGCTCCTAGGTGTGGCGTGAGTACGACTTCTTTGCCCAAATCCCGCAGGCTCGATTCTCCCAGGGGTTCCTTATCAAATACATCCAGGGCTGCTCCAGCAATTTGGCCCGAGGTAACAGCCAGAGCCAGAGCCGCTTCATCAATAATTCCGCCACGGGCGCAGTTGATGATCCGCACGGTGGGCTTCATCTTGGCAAAGGCAGCTTCATTGATCAGATTCGCAGTTTCTGGGGTTTTGGGCAGGTGCAGGGTAATATAATCTGCCTCGCGCAGTAAGCGATCCAGCTCGACTAATTTACAGCCCAGTTGCTCGGCCCGTTCTACCGAAATAAAGGGATCGTAGGCAAGCAATTGCATTTCTAGGGCGCTGGCAACGGTGGCAACGTGGGCCCCAATTTTTCCCAGTCCGACAATGCCCAGGGTTTTCTTATAGAGTTCTACCCCGGTGAAGCTTTTGCGATCCCACTTGCCTGCTTTCATGGACTCGTGTGCAGCAGGAATATAGCGGGACATCGCCATCATCATTGCCAGGGTATGCTCCGCAGCAGCGATCGTGTTGCCCTCGGGGGAATTTACGACCAGGATGCCTTTTCGGGTAGCCGCTGGAACGTCCACATTATCCACACCAACCCCAGCCCGCCCGATAATTTTCAGTTGCTGACTGGCTTCAATCACTTCCTTGGTGACCCGAGTTCCCGATCGAATCATCAAACCGTCGTATTCGCCGATCGTAGCAACCAACTGTTCCGGGGTGAGATCGGTTTTGACATCCACCTGGGCAACTTGCGAGAGAATATCAATGCCAGCCTGGTCAATGGGATCAGAAACTAAAACCTTCAACATAATGGAGTATCGCAGAGGGGTCTCAAGAGGATGGGGAGTGGAGAACTGCTGGTGATATCAGAATTCCCTTATTTCCCAGTAGGACATTTTAGAACATCGTGGCAACGGCCCTGGGAACTGTGCTGGAAGATTTTGGATTTGTGAGTTCAGGCGATCGCTTGAGATGATCGTCCTGGTGTTTTGCCTCTGAACTGAGGTGCCGATTGGGTTGAAGAGACAGAGCCGCTGGTTGACAGATTCTGGAGCGCACAGAGACGAGAAATTGCAGTTGTGTGAGGGGCTTTCAAACTTCTGTATGATTTTGTTTGGTAACTGTGTCTGAGGTAAGTTATGTCTGAAGCAAGTACGAAAGGTGCAGATGCGATCGATACTGCGATCGCGGCGGGAATTGATTTTGATGGCAGCCCCATTCCTCAGGTCAAGCTGGATCTCTACGAGAAAGTTATGGGTTTGGAGGCAGGGCGGCAACGGAGTGGGGTTTCCAATACGATGCGATCGCGGATTGTCCGAATTGGGGCGAAGCATATTCCCAAGGATGATCTGAATCAGATGCTGGAAACGGCTGGGTTTGCGCCCTTAAAGGAGAAAGAGATCGCCTTTTTCTATGGCGGCAAGTAGATCTAGCAGTTAAGCAAGGCGCTAAACCAAAGGCGCTAAAACCTAGCGATCGGCATCTGATTCCTGATTCTGATACCTGATTAGGTGTCTGATAGGTTGCTTGTAGGCGACTCATTGCATAGGAATTCAATCTTCCTTACCAGCGAGCAGCCCAATCTTCCTGCCATGCGCCTCGGACTTGGGCATCCTGTAGTCGCCGCGATCGCACCACCTCTTGCCAAAGCAGCGAGCCGTAATCAAAGTGGTTGCAGATAGTGCCAAATCCAGGCTGGCAGAGATCGCTGGCTCCATAGCCCTGCTGCGATCTGGTGCCCAGGTGGCTATAGGATTTGCCATTCCAGCGACCATTGCCAAACCAGGTGGTATTTTCTGCCCCAACCCGCAGCATACAACGGACACCCCCGCCAGCGCGATCGCCTCGGGCATCTAAGACTCGATATTCTGCGAAATGTTGCCCACAGGTCACGGGGGAGGGCAGGGGTTGATAGGCTACCCGGTTGACGGCAATCCAGCGCTCATTCCAAGCCCCCGTCACCCGAATTTCTCGCCCACCGTGGAGAATCTGCACATTTAAATTCCCAGGAAAGTTGCCTCGGGTGGTTTCCCCATTGCCATAGAGATCGGAAGCTGAACCCACCAGGACTCCACCGCGATCGAACCCATGACCGACATGACGATAGGTGCTCTTCTGCCATTGCCCTTCGCCATACCAAGCCAGCAGGGGGTTGCCAGGGCTACCATCACTGAATTGGACACAACGAATTCCCACACCAGGGCGAGCATCCAGCGCTTGCACCCGATAGGTCACTAAATGAGGCCCACAGCTAAAGGAAGGAGCAGCGATCGCAGAACGATAGCGGGGGAGGGGGGGTAATTCTCGGGATTGCGAGTTGGTTTCTCGGATCTGAGGTCGTGGGGAACGGCGGACGCGCACGGGCGAAATTTTCACAGGCGGTAGGGTAATCCGAGGCACCTCAACGCGGGGAAGGGTGATCTGGGGAAGGGCGATCGCAGGAATTTCGACTTCAGGAATTTCCACTTCAGAAGTTTCCATTTCAGGAATTTCCACTTCAACTTCGGACAAGTCTATCACCCAGTTTTTTGCCGGTTCAGCCTCCCTGAATTCCTGCACGGGTTCATTCACCACACTGGAGCGACGACGAACTTGGAAGCCGGAGGATTGGGAATAGCTGGAAAATTGGCTAGATTGCGATTGGTGCGAGGATTCTGCTCTACTGGGGAGACTGATGGCAAAACTGGTCAAGCCAACGATCGCAACGCTCAGCATCATATTTTTTTTCATGGGGGAACATCCTCTCTAGAACAGGGCAAGGTTGATGGAACCTAGCAAGCCAAACTTTCTGGGCCCGCAATTTCCCGTAGAGAGTAGTTTCGTGATTTATGCTGGGTCGAGAGATTGCCCTCCCTACAGAACATTGGATAAAGTATTTGTACGCAGAAAAATGGGAATCTTGAGGGGGAGATCTAGCTAAGGAGGATGCATTTCTTGGCTGAAGTCGGATTTAGAATCCAAGAGACTTGATCGATCGTCAAAAATCGATACTATGGCTCTTAAGTGATCATGTTGCTAGTTGCTGTGCTTGAATTGCCGTGCTTCTGGTGACAGTCCTGTTCAGCCGAAATGCATAGCTATTATGCATCTTAGTAGCTCTAGTTTCATTTATTGCTTGTGAGGAGATCCCCAATGGAATTGGCGACGACGCTAACGGGTCAAACTGTACAAAATCGAGTGCGCGAGATTGGGATTAATCCAAATCATTGGTATGCCGTAGCTTGGTCGAAGGAACTGAAAGCCAACGCCATCCTACCTGTACGAGTTTGGGATCAGGAAATTGCACTCTATCGCGATCAGCAAGGGGTTGTGCAGGCGGTGGAAGATATCTGCCCTCACAAGGGAGTTGCGATGCATAAAGGTAAAGTCAAGGGAGATGCGATCGTTTGTCCATACCATGGTTGGGAGTTTAACGGCGCAGGAGAATGTGTTGCTATTCCCTATTTCCCGGCCACCCAAAAGTTACCCCGTGCTTGCATGAAAACCTTTCCAGTGCGGGAGCGCTATGGCATTATTTTCCTGTTTCCAGGAGATCCCACCTTAGCACCCACCACCCCGATAATTGACATTCCTGAATACGATGATCCAGATTGGTTAATGATTCCGGTGGGCGCACGCTTTAAGGCTCACTATACCATCTGCAATGAGAATACGATGGATGTGTTTCACGGCTATTTGCATGAGAATTTGCAGGGTTGGTTTGACCCAGTCTTATTGAAACTACGAGAAACAGAAGATTCCGTCACTGCTGACTATAGTGTTTCCTATCAGGGACCCATTACGAAGTTTCTAGGGTTAAGCGAAACTGAGAAAGTGACAACTCGGGTGATTTCTGTCAACTATCAATATCCTAATTATATTAATTCTCTCCAGGGTATTTCATTTCTTTATTTAATGCGGTTACCGATTTCACCGAGCGAGAGTCGTTCTTTCTCGTTGTTATTTGCCAAAGTACGTGTGCCGCGGTGGCTACTCAATCCATTGCGTCCTGTGTTAGAACCATTTGTCCGGAACGTATTCTTTCTACGTTTTCTAAATCAAGATGTAGAAATGATTGAGAGTGAATATCAGCATTATCTGAGCGATCGCAATCGGCGTTATGTAGAGGTCAATCCAGCAATTATTGCAGTGCAGCGTTTAATGGTACGGCAATATGATCAATTTATGGCGGTAATGCGCAAATAAATGCGATCGATCCAGCCCCAAACGATCGATCCAGCCCCATTAGTAGAGACGCGATTAATTGCGTCTCTAGGATCGCGGTAGGCATCAACGGGAATGGGGATATAGGAATGGAATCGATCAATGGGCAGGATAAAAGCGATCGCCCGTACCAGGATCAAACAGGAAAATGTGGGCAGAATTTAATTGCAGCGGAAGAGCCATACCGGGTTGAATAGATTGTCCCGCAGGCAAGAGGGCAAGGAGCGATCGCTTACCTATCATGGCTTTCACGAGGATTTCCCGCCCTAAAGGTTCCACCACAGAAGCGATCGCCCGAAGAGACCCCTTAGGATCGAGCTGAAGATGTTCTGGTCGAACCCCTAAATCCAGACATTGCCCAATCTGAAGGGTGGGAGCGATCGCCTCGGGGCAGAGAATGATTGGATCATCCTGATGGGGGACTGCATCGGTGATCACTTGTAAGCCTGCATCAGTGACGACAATGGGCAAAATATTCATCGCGGGACTCCCCAGAAAAGTCGCTACCATACGATTGGCAGGCAAACGATAGAGGGTTTGTGGATCACCAATTTGTTGAATTTGCCCCCGATCCAACACCACAATTTGATCAGCCAGCGTCATCGCTTCCGTTTGGTCATGGGTAACGTACAGCGTGGTAATGCCAACCCGGTGGTGCAGTTGCTTGAGTTCAGTGCGTGTTTCATCCCGCAGTTGGGCATCTAGATTAGACAGCGGTTCATCCAGCAAAAAGACCTGCGGTTGACGGGCGATCGCCCGACCCAGAGCGACCCGTTGTTGTTGCCCCCCTGAAAGTTGACGGGGTTTGCGATCGAGCAGATGGGTGATATCGAGCAGGCTGGCAACTTCCTGAACGCGGGTTTGTAAGGTTTGGGCATCAGCACCCCGCATTTTTAAACCAAAAGCCAAATTTTCCGCCACGGTCATGTGGGGATAGAGGGCATAATTTTGAAACACCATCGCAACATCACGCTGACGAGCTGGGACTTGATTCACCAGACGATCGCCAATATAGAGATTCCCCGAAGTGATAGGTTCCAAACCCGCAATCATCCGCAAAATTGTAGATTTCCCACAGCCCGAGGGCCCTACCAGAACCCAAAATTGCCCATCGGGAACGGTGAAGTTGATTTCCCCTACGATCGCGGTTTTGCTAAACTGCCGCAGAATATGGTCAAGCTGAACGATCGCCATGACGCTGTTAAACGGATTGGATACGCTTTTCATCATACTGTACGGAGTGGATGGGCAGGGTGGGAAACCCAATCCGCACAAGTGGGTTATCTACACTACTTCCTAGCTAGAATTCTCGCGGGCATCCCCTGTAAGATTTGGTCACAGATCTTTGTAATCTGTTAACGTCAGTTCGACGAAACTCGATTCCCGTCAAGCTCTCGATCCCCCTAAATCCTCCTTAATAAGGGGGACTTCAAACCGAAAAGCAAACGGGAAGGAGTCTAACGACGATCGCTAAACACTTGAATTTGGCTCGGTTCCCCCTTATTAAGGGGGCTAGGGGGATCTGCTCGCCAGGATTCATCGAACTCACGTTCTGTTAAGTCTTTGCCATGAGCTGAGTCTTGAGGAGTCGAGTCTTGAGAAGTCGAATCTTTAGAAATCATCGAGTGTTTGCCGTGGGTTGAGTTTGTCACCATCTGTTTGGAGCTTATGTCATGTCTTCTTCTCCCCTGTTTCCCAATTCCGATACCGGCAATCGTCCGTCGGCACGCTGGCGCAAATTGTTAATCAAAGCTGCTGCCGTTGCCACAACAGAAGTCGTTTTAAATGTGGTAGGTCTCGATACGATCGCAGACTATGCAGAATTTCTAGCCAATCATGCCCCAACGGTGACAACGATCGCAGAAGCATTCTCTAATCTGATTACCCAGATCTAAAAGGGAGCCATCTAGCTTATGATGAGTTCGTTCTGCGAACTTAGAAAGAGAGAGAATGAAGGTGAAACTGTTGGGACATCTCTTGGGGAACAACAATGGGAATTTTAAGTGGATCGTGAGTGCGATCGCGATCGGAGCTTGTATCGCAAGCTGTGTGCCACCCGAGACGCAAAATCCCTTTG
>JAYKGX010000369.1:0-5218 GCA_035285565.1 Synechococcales cyanobacterium
AGAGGGGGGGAGGGGCTAACTGAGTTGCTTTTAGAGAGACGGGCAAAAACGGTACTGGGGAAGTTTATTATCTCCTGGTGTTGCTGGCAACTGGTAGCTTGATCCCAATTTTGGGCATTCTCAAAGCGAGAGAGAGTCCCGTTTAAGGCGATTTCCAGTAAGCTTCTGCTCCGCCGCCGTGATCGCTGGGATCCCCTGCTCATAAACCCTGGACGAGGGGATGTGCCACGGACGGTGGGTTCTGAGTTGGTAGCTGCTGACCAGAAATGGCATAAACTTATTTCTCTGTGTTCGTATCGTTCAGTTCTCTTGACTCGCATTACTATCCAGCCCGATCGCTTCCCCTATCTTATGGTGCCAACACAAGATCTTGACGCTGAAAGCCTGCTCCAACAAGCCTTAACCCTCAGTCAAATGGGGGATTATCGAAGTGCGATCGCCCATTTTTCGCAAGTGTTGGAACTGCGACCAGATAACTTAGAAGCTTGGAGTGAAAAGGCTAGCGCCTTGGTCAACTTAGGGCAACATGAATCCGCCTTAAATTGCCTCGACAAGGCTTTGATGGCACATCCCACATCCCCTTATTTGCAATATCAGCATGGTTGGGTGGCCCATGTAGCAGGACAGTACGATTTGGCTATCACAAGTTTTCGCCGTGTCATCCAACTGCAGCCCAATTATCCCAATGCCCACTATGGTCTCGGGTTAGCCCTGTACATTTCTGGTCTGTCGGAGGAAGCGATTCCCTACCTGGCAAAAGCCCTCGATCTCAATGCCACTTCAGCGGAGATCTGGTATCTGCAGGGGGCAGCCCTCTATGCCACTGGGCGCTATGAAGGGGCAATTACCCATCTCAACCGTTCCCTGGAAATTCGCCCAGACAATGCGGAAGCTCTCAGTAGCCGAGGCAATGCACTGCTCTGCTTGGGGGACTATGAAGCGGCTGTCTCTAGCTATGCTCAGGCTTTGGCGATCGATGTGGAAGATCCTCAGGTTTGGTATCACCGAGGTTTTGCCATGAAGCAACTGAATCGTCATGAAGCAGCGATCGAGTGCTATCAAAAAGCGGTCAAGCTTCACCCTGACTATGCCATGGCTTGGTATGGACTGGGGTTTTCGCAAATGCGCCAAGAACAGTTTGACAACGCCGCTAACAGTTTCGAGCGGGTCCTGACCCTCCAGCCAGACTATTACGAAGCTTGGTATAACCGAGGAGTTGTGCTCAAGCTGTTGAATCGGTTAGAAGAAGCCTTGATGAGCTACGATCGTGCCCTGGAACTGCGATCGGACGACTACCGAGCGTGGAATAATCGCGGGGGACTTCTGGTCAGCTTGGGACAATTGGAAGCCGCCTTACAAAGTTTTGATCGAGTCCTGAGATTACGCCCGGATGATGCGATCGCGATCAAAAACCGAGCTGCTGTTCTACGAAAACTACAACAGTGACATACTCCCGACGCTCATGCTGACGCATAGAGCGCAGGCTTCTCAGTGACCCCTGGCAACCCATCGGGCGTATCCTGAGCTTTAAGAACGGAATGCCCTACCGCTCTGTTTCTGATATTGATTGCTGCATTGTGGTCGCGATCAAGACTGCACCCGTAGTGATGGCAGGAGTGCCAACGGTCGGATAGTTCTTTCTTGACCTTGTGACCGCAATTTGAGCAGTCTTGACTTGTGCCGTTTGGATTCACTGCAACGGTTCGCAACCCAGCTTTTTCAGCTTTGATTGAGAGAATTTGCAGGAATTGACCCCAACCAACATCATTCACCGACTTTGCCAATCGCGATTTGGTCAGTCCTTTGATATTCAGCTTTTCATGTGCAACGTGTTTCCCTTGAGATAAAAGCTTTTTCGCTGCTTTGTAGTGAAAGTCTTTGCGAGTAAGCGATACTGGTAAGCGATTCTCATGCAATAGTCATATTGCAAATCGCAATACAGAGCAATGGGTAAAACAGCGATCACAATTAGAATTTCTGACGAAGAACTAGCAATTCTGAAACAATTTTGTCAGCAAGTTCAAAGGACACAAACTGATGTAATCTCTGAAACAATTTTGTCAGCAAGTTCAAAGGACGCAAACTGATGTAATCAGGGATTGAATCAGAGGACTTGAGCGCAAGCTGAAATAACTCGTGTTGAGCTATGAGAGTGGTATTTCCTCTCGCACTCTTGGGCGTATTACAGCTCATTAGCCAGGTATTGGGCATAGCCAATTTCTTCTAATTTGGCTTGTTTAGCTAAGACCATCTGCTCTAGTTCTTCCCGGTAGGCAATTACCTTCTCTAATAAAGTTGGATCGTGGGTGGCTAGAATCCTAATGGCTAGTAATCCAGCATTGCGTGCATTGCCGATCGCCACGGTTGCCACTGGAATTCCCGCAGGCATCTGGACAATGGAATAGAGTGAATCCACCCCTTGTAGCGTTTTGGTCTGCACAGGAACTCCAATCACAGGTAAGGGTGTGAAAGAAGCCACCATGCCGGGTAAATGCGCGGCTCCCCCAGCGCCCGCAATAATCACCTTCAGACCGCGCTGATGGGCTGTTTTTGCATAGTCCACCATGCGATCGGGGGTGCGATGGGCAGAGACAATCCCAACTTCGCAGGCAACGCCAAATTCTTCACAGGCGGCGATCGCCGCTTGCATCGTTGGCAGATCGGAATCACTGCCCATGATAATGCCCACCAACGGTTGAATCATAGGTTGAGTCATCGTTCTTTTGTGCTTTCCTCCCAAACAGTCTGGGTGCAATTCTAAGGGAAATTGGGAGTGGAAATTGTAGAATGCTTTGAGGTTTCTAGCAGTTCTGTTTCCTATCGCCTTCCCTACTCTCCTATGGCAGAGACTCTTCAGATCACCAATGCGCAGATTGCTGGCTATGCGGGACGACAAAACCTGCTACTCAGCCGCGATCGCATTCTAGCGATCACCCCAGCGATCGAAGACATGGCAACCCCAGTTGAATCATCGAACTGTCCAATTTTGGATGTGGCAGGGGATTGGATCTCCCAGGGGGGCATTGATCTGCAAATTAATGGGGCTTTAGGGCTGGCCTTTCCGGATCTGACCCTGGAGAATGCGCCTTTCCTGCAAAAAATTGGGACGTTCCTCTGGCAACAAGGTGTTGATGGCTATTGTCCAACCCTGGTGACCACCTCCACCCAGCAAATTCATCAGTCCCTCGCCGCGATCGCCCAAACCCTTGCCCCAACGGCTGCCCTCCACCCCAGGGATTCTCAAGCGAGCGATCGCCCAACCGCTCAAATTCTCGGTGTTCACCTAGAGGGTCCTTTTCTGAATCCAGTCAAACGGGGTGCCCATCCAGAAGCCTTCATCCAACCCTTGACGGTGGAGACGGTTAAACAGGTGTTGGGCGACTATGCCAGCTTGGTCAAAATCATCACCCTAGCGCCCGAAATGGATTCCACGGGAACCGTCATTCCCTATCTGCGATCGCTGGGGATCACCGTCAGCCTAGGACATTCCCTCGCGACGAGCCAACAAGCCCAACAAGCCTTTGCCCAAGGGGCTACGATGGTCACCCATGCCTTCAATGCCATGCCGGGACTGCACCACCGGGAACCAGGACTTTTAGGGGCGGCGATCGCGGATCCCCTTGTTGCCTGTGGAGTCATTGCCGATGGAGAACATGTCGTCCCTCTGATGCTGGATCTGTTGCTCAAGGCGAGTGATTATGATCGGGGGCTGTTCCTGGTCAGCGACGCTCTGGCTCCCCTGGGTCTGCCCGATGGTTGCTATCCCTGGGATACCCGCCAAATTGAAGTGCGTCAGGGAACGGCGAGACTGGAAAATGGCACCTTAGCGGGTACGACGGTCTCCCTATTAGAAGGCGTACAGAATTTAATCCAGTGGAATCTCTGCACCGTGGAACAAGCGATCGCTTTAGCCACCACTGCCTCCCGCCGCGCGATCGGACTGTCAACGGACTTCCGCGATGGTTCGGGGCATCTGCTACGTTGGCATCTGTCCTCAGCGCGATCGCTCACCTGGGAACGACTCGCCTGGTAGGTCATGGTTATGCGTTTTGAGGGTGTTTTAGCTTTTAGGGATTGTTTGAGCGGGTTGCCTATTAGGAGGAGCTACTTGTTCCGGAGCCGGGAGTGGTTTGCAAATATCGGGTCCCATGACCTCTGTCAAGACCCAACTCAAGGCGTAAAGACTGCCGATCGTCAGAACCCCTGTTCCTACAAGCCCCAACGCGATCGCCAGCAAAATCTTCAGCACTGGGGAAAGGTGCGATCGCTCTGAATCAGCAGGAGTGGCGATCGAGGCAGCAATCTCGGTTGCATGAGACTCTACGGGAAGGATATCAGGCTCAGCGGTGGACTGAAGGGGTTGAGCTTCTTGAGTGGGGTGGGCTGGAAGGGGAATCTGCATCGGGAACTCCTAACAGGTTGGAACTCAGCGGGCTTTCAGTGTGAGCTTTCAGTGTGAGCTTTCAGGGCAAGCTACTTCACTGCTCTTCTACTTCACTTCTTTTGTAGCAGCCCCACAGGTCAATACGCCTCCTTGGTAGAGCGGTTCGGAAACTGGTTGGTTGCCCGGTTGCTCGGCTTGGCAAAGAATGGCGATCGTTCCAGGGCGACCTTGGGCATCCCAACGGGAAATGACGGCACTGACAAAGTTGTAGTACTGATGGGGACTCGGTTCCTGCCATTGCCAGCCCAAAAAGGACTTTTGCTGCACCAAGCGTTCAGCCCGCACTTCAGCATAATGCACCATCCCTCGCACGAGTCGGGGCGGTACTGTCTGGTTCACCTGAGGTTGAGCTGCTGGAACTGGGGAGACAGACCCTGGAGAGATCACACTTTGGGACATCGCACTTTGGGACATCGCACTTTGGGACATCGATCGCACCTGGTAAGTATAGTTGGAACTGGGGTTGATGCCTCCCAATGCCATCATCTGCGCCATCGTGCTGACAAATTGTCCTTTTTCCAAATAATTGGCTTCCTGAAGACGGTTCATGCCACCCAGGGTGAGCCTTGCCTCTGCACTTCGGGCTTTATTGCCACAACCTACAACGCTATTGAGCCAATTGGGCAACACCAGCAGTAATGCGCCTCCTGCGATCGCTAAACCCAACACCACCTGCCAGAGCACCAATCCAGTTTGAAAAGAGCGCGGCGATCGCTGGAACAATCGGCGAGACGAGTTGGGGAGAGGGGGAAGAGTGTCCATTGTTGAATGCCT
>JAYKGX010000370.1:0-5701 GCA_035285565.1 Synechococcales cyanobacterium
CCCAACATGATTTCGGCATGAAATGTTTCCTGGGAATAGGCGGTTAAGGAATAGTGTAGATCCAGTGCTAAGGGAGGATTAGCAACGCGATCGCCCTCACTATTGCGAGTGCGAGTTCCCACATTTCGCCAACCCGGATTGGGAGTTGCCTGATACATGAATAAATTTAAGCGATCTTTGCCCTGTGCGCTTCGTCCGCCTTCTTCCAGTGTTGGGGCAAGGGCTGTAATGCGAGGTGTTTCGCCTAAGCTTCCCGCAATACCTTGGCGAATTAATCCATTTTCCAATAGGCTACGAATGACAGCAGTCACTGCACCGAGGGCAAGGGCATTACTCATCGATTCCCTCCATTGCGAGTTTTGAGGTAGTCTGCCAGAGAGGTTTGGGGTTCAACTGGGGCAGGGCGCGATCGCACCGGGGGTGCCGCAGGAGAAGTTGCACGAATTTCAATGCGTCCGATGGTGATGTGGATGGGTGGCGGCGGCGGGGGTGGCGAAAAATGGGCAGATATTTGCAGATTTGGCGTAATAGATGGGTAGAGACGTTCCGGCGGAACGTCTGTACGACGATTGGTGGGCATAGGCGATCGCACCATTTCATCCCCCATTTCCGGCGGAACGTCTGTACGACGATTGGTGGGCATAGGCGATCGCACCATTTCATCCCCCATTTCCGACAGCATATCTGCACGACGATTGGCGGGAAAAGGCGATCGCACCATTTCATCCCCCATTTCCGACAGCATATCTGCACGACGATTGGCGGGAAAAGGCGATCGCACCATTTCATCCCCCATTTCCGGCGGAACGTCTGTACGACGATTGGGCGGAAAATCTGCACGACGATTGGTGGGCATAGGCGATCGCACCATTTCATCCCCCATTTCTGGCGGAACGTCTGTACGACGATTGGCGGGAAAAGGCGATCGCACCATTTCATCCCCCATTTCCGCTGGCATATCTGGGCGATCGGGGGGGGCAAATGGGTAGAGACGTTCCGGCGGAACGTCTCTACGGCGATTGGCGGGAAAAGGCGATCGCACCATTTCATCCCCCATTTCCGACAGCATATCTGGACGATGGTTTTGTGGTGAAGGCGATCGATTTAAATCAGATGAATGGGATATATTAGATTCTGCCAGGACAGATGGCGCATCCGGTGAATTGAAATCAGGCGCGATCGCATTGCTAACAGGCAAATTAGGCGCGATCGGAGTTGAGAGATCGGCAACTCGTGTGATGGCTGCATTTGATGCAGGATAAAGGGAAGATTGTGTTTTTTGCAAATTAACGAGTTTTGATATCTTTGACCTTGATGGTGTTGATGGCGGTAAGCCAATTTGTGAATCTGTTGTGGCTAAATTCGTCGGTGTGCTGCTTGAAGGTTCAGACCCTGGAGCTTGTAATTCATGTTTTACAGGTTCATGATTCATTAAGTCAAATGCTGTATCGCTCCAAGCTGCAGGCATCCCAATAGACATCATGCGAGGTTGAAGACTCGGGAGTCGCCCCTGCGATCGGGTAATTAGGTGGTTTAAAATGGTACTGCCACTCATCATCTCGCTCCCAATGTTTGGTCAATTTTTTGGTTTGCAGTCTCCCTGATGAAGAGAGATTTAGGGCGATTGAAACATTGCACGCTACTTACCCAAGCACTCTCTCTAAATAAAGTTTTCGTCGGAGGGGACTGAGGGCTAAAATCTCTGCCTCGTACCATCCATAAGCCCTGGCTAGGATATGAACTTCTTGCAATAGTCGTTTTGCCTGAGCCGTCAGTTCTGTCCAAAAATAGCTGACTATATCGAAGACCACTTGCCATTCATGCCCACAGGCAGGACATTGTAAATCCAATAGTAATTCTGCCTGGGGATCCAATTCACTCACCTGATGAGAAAACTGATCAATCACCTCAGGAGAAAGAAGTGCGATCGCTTGACTATCAGATGGAACAGTTTCTAAACAACGCTGCGCTAATTGCTGCTGTGCCAGTTCTAAGGGATGAGAATGAATCACAGCCGCTAAATCTTGGCTATTTGGCAACCGAAATTGCAGAGAATGCTGTTCTGTTTTGCAGTGCAAATTGGGAGGCGTAAACTGATCTGGCTCAATCAGTCGTATCTCCTGAGTTTGTAGAGAAAACTCCAACAATTCTCGGCAGTGAGGACAGGCGGCACAACTTTCTAATTGCGATCCAAATGTCATTTCTCGCAGCAATAACAAATAGGCATCCCGTTGACCGATCGGTAATTGCGCCAATGCCTCTAAGCTGCGATCGGGGAGTGCTGTGGCTAAAATCGTCAAAGCCTGATCAAGTGGATGCAAAAATTGCCCCTGCTCCCAAATCTGTAAAATTTGTTGACCCGATAGTGAATGCATGGGATGAATTGAGCAAGTTCTAGGACTGAGAAAGTTTCATCACTCAGAATCACGGATAAAATAACCTATGTAGGTTGAGTTTTGGAAGTCTGAACCCAACCTACAAAATTAGAGGTGATTGCAGTCTGGTGCCTAAGCGGGTTCTAGGAAACTGGGTTCACTCGGTTCTGTTACGTCATAGTCGCGCTCCCATCCTTCGTTTTGCAATTGAATGCTCTGAATGGCGATCGCATTGGCGCTGGCATCCAGTTCCGGTAGGGCTTGAAATTCTGAAACCCAGCAACGAAAAACCTTGTAGGCGATCGCCAATTGCCCTGCTTCGTTGTACACTTCGATAATGATATCCTTGCGGAAGTCCTTCAGCGAGACCTCTGCTCCCAAACCGGAACCAAAATTCCACACCTTATTGGCCCACTGTTCAAAGTCCTTATCGTGGGTGACTCCCCGTTCTAATGAAATCGGCTCGTACTTACTCTGACCGGGCGAATGCCGCGCACTACTGGGATCTCCCCCTTCACGATGGGTGACCACTTCTGTCGTCCGTTTCAGCGCCCCCACTTTACTAATCCCTGCCACATAGCGCCCATCCCACTTCACTCGAAACTTGAAATTCTTATAGGGATCAAACCGTTGAGCATTCACACTAAACTGAGCCATTGCAACCTCGCTAGCAATAATAAAGATTCATCAGGGTCAACAATCCCCCGCTCCAGGGTGTCAGAGTGAGCATTCCTCACCCCAAGGCTGAAATCTGAAACATCGATCGCAAAGTGAGTCAAGATCTCCTTCTCTCCTTCATTAATACCAAATCCATGAATTAACGCTACAGATTCGATCGCTCCTTTCCTCAACTCAGGTGTGAGGCGCGTATATCCTGGCGATCCGTCCGATCCCCCTAGCCCCCTTAATAAGGGGGAACTGAGCCAAATTAAAGTATTCAGCGATCGTCGGGCGATCCGTTGGCGCAGCCTCCCGGAACGGGAATCCCCCTAGCCCCCTTAATAAGGGAACTGAGCCAAATTAAAGTGTTCAGCGATCGTCGTTAGACTCATTCACGTTTACTTTTTGGTTTGAAATCCCCCTTGATAAGGGGGATTTAGGGGGATCGGATCTGTAGCAATAACTAGTTGATTTGGTATTACGATCGAATTAGCCTCCAGCCTTTCTACAGTCTTAACTCTTCATTCTATGTCGTGATCTGTCCAGCAATCTGTTGGAACTTGATGATGACAAATTCGGCAGGCTTCAAAGGTGCAAATCCCACAACAATGTTGACGATGCCTCGATCGATATCGTTCTGGGTTGTGGTTTCTTTGTCGCACTTGACGAAATAGGCTTCCCGTGGGGTTTTCCCTTGAAAAGCGCCTTGACGGAATAAGTTATTCATAAAGGCACCGATGTTCAAGCGAATTTGTGCCCACAGTGGTTCATCATTGGGTTCAAATACGACCCATTGCGTTCCACGATAGAGGCTTTCTTCTAGGAAGAGGGCAATGCGGCGAACGGGAATGTATTTCCACTCAGAAGCAAGGCGATCGTCTCCTTCCAAGGTTCTTGCGCCCCAGACGATATTGCCATACACCGGGAAGGAGCGTAGGCAGTTGACCCCTAGGGGATTCAGTTGACCATTTTCGCCATCGGTGAGTTTGTACGCCAGTTGCTTTACGCCCAAGAGGGTCGCTTCAATCCCTGCTGGAGCTTTCCAAACTCCGCGTTGGGCATCCGTGCGTGCCATAATGCCTGCCACCACACCACAGGGCGGGAAACTCTCCAAACGATTTTCTTGTAAGGGATCAGACAACAGAACTTCTGGATAGTAAACGGCTGCATTTTCATCCCGCAGACCTAAACTATCAACCCCCGAATTACCTCGCACATCGGCGGGTTTGCTCCAACTTGAAGGAGGATCAACAATCAACAAGGCGCGCCGTTTTTTGCAATAGGCTAATGCATCTGCGAGTAATTGCGATCCGGCTGAATCACCTGCCACCGTGGTGCCTCTTGCCCTGGGTGGAATACACAGTAGGTTGAAGAGATCGGCATTTTCCAAGGCATATAGCCCTGTTTTATCATTTTCATTGCCTTTGTAAGCACTGCTATAAGTGGGAGCATCTCCATCGGCTCCACCGCTCAAACTGTAGGATTTATTGTCGCTGGGTGCATCGGCTGGCAGGGCTGTGAGATTCACGATCGCCGATTGCTGTTGCAGAACTTTGGTGGCGAACCGAGGTGAATTGGTATCGGTGGAGAGATTGCGGAAGACTTCTAGGGTGATGGCATTGTCTGGTGTGATTTGCTGGATCACCTGTAGATTAAATAACTTGGCATTGGTGCGATCGGAGGTGTTGCGATCGAGGTTAATCTTCAAGCCATTCGCCCAGGCACCAGGACTCGCTGCCCTCAAGCTAAATCCATCGCCGCCCCCTATGGCAGAACTAGCCTTTTCCCCCACCACCCGAATAATTAATGCCTCTGAACCACCATTGAGAAAATATTGCTGAACGGCATAGCTCATGGCACTGGTGACCCACAGTCCCCCAAATAAGCGTTCAAATTCACCAAAGCTTTGAACTGTTGTGGGTTGATTGACGGGACCTTTGAGCGCAGAGCCGATAAATGCAGTAATCGAAGTTGCAACTCCGGTAATGGTTCTCACACCACTCGGAATTTCTTCGATATAAACGCCTGGATAAGTTGGAGTAATCGGCATGAATGGATTCCTCTACGAATGCGTGGGGCAATTCAAAACGTTAGTGCAGCCTTTAATATTTTGAGAACAACAAAATCGCAATAAAACGACAATCGCTAGAACCCTCTGCGAAGTAAACCTGAAATCTCTGGTCAATCCTGTGCCAATCTCTCTCCAGGCTGTAACGAGAAGAGATGAAAGCCTAAAATCCGCTACGATCGCAGCGGATATACAGCAATCCTAATTGATTGGTGGGGCGAAATTCTGCCTGCACAGGCTAGAAGCCTGTCCCACTTTTACAACTGAAAGAGGATTGCTATAGAACTGATAATGATGAGTCATGGGATGATGATGCAATGGTCTGAATCGCTAAAAATGTGGATCGGTCAAGATTCGATCCCCACTAGCTTCGATCGCCATAGTTCATCGCTACTATTCTGAGTGTTGTCAGGAATTTACTTCTGCAGTTGATTGACGAATGGGTACAGCAAATGGGTTCATTGACAGGCTCTAAACCCAAGCAATTCTGAAGTAGTTGAATGTCCTTACATTATTTCAGGCAAATCGCTCGGTCAGTCAATTCCATCAAGCAATCTTAAGAAAATGATAAATCTCATCATCTTTTGATGACGAACTT
>JAYKGX010000371.1:0-4048 GCA_035285565.1 Synechococcales cyanobacterium
GCCAGGATTTTTTCGTTAATTTCAGCCAGCGATCGCATAGAAAAAAGCTTACAGAGCAGCATTGGAGCATCATACCCCTGCCATCACCCTAACACCCCTCTCCCGTTCTAGACCGGGTTTCCAAAAAGTTTTAGGAAAGTGTTTGACAAATCACCTAACTATCTGCAATTATAGATTCTGGCGAAGTCAAGCGAAGGGCTGAGCTAAGCAACTCAAGGGATTGTAGTTCAATTGGTTAGAGCACCGCCCTGTCACGGCGGAAGTTGCGGGTTCGAGCCCCGTCAATCCCGTTAAATGATGAAAAATAGATAGAAAGGTGATAGAGTTCAGGCGCTTTGATATCTCAGCTCTTTGTTGTCGAAAAAATATCAATAGACCATCCAAAATAGAACATCCAAGGCTCTTGCCGTTGATGGAGGCGAAGCGCTTTGGATGCATTGATATCAAAGATTCTAATGAAATAGGTCAGCCAATGGAGCCTGGTTAAAACTTAGCTTCCACAGGTTGCCGTTCGTTAGAACTAGGATCGGGTGCCGGTGTAGGATTAGTCGGTTCCGCGATCGGTTCCGCTGGGGTAGGAGCCGGAGCAGCAGCAGGAACGCGATCGAAAATCAACTCTCCACTACTAATCCGCCCACGGCTGGAAGCAGGCAGGGTTTGGATGGAGACATTAAACGGATTGTTCAAGTCAGCGCTGCGCAGAACGGGATCCCGATTCGCCTGCTGCTCTACCAGATAGCGATATAGGCGGTGAACACTCTTGTTATCCCTAATAATCAAATTTTCGGGGAACCCAGGAACCCCAAAGACGGTGCCAAAAGTCCTTGCAGAGGAGAAGTCTTGGCTATTGAGAATGGACTTGGCGTGATCAAAATACTCGCGTTCCATCGCCTCGTCTGGAGTTTCCTGGGGTCGGAAGATCGGCATTGCCCGATCCTGTGCCTGTGCTGCTAGGGGAAAAGACGCGATCGCCACAACGATCGCGCTACCAATGACAGTTAGTTTTGCGCCCATACCAATTTGTCCTTGAAGTGTTGTACTGGAAGTGTTCTATTTCAGACCGATCGATTCATGGTAGCCGATCAATTCAGAGTATGATCAACGATGGTCAATTCTAGCTATTTTAGCTTGCCCAAAAAATTGATATGACGCAATCCAACTTTTCCTGGGCGACGGCTGATCTGCCCCACCTCCGCGATCACCTGCTCAATCTCTTTTGCCAAGCTGCTTACCAAGAAGGGGACTTTTTGCTCTCTTCTGGGCAACGGAGTTCCTACTACATCAATGGCAAACAGGTGACTTTGCATCCCCAGGGGGGAGTGGGGGTGGGGCGAGTGCTCTTGGCGTTGGTGCCCGCTGAAGCGATCGCCGTGGCAGGCTTAACCCTAGGCGCTGATCCACTGGTGACCGCAACCAGTGTGGTAGCCACCTACGAGGGGCGATCGCTGACTCCTTTAATTGTGCGCAAAGAGGCGAAAGGGCATGGCACCCAAGTTTATATTGAAGGTCCCACTCTGCCCCCTGGAAGTGAGGTCGTGGTGCTAGAGGATGTGGTCACCACTGGGCAGTCCGCAATGAAGGCGGTAGAACGATTACGGGCAGCAGGCTATCAGGTGAATCAGGTCATTTCCCTGGTCGATCGCCAACAGGGGGGAGCAGAATTCTATGCAGCCCAGGGGTTGAAATTTCAGGCGGTGTTTACCATCGCAGACTTGCAACAACATTATCGCAGTCTGCAAACTCAGTCCTGACACGTTTAGTGCGCGAGAACCTGGCTGGCGGGAGTGGGATATTCATCATCTAGAGAAGTCCGCACGATGAACATGCAACCCGTTTCCGTGGAAGGAGCATGGGCAGAACCCTGTTCCGATCGCAGGAAATCACCTGCCCAGTAGGTCTGATCGCCCACTCGCAAATCACCAAACAGCATATAGATTTCTTCAAACTGAGCATGGATATGGGTGGGATAGACCACACCCGCCTCTGCCCGCAGCAAACTAGTGACTTCCCGTCGCTTTGGATCCAAGTGCAATACAGCAATTTCCACCCCTGCAATGCGACCTGCACGCCACTTCAAGTTCTGCGATCGCACCGTTTTCAAGGTCTGCCGCAGATCAGGCTGGGATGGGGCTACATCAGGCAATGGGGCTACATCAGGGATGGAGACAGGCTCGGGTGCGCTTTGTTCAGGCGAAGTCAGTTCTAAGCGATCGAACAAACGGGACTTGAGTGCTGGGGCTAAAGGGACTGGAGGGGTTGCGTAGGCGATCGCAGTCACCGCGAGTTGAAAATCCTGGAGTTCTGCCTGGAGTTCTGGTAATTCCTGAATTTGATGGTCTACCCAAACGCGATCGCGCTCCTCTAGCACATCCAACGCATAGAGGGGAGCTAATTCACAAAAGCAGGGTTCAACATTGTTTAGCATTCGGGGTTTAGCATTCGGGCTGTATATTTTAGGTCAATTCGACTAGTAAATTGCGGAGCTTACTTAAACCCAGACGAATTCGTGTCTTAACCGTTCCCAAAGAGAGTTGGGTCAGGTTGGCAATTTCGCTGTGGCTTAGCCCCTGATAATAAGCTAGTTCAATCACGCGGCGCTGTTCCGGGGGCAGTTGGGCGAGCGCTGCAAACACCTGCTTCCGCCGTTCGCGGACTGCTAAGCTTTCCACAGGGTCAGATTCTGTCTTTGGCTCCTGAACGGCAATCTCCACCGAAGCGGCTTCAATCTTGCCAACGCGCTGCACCTTTCGGAGCCGATCTAAAATTCGACTGCGCGCCATCATAAAGATCCAACTATCGACCCTGGCTTTGCTAGCATCGTAGCGTTCTGCAGTCTTCCAAACCTGGGAAAAGACATCCAGAACCACTTCCTCACTCTCTTCCACGGAACCCAAACTACGGTAGGCGATCGAATAAACCACCCTGGCGTAGCGATCGTACAGGGCCGAAAGCGCTGACTGATCCTGCTGCACCAAGCGCTCCACCAGCAGGCGATCTTCTGACCACTGCTGTGCAACTTCGGGGGAAAGTTGGGAAGTTCCGCTTGTCTGAACCTGCTGACTCAATGTCTTGTTCTCAACTGATTAGGGCATGGGGTCTAGAGCATCCTTCGTTTCATAGTACGATCGCGGGGCAGAATTGGATGCATGGATTGAATAAGCTTTACGTTCCCAAAGCTACCAGATCTTAACTACCGTCATAGAAAATTTGAAATAAAAAAGCAGTCCCTACCCGGTTTGGACTGCCCTTGTGCTAGACAATTAGCTTCTCAATCTGCAAGTATCATCGCCTATTTTTTTCCTCTGCACATCTCTCTCAAGGCAGATAGCCAGTCAGATCAACTCCTGCGTATCAATTCCCACTGGGTAAAATTGGCTTAATGACGCTCACGTGCTGCTGCTAGGGCGATCGCCGCTGGATAAATTCGATGTTCTTGCACTTGAATCCGGTTTTGTAGGGTTTCCACCGTATCGTCTGGCAAGACTGGCACCACTGCCTGCATCAGAATTTCCCCACTATCCACCTCCGGCACGACGTAATGCACCGTACAGCCTGCTAACTTAACACCGCTCCGGAGTGCTTGTTCCACCGCGTGGCTGCCTTTAAAGCTGGGCAATAAACTTGGGTGAATATTGAGAATGCGCTGGGGAAAGGCATCAATCAACACATGGGTAATAATCCGCATCCACCCTGCCATAATCAACCACTCCACCTGGGCAGTTTTTAAGGTTTCTACAATCGCTTGATCCAAGCTTTCTCGGTGGGCAAACTCGCGGTGATTGAGCAGCACGGTGGGAGTCCCATAGCGTTCAGCCCGTTCTACCACCTTGGCATTGGGATTATTATAGATTAACACCGCCACTTGAGCATTGAGTTGCCTGGATTGGATAGCCTGGGCGATCGCTTCAAAATTGCTCCCATTGCCCGATGCCATGACTCCCAAACGAAGGGGGGGCTGTCCCTGAAGCTGTGCTAATGAGGGGGTAATCTCTGGCGATACTAAATGCCTGGAAGCAAAATTCTGGTTGGGTTTTACGTCATTGCGATC
>JAYKGX010000372.1:0-2707 GCA_035285565.1 Synechococcales cyanobacterium
AAATTTAGAACGGTATAGCTCCGACATTGCCAAGGCGCGGATGAATTCCCGTACGGACAAGTTACCCTGTTTCAGCAGAGATTCCGCACTGGTCAATCGCTCGGCTGCCATCAAATGTTCATTCCCAAACACCTGACGATAGGCCGCCAAAATAACGGCTTGTTTGTCCCCGTCGCTCGCATGTATGCGTAATTCCACAGGGGCGGTCGAAGCGAATGGCTCAATCCCTAACTGCCGAGCTGTCATTGCACTGGTCATGATAAGCTCCTGATTAAAAGGTTTATCGCAAGAAAAATTTTACCCAGAGCACGATCGACAAAGCAGGAATCTCAAATTCAGGAGTCCGGCAATTGACGATCGCAGTCTGGGTAAAGGTTTAACGCTTAGCTGAGTGCGTTGATTGCGTAATCAATGTAGGAATTTGCTTCCACAGCAGGGTCACCCGTCAAGCCATGGTTTGCTTTGACGTACTTCAGAGCTTCCACATACCAGGAGGGAGACAGATCAAAGATCCGGTTGATTTCAGCAACCCCGGCGATCAGGTAATCATCCATGGGACCGGTACCACCTGCAACGAGGCAGTAGGTCACCATGCGAATGTAGTAGCCGATGTCACGAACGCACTTGGCTTTACCGCGAGCGCTGGAGGCAAAGTTGTTGCCCTGCATTTGGGTGGTGTAGGGGAACTTTTGGTAAACAGCGTTGGCAGCCCCTTCTGCTAAGGAAGATGCTTTGCCGCTCAGTGCTTTGGCAGCTTCCAAGCTAGCGGTTGCTTGGCGGAAACGACCGAATGCAACTTGCAGTTCAACAGCACTCAGGTAACGTCCTTGGGAATCAGCAGCAGCGACCGCTTCGGTAAGTGGGGTTTTCATAATCTAACTAAACCTCAAATTGAATCAATGTTGTGAGAATGAAAGGGGCGATGAACGCATCAACGCCAACTAGTCTGAGTCAACCAGTCTTAGTGGGTCAGTTTTAGCCAACAGCAGCGGCTGCACGATCGAAGTAGGCACCCAATTCAGCCATCAGAGAGCTGCAATCCCCTTGGGTCACACCGTTACGATCGTTAGCAATTGCGATCGCGGCGGCCTTCATTTGGTTAACGGCTTCTGCTACCGAACCACCCGGCACACCCAGAGCCAAGTAGGTTTCCCGTAGACCATTCAAGCAACGATCATCCAGAACGCTAGCATCTCCGGTGAACACAGAGTAGGTGACATAGCGCAAAACGATGTCCATATCACGCAAGCAAGCAGCCATACGACGGTTGGTGTAAGCATTGCCGCCAGGAGCAATCAACTGAGGCTGAGCATCAAATAAAGAACGAGCTGCATTCGCAACGATCGCAGAAGCGTTCCCTGTGATGCGGTTGACCACATCTAAGCGCTTAGGACCATCCTTCACCATTGCCAACAATGCATCAATCTGACCTGCGCTGACGTATTCGCCGCGTGCATCTGCTTGAGAAACGACTTTTGTGAATGCATCTAACATGCAACTATCTCCCGATTGAAAGATTAAGTTTTTAGAGTTTTGGTCAACCTTGAATTTTGCATTTTCCACGAAACATTTTCAGCGCTTATCAATTCAGATTCGCCTGAATATTTTCATGTTGTGCAAAAAATCCAAGCCTTGCTAATCATTTTTATTATTTTGGCAAGGCTCAACGTAGTGATTTACCACTGAATTTGATTGAAACAGTTTGTTTGTGCAATTTTTGTGCAATTAATATCCAGCTATGTTTCATTTTATAAACGTTGGCGATCGCTCTATCGCTGACGGTTCACTACAAAAAAGATATGAAGAATTGTGTACAACTATTCCAGGAACCCAGATATTGCGGTAGTTAGCGGCTCTCATTTAGCTGATCTTATTTGAGCATTCATCTAAAGTAATGCAGGTCATAGGAGGTATCAACTTGATTTGACATACTTGTTCCAGTTCCCCCTCCCAACCGTGACCAAAAATCGGAAAAGGATAGATAGAAATGCCATCAAAGTTATACATTCGCACCATTTATGATGAACTGTACACCTGTGGCGATCGCACAAAACTGAACGAATGATGAAGCGATCGTTGCCAAAGTTGTAAAATACATGATTGGTAAAATACACTGTGCTTAAACCCTTGTGAGTCAACCGCATCTTTACAGCAATTTTGAGTTGGGTGCAACACAGTTTGAATGAGGAGAGGGGGGGAGAGGGGGACGTGGCTTATTGATCTAACAAATGGCTGTAAATTGCTAGAGAAATTTGGATCATGAGACCAATCGGGCTAAAGGGTTCATTTGCTGGTACCCAGTGGAAAACGCCAGCCTCCCCACCGCGATCGTCTTTCTGAGGTGCGGATCCGTCAAATTTGACGATCTCCTCTGCACAGTGTGACGTTGAGCCAAAGGGGCGATCGCTGAATCCATCGCTTAATCATCTGTAATGTTTTCCCTGGGGTCTGGGCACAAAGCAGGGGACACAGTGCGGTAAGGTTGAAAGAGTGATAAGCCGTGGATGTTAGGAAAAATTGATAGATTCTCCGATCGCCCCTGAGCCTCTTGCTGGGTGTGGTGTTGGGTTCTTGTCGGTTTAGCATTGCGTCCTCACTTGAAAACCTGATTTATATCGCTCCTGGTAGATATGTCCCTGACAGCCACTCGTACAATTCGGATTGGATCTCGTAAAAGTCAACTCGCCCTCGTGCAGACTCACTGGGT
>JAYKGX010000373.1:0-5087 GCA_035285565.1 Synechococcales cyanobacterium
TGGCTATCCTACCGATCGCCGCCACCCTCATGACGATCGCTCTCCCCATCTTCCCAATCACTCCTGTTGCCCAGGCTCAAGAACGAACCATGCGAACCCTCAGCGTAACTGGACGCGGTGTCGAAACTCTGCAAACCACCTTGACCCAGGTACGGCTCGGCGTAGAAGCCCAGGGTAAAACTGCTGGGGAAGTGCAGGCGATCGTGGCGCAGCGTTCTACCTCGGTGGTGAATTTCCTCAAGGGTCGCAATGTGGAAAAACTGGAAACCACAGGAATTAACCTCAGCCCCATTTACCGTTATGACAACGGCAGTCAAACCCTGACGGGCTATAGTGCTTCTAATATGGTGAGTTTTCGGACTGCAACCAACCGAGCCGGAGATCTGATGGATGAAGCGGTGAAAGCAGGAGCCAGTCGGATTGATGGCATTAGTTTTTCCGCTACGGAAGAGGCGATCGCCGCTGCCCAAAAACTCGCCCTGGCTAAAGCCACCAAAGATGCCCAAGCTCAAGCCCAAGCAGTTCTGTCTGCCTTGAATTTTACCCCCAAGGAAATTGTTGGAATTCAAATTAATGGCGCTGCAACGCCTCCCCCTCGCCCCATGATGGAAGCGAATTTTAAAGCGATGCGATCGGCCGATGCCACTACGCCAGTCATGGGCGGCGAGCAACAGGTGGATGCCACAGTGACCCTGCAAATTAGCTATTAGGGCCCGCAAAATTAGCACCTGCAAAATTAGCACCTGCAAATGAGCGATGAGCGAGTGTTGTACCTGTGTTAGGCTAAAAAACGCAGATGGTACATGCGCTCTTGGTGGTATTGATTTCAGCATCCTCTGCTTCGGTCTCATTGCTCGCAGCCTCATTCCCCTTGGTCTGATTTCTCCCATGCATCCAGAAAAACCCCTTGGCTCCGTTATTCAAGGTTCCCTCAGCAAAGGGATTGAAGTTCGCCTCCATCCGGATGTGTCCGTTGAGGAAATGCGGGTGGGTAAGTTTCTGGTCGTGCAGGGGGCGCGATCGCGCTTTTTCTGTATGCTGACGGATGTGTCTTTGGGGACTTCCAGTCAACGCATTTTGGCGAATCCTCCTGACCCGAGTAATACGTTTTTGCAGGAAGTCTTGGCAGGCACAGGCACCTACGGCACGATCGATCTGTCGCCCATGCTGATGATTCTGGATGAAAAACGGCAAGCTGCCCCGGAGCCATCTCCAGCCCCCAAGTCTAAGAGCAAAAAATCCCCCTCATCCACATCCTCTAAACTGGCATCCTATGAAGCCAATACCAACGCTGACATAGAGCTATTACCCGTCAAAACGATTCCCAGCCATTTCAGTCAGGTCTACGATGCTAGCGATCGCGACTTCCGCGCTGTCTTTGGTTGGGAAGATGATCCGCTACGGCGAAATTTTGCCATCGGTCAACCGATCGATATGGAGGTGCCAGTTTGCTTAGACCTCGATCGCTTTGTGGAACGCAGTAATGGCGTATTTGGTAAGTCGGGGACGGGAAAATCCTTCCTAACTCGTCTCTTACTGGCGGGCGTAGTGCGCAAACAGGCGGCGGTGAATCTGATTTTTGATATGCACTCGGAATATGGTTGGGAAGCCACCCGTGAAGGCAAACAGTTCAGCACGGTGAAGGGTCTCTGCCAGCTCTTTCCCGGCAAAGTGGAAATTTTTACCCTGGATCCAGAATCGACTCGGCGGCGTGGCGTGCGCAATGCCCAGGAACTCTATATCAGCTATGACCAGATCGAAGTCGAAGATTTAGCTCTAGTGCGGGGAGAGTTGAACCTCTCGGAAGCCAGTTTGGAAAATGCCGTGATTCTGCGCAATGAATTTGGCAAAAGCTGGATTAATCGGTTGTTGACTATGAACAATGAGGAAATTCAGGAATTTTGCGAAGTCAAGATGGGCAATAAGTCCTCCATTATGGCGCTCCAACGCAAGCTAATTCGCCTGGAAGAACTAAAATACATTCGCCAAACCTGTCCCCACAACTACGTCGCTCAGGTGTTGGATTGTATTGAGGCGGGCAAGCATGTGGTGATTGAATTTGGGTCTCAGTCCAACCTGCTTTCCTATATGTTGGCGACGAATACGATCGCCCGTCGTATCCATGCTGCCTATGTGCGGAAAGCCGAACAGTTTTTACAGACCAAAAATATCCGCGATCGCCCCCGCCAGTTGATGATTACGATTGAAGAAGCCCACCGATTCCTCGATCCAGCCACCGTGGGTCAGACGATCTTCGGCACGATCGCTCGGGAAATGCGCAAATATTTTGTCACACTCCTGGTTGTCGATCAGCGCCCTTCTGGAATTGACAATGAAGTGATGTCGCAAATTGGAACTCGGATTACTGCCCTCTTAAATGATGAAAAAGATATTGATGCTATTTTTACTGGGGTCTCTGGGGGACAAGCCCTGCGATCGGTGCTGGCCAAGCTGGATTCTAAACAACAAGCGTTGGTGCTGGGTCATGCAGTGCCCATGCCGGTGGTGATTCGCACCCGTGCCTATGATGAAAGGTTCTACAGCGAAATCGGCGATACAGATTGGTCTACCCTACCGGATCAGCCCTTGCTAGAAGCGGCGGCGGCGGCAAAGTCTGATCTAGGATTTTAGCTACTTTGATGCGGGGACTTGACCATTATGTTACAATGTAGTACTGTTAGGATAGGTGAATTTGAACCTTGGCTCCATAACAATCCTAAAGTGTTGATTCTCAAGCGTGATTTCGGATTGCTATATCAGCGAAGCAGTAGAAGTGAAATAAGGTAAAGTCATGAATATCCTCTCCATCTTCCTCTCTCATTAGCAATAAAAATTCGCAAGAATCTGCAAGACGAACCAGCAGGTAGTCTGGTAAGGTATGACAAATTTGTCTCTTATTGTTGCCCTCTGAAATTCAAATAAGTCAGCGCCCTGGGGCTATTATCCCTAAGATACACAACTTCTTCAGCTCGTCTAACATCCAGAATAGGTGCAATTCCGAGGTCGTTGTATTGATAAGCACTGCTCCAAAGCAGTGCTTAGTTAGGTATCATTCAGGCGCGATCGGGAAACATTTTCTTCCTCTAATCCGTCTTGCCAGTCACGTCGTATTTTAATAAGTCCTATTGTGATGAACCGTCATGAATCCACCTAATTGCCTATATCCCTAGGGTGAGTGTAGAAACCCCCCTTCATGCCCCCCTGAACCGTTCGGTTATCGCTAAGCCCGATCATCGGCAATTTTCAGTAAAGTTTTGAATAATCAGAAGAGACCTGAATCGAGTTGGAACTGCATCCCGTTAGACCTCATTTTTTCATCTCCCCCCCTTTACGCGATCGGCAATTCATACTATGATTCTAATACGAAGTCATAACGAGTTTGATTCTCTGACATTCTCACCTCACCTGTTGCTGGTACCGGCTTGTTGAATACCGACTTGCCAGATACCTCTTTCTTGAAGGCTATTGCTTGAGGTCTGTGATTCAAGACCTGCCGGATTTGAACCTGTTGATTCGAGTGTATTTTCCAGAAGCCCAAGTTCTATCACACCTAGTCACACCTAGTCCTGTCTAAGCCGCAGGCACACCAGCTACCAGTCATCCCGCCATACCAGTCGCACCTAAACGCTGGGTTTGAGATTGGGGACCGCCCAGGTCGTGATTGACCAGCAATCTTTGTATTTCCAGCTTCGTCATTCTTGCGGATTGTCCTAGGGTGTTCCCTTTCTGGGGGGTTCTAGAGGCAACCCTTTCCCAATCTGGATTCGTCCATTCGTTACGGAGTTTTCATACTATGACCACTGCCAAACCTACAATGAATGCTACCCCCACCTATACGGCAGATATGGTCCGGACGTATCTGCATGAGATCGGTCGAGTGCCTATGCTGACCCATGAACAGGAAATTGTTTACGGGAAGCAAGTGCAGCAAATGATGGCACTGCAAGACAAGAAATCTAAGCTGGCGAAAAAACTCTCCTACGAGCCAACCGATCGCGAGCTAGCCGACCATGTTCATTTACCGGAGGCAGAGCTACGCAGCATCTTCCAGAAGGGACGGCGGGCAAAGCAAAAGATGATTGAAGCCAACCTACGTTTGGTGGTGTCGATCGCTAAGAAGTATCAACGACGCAATCTAGAGTTCCTGGATCTGATTCAGGAAGGCTCGTTAGGGCTGGAACGGGGTGTGGAAAAGTATGATCCCACGCGCGGCTACAAGTTTTCCACCTATGCCTACTGGTGGATTCGGCAGGCGATTACCCGAGCGATCGCTCAGCAAAGCCGCACGATTCGACTGCCAATCCACATTACCGAAAAACTGAACAAGATTAAGCGGGTGCAGCGAGAACTAGCACAGGAACTGGGTCGCAGCCCCAATGTGTCGGAAATTGCGGCAGAACTGGATCTTGATCCTGCGGAAATCCGGGATTACCTGTTGATGTCTCGCCAGCCTGTGTCGCTCGATCTGCGGGTGGGCGATAACCAAGATACGGAACTCCAGGATTTGCTGGAAGATGACGGAATTTCGCCGGAAATTAGCACAACGCAAGAGTTACTGCGGCAGGATCTTCACAATTTGTTGGCAGATTTGCCCCTGCAACAACGGCAGGTGTTGGTGCTGCGCTATGGCTTAGAGGATGGCATTGAGCGATCGCTAGCCAAGGTGGGCGAAAAGCTAGATCTCAGCCGAGAACGGGTACGGCAGCTAGAGCGGCAAGCCCTGGATCATCTACGGCGACGGAAAGCGATGGTGAAGGAGTATCTCGCCAGTTAAGTGGGGAACTGGGGCTTAAGTGAGAAGCTCGGCTAGCAGTTTTTAGACGAGTGGTCTCACCCTAGAGCGGCATCTCCTGAGCAGTGATCATCTGTTACATCTGTATGAAAAAGGGCGACGCAATTGCGCCGTCCTTTTTTTAACGTTAATTGATGAATCTCGCCCCCTCAATTCCACTCTTGGCAAGGGAGACACTGAAGGCAGAGGGACGATCGATGCATGGATTGACGATCGATGCATGGATTGATGCTTCAGTCTCAGTTTTCATGGGTGGCCTCAATTTGGCTGGGAAAAAATTGACTAAAATTAATGA
>JAYKGX010000374.1:0-16748 GCA_035285565.1 Synechococcales cyanobacterium
AACACTCCCCTGGAGGACAATCCCACTGTGCAACAAGCGATCGAGCAGTTCGAGAACCGTCGGCTGGGAAGAGGTCTGTCCGGGATAGTAGCCCCCCGATTTGGGTAACAGGCTGCCAATTTCCCCCAGATCTAGATTTAACTGTGCGGGATCCACATCAAAAATTTTGCAGATAGCGAGAACCTGCTCCTGGAGCGTCTGTAAGCTCTCCGCAGCGCGATCGAGTTGCGCCTCGGATAATTCACCCGCATCCATCCGACGAATGACCTGAGCTTCTAGCAGTTGCCGAATCAGTTCAACGATCGTCAGCAACAGAGGAGCGAGTCCTGCGTCAGGTTTGTGGCTAGGATTGGGCTGGAGATTAAACGATGCTCCAGCCGGCTCAATGGAGAGGGTCATACCGATCCCTCAGCTTGCGGATACGCGGGAACTGAAGCAGGAACTGGAGCCGCAGGGGTTGCTTGAGGTAAGGCTTTCAGCGCTTGCAGTTCGGATTCTAGTTGTTCAACTTTGGCGAGGAGTTTTTGGTTCTGCTCTAGGATCGCTTGGGATTGGCTGCTGAAGTGGGGATTGTTTTCCCACCAGTTAATGCCAATTTCCTTAGCTTTATCCACGGAGGAAATGAGTAAGCGAATCCGGATATTCAGTAATTCAGTATGGGCAACGGAAACGGAAATGTCTCCAGCAATCACAATTCCTTTGTCTAATACACGCTCCAAAACATCTGCCAAGCTAGAACCTTGCATCGCAGTGGTCATGGAACGGTTAGACTCTCTTGCCACGGTGGGGGAAGGCATGGCAGTTGAATACATAGGAGTCTCCTAGGTGAGCCGGGAGCGATCGCAGAACCTCCTAGGTCGGCAGGTTTCAGCTATCTCCCTTAAACAGTCCCTTCTGATTTGAAGGCAAAGAAATGACGATCGCGCTGGGCAAGACGACGTTCCTTGGCTAACCCGCGTACTCCCTCCACTACCTGACTGCGCTGCAATCGGAGGTCGCTTTCAATTTGGGAGAGACGTGCCCCTTTTGGGCAGGTGAGCAGATACTGATAGATCTGTTCTTCTAGGGTCAGCACCACAGGCTCTGGATCGACAGACTCTGCTGGCACAGGCTCTGCTTCAACCGGAACCGAAGTGTAGTCTAAGGAGTGATCTTCTGCCACAGGCTGGATCATTTCTTGGTCTGAGTGTTCCCACATTTTTTCTAAACTTGCGATCTCAGGCGAAGGTTCTTTGATGTAAGCCTGAGCGATCGTTTCTTCTAAGGGAGAGGGCGAAGTGGGTTTGGTGAGAAATTCTAGCTCGGCAATCGATGGCTCGGTGGAGAGGGGTGCGATCGTTTCGGGTCGGGTCGGGGACAAGACTTCGGGTTCACTCTCTTCAAGGATTTCCAACAAGGCGATGGCATTCTGGGGTTCAGCTTCCACCAGGGCTGACATGGACAAGGTTGGGGTTAGATCTGTCTCTAGGCTCCGCTCAACTCTTTTTTCTGCGTTCCGCTCTACGAGGGGGTCGGCGATCGGCAGTTCAACCTGTGCGGCAATGGGGACTGTGGCAGCGATCGGGGCAACGGGGATGAGGTCCTTCAGGATGGATTGGGCTTCATCCACTGCACCTAAATCCAGCAGAATTTGCCAGAGCAGGGTTGTTGCTTCTTCTACCGGAAGGGGCGATCGCGATAACAAAATATCTAAGCAGAGATCGCGAAACTCAGGATTGCTAGGCGCAATTTCAATTTGATGCTGTTTCGCAATGGTGGCAATCATCATGCAGGCGCGTAATCCAGAGGTCTTGGATTGACTGGTTTCCTGCCAAAATGTTTTGACTAATCGCACAATTAAGGAGGCTGCTTGGCGATCGAGTTCTGTCTTTTGAACAAGAATTTCCTGCTGGGTGAGTTCATCCGGTTCGGGTACGTTAATGGTGATCAACCGATCCATCAACGCATCTTGGGTGGAATGCACGCCGCAATATTCCTCAGGATTAGAGGTGAAAATCGCACGGAACTCAGGGCTGACACGAACGTATTCTGCCTTGTTGCTTTCTGGGGGGAGAACTAAAATCTTTTCTTCTAAGACCGACAGCAGAACGTTGTTGACCTCTGGGCGGGAACGATTGAACTCGTCATAAATGAGGGTGAAGCCTTCTCGGCAAGCCAGCGTCAGACGGGAATCTACCCAGCTTTGGCGCAGTTGGTCTTCTACTTTCACCACGCTGTGAATGAAGTTATCCACCACTTTTTTACGGGTGTAGCCCGCTTGGGTGCCAATTAAATCAGATGTCTTGGCATCATCATCCCCAAACATCAGCATCATGGGGCGCTGCAATAAATCTGCTAAATGCAACGCCAGGGTGGTTTTCCCAGTTCCGGCAGGACCCCGCAGATGAACGGAATAGCCAGATTGCAGGTAGCGCAGTGCTCGGCTGGTTAAACGCTCGATCGCGGGGGTAGTGACAAATCGTCGGGGGCTAGTACGAAGAACAGTGGTCACGATGGAATCCTCTTGAATCAGAACTGGGTGGGGGCTGAAAAAGGGGGAGTTAGGAGGGCAGTTGGTAGTGGCGATCGCGCTGGATGACACGACCTTCTTGAATCAACTGACGCAGTGCCTGAATCGCTTCTGTGCGACTGAGGCGGAGGGCGGATTCTACTTCAGAGAGACGAGATTTTTTCTGCTTAGCTAAGAGGGTTAAAATGGTCTCAGATAGGTTGGTATTGTCTGATTTCTCTGGCTCTGAGGCGATCGCGCTGGGTCGCTCCGGGGTTGCAGAGGAGGGTTGGGCAGCATTAGCCGTATTTTTGATCTCAGCGCTGCTGGAAGTCGCTTTATCTTTTTCAAGCGTATTTGACTGCAAGGTTGCTTTAGCGGTTGCCGTTTTGCTGGAAACTGGGGGATCAGGTTGATCTAAAATCGCAGCAATCGTGGCTTCACTGGCAATCACGAAATTACTGGCTGTATCGCCCCAAACGGATTGTTTTAGCTCTTGATGAAAGGTGATCAGCGCTTGACGAAACTGAGCAAATTGTTCAAACAGGTCTGCCACCTCTGCTTGCCGTTTTTCCTGGCTTTCCATCAGAAGTTCTGTGACGGCGATCGCTCGATCTTCGCGTTGAATGGCATAGTCGGTTAAGAGTTCAGCGACTTCGTTGTGGAGGCGATCGTAAAAATCAGCGAGTTCCAACTGGGTTTGAGCACCCATTTCCAAGCGGTCTTGACGGTTTTGGTCTAGCAGAGCTTGGACTTCCACCCGCATGAGTTGCAAATCGGCTTGTAAATCTTGTTGCAGGGTTTGAGAAGTGGTTTGGAGGCACTGACGAAACTGCTGGAGGGCTTGCCGCAGGTTGGCTGCCATGGCTTGGCGATCGTCGGCAACTTGAGCCAAATACAGTTGTGTTTCTGTGCGCAGTTGCTGGATGTACAGATCGCGATCGGCAGAGAGCTGGATCGCTTGCTGCTGTCGTTGTTCTTGCATCTCTTGTAGCAAGGAAGCAACTTCAGTTTTGCGTTGCCGATTTTCTTCTTTTCGCTGTTGCCGCTGCTGTTGCCAAATATCTTTCAGTGCCATAATTAAAATACTATCTCAAATCCGATAGTTCAGTGGATTCTTCAGGAACTCCAGCCATGCTAGCCAGACGAGAAAACTTGGAATAAGAAGTCTTTCCTATTCCAAGCGGTCATAAATTCTCTATGCAGCAGGCACAGCAGCCTGAGAGGTCAGTCCTACTGCTTCTGCATACTTCAGGTAGGTTTCCACCGACGCAATAACCACACGGGCTTCTACGGAAAGCAGTTCGATCCCCACCAAGGAGACGCGAACCCAAGCATCAATCACGATACCTTTGTCCAGGATGCGATCGACGACTTCTGCCAAGCTAGAGGAAGAGTTTACTTTTTCAACAGCCATTGTTAAGTGTCCTCAATAGGTAGTAGTGATTCAGATGGTCTGATTCAGATAGTCTGAAGTACCCTAGATGAGTGATCAGCCACTCATAGGTTTGTTCGTATTTATAAGGTTGACGGAATCATGGTGGAACCTGACAGGGAGAACTACGGAATTCCAGTACTCTCCGGCAGAGGTATTTTTAAAAAATCCGTGATTGTACTGAAGAATTGCAGGGGCAGCATACTGAAAAACCTCCACACTTTGTAGAGGCTTGTTGGGGAAGGTCAGTATTCTTGCGGTTAACCGATCGCAATCCGATTTTCAAATTCTTCTCGGGTCTTTTCTACGAGGGTATTGGCTTGGGCGGAAATTTCGGGGTGTTCTTGCTGGAGCCATGTCAATATACAAGCGAGTTGAGCATTGCGCAGTTCTAAGTCGGCTTGAAAGACGGTGGCGATCGCCATCTGCTGGGCATAGGGAGCTGGGTGACCTTGGGCGGTAAAAGCGCTGGCTAAGGCGGTGAGGGCTTCTTGACGAACCGGATCAATGTGTTGGGTAAACATGGTTAACCTCGTTAAAGTCTCGTTAAAGTGAGTTGGCGATCGGGGTTTGCTTTTGGTCGCAAAGATCTTGGTAAGCGGTAGCAAAGTCGGTTTGGGTGATGCGAATAGCTTGTGGATCGGTGCATCCCTGACCCCGGTAGCGCCGAATCGCTTGCAGGGCAGCTTGATTACTGAGGAGGGCTAAGTCAGCTCCGTTCCAGCCTTCCGTTTGCAGCGCCCAGGTGGATAAATCTACTGTCTCTGTTCCGTCCAGGGTTTCTAAGGGGCGATCGTGGTTGTGAACTTGCAGAATAGAAAGGCGACTGGTGCGATCGGGTAAATCAACCTTTAATTGCAGATCCAGTCTTCCAGCCCGCAACAGAGCATTATCCAAAGCATCGGGGCGGTTGGTGGCGGCGATTAATAAAACCATGCCGGCATCCTGAAGTCCATCCAGTTCCGTCAGCAGTTGCCCAACCACGCGATCGCTAATGCCCGAATCTCCCACAAATTTGCCTCGGATGGGGGCGAGGGTGTCAATCTCATCCATAAAAATCACACAGGGGGCGGCCTGCCGTGCTTTGGCAAAGAGTTCCCGCACTTCCTGTTCGGCGGCACCCACCCAGCGACTGAGGAGTTCTGGTCCATTCACAGCAATAAAGTTGGCTTTGGCTTGAGCCGCAACGGCTTTGGCGAGTAGGGTTTTGCCAGTACCGGGGGGACCCCACAGGAGGATGCCGCGAGGGGCTTTGGCTCCGGTGGTTTTGTAGAGATCGGCGTAGAGTAAAGAGCCTTCCACAGCTTCCTGGAGAGTGGTTTTAATGGAGTCTAAGCCGCCAATTTCCTCCCAGGAGACATTAGGTGACTCGATTTCCACCGATCGCAGCACTGAAGGTTTAATGTCTCGCAGGGCTTGTTGAAAGTCTTCCGCCCTCACTTCCATCTGGTCAGGAATGGGTTCACTGAGGCTGGGGACTTGACGACGCAGGGCAAGATAGGCAGCTTTTTGGCAAAGGGCTTTGAGATCGGCTCCAACCATTCCCACACAGTCTTCCGCGATCGCTTCTAGGTTAACGCCATCTGCCAAGGGCATGGTACGGGTGAGCATGGTCAGGATTTCTAAGCGACCGGAGCGATCAGGAACTCGGTACTGAATTTCGCGATCGAAGCGACCGGGACGGCGTAGGGCAGGGTCGAGGTGATCGGGGCGGTTGGTGGCAGCTAGGACAATGACTCCGGGGGTGTGGGCAAAGCCATCCATGAGGGTGAGCAACTGGGCGACCACCCGTTTTTCCACTTCGCCTTCTACTTTGCTGCGATCGGGGGCCAGACTGTCGATTTCATCGATGAAAATAATGCAAGGAGCGGCTTTGGCGGCTTTTTCAAACACGGCACGCAATTTGGTTTCAGCTTCCCCATAGTAGTTGCCCATGATTTCGGGTCCGGCGATCGCGATGTGGTTGATGCCGAGGGTTTGGGCGATCGATCGGGCGGTGAGGGTTTTGCCAGTGCCAGGGGGTCCGACGAGGAGGACACCCCGAGGGGGTTCTAAACCCATTTTTTGCAGAAGATCGGGACGCTTGAGGGGCAGTTCTACCAGTTCCCGCAGTTCCCGCAGGGTCTCGCCCAAACCGCCAATTTCGGTCAGTTCCGGGGTGGGCTGGGGGGCAGCAACTGGATTGGACGGGGGCGTGATGATGACATCGGGGGTGCTGGGTTCGCTGGGCGGTTGGACTCGGCTGACCCCTATTCCGGCTCCGGTGCGGCGAGGAATGCTGCTCAGGCGTTGGGAGTTGACCTGAATGTCGGTTTTTAGGTCTCCATTGGCTGCCTTTTCTTCTAGGACTTTTGCCAGTTCAATCAGTTGTTCAAAGCCGCGAAATAGGTCACTCATGCGATCGCCCCTCTGGATACTGACACCGCTCTAGGATGCCCAAGCCGGGAAGCGATCGCACAAGAAAGTGCTAATGCTCATTTATTATAAGAGATTTCATTTCATAACTCATTAAACAGTAAAGAACATTCACTAAATCTCGTAATACCAGCAATCTGTTTCCTTTACTAAAAGCTTGCCAACGGATCGCCGTTCAATCATTCCTTGGATTTCTAGCTTGCTTAACAGGCGAGTCACAGTTACTCTAGTTGTACCCACCATATCAGCAATGTCTTGGTGGGTTAAGCGTACATCAATTAAATACCCCGCAGGAGCAAGTTGTCCAAACTTGTGACCTAACCAGTTTAATAAACTGATGAGTCGATCCTCAATATGGCGATGACTCCGAATAATGGTCAGTGCTTCTAATTGTTTTAAATAAGCACATAAGGTCTGAGGATGATTCTGCCAATCTTTTGTGGGTAGCGGAATTGCCTTAACTAAGGTCAGACACTCTAAATAGTAGGGATCAAGACAGGATAAGTTTTGCCCGACAATATCACCCTCTCCCCAAATGCCTAATGTCACAGTGTTTCCATCTGGGTGCCAAAATAGGGTTCGTACAAACCCTTGCTGAATTTGCCAGATGGTTTCTGGATAATTGGGAAGATAAGAACGTCGTCCAAATTCCTGAACCAATGGCTGCCTGAAAGGTTGACTCAGGAGGGTTAGATCTCGATCGCTGGAAGCAGATAACATACTCAAAGAGGGGGTGAGAAGTAGGGAGCGGAAGACCCAATCAAAAGGACGATCGGGGAAAATCTTGATAACGCTCTGATGATTGGGTGTTCTTACGCTCAAATGGCAAGTCCAACGGCTGCTGTGACTATCAGTTCAATGGGCTAATCTCCCCAGATGTAAACACCCATTTCTCGCAGATAAGTGAGTGCTGCTTGAATTTGGGTGTCTTCTCCCTGTAAAAGCAGATTGAACCACCCACCCCCAGATGATGCTTTTTTGTCCAAAACGGCTGCTTGAATGTTGACGTTTAATTCATAGTGCCTAACTAGGTTGGTAATAATCGGAATTTGATGTAAGTTTTGTGGGATCTGAATTTGAATGGTGAAGTTTTGAACAGTCATCATTACTAACCTCCTACTGTAGGCATCTGAAAGGCTTCTGAAGTACTATTTCTGTGCTTGAATTTGATCGAAGACAGCACCATCACTGAAGAACTTTTTCTGGATACTCGCCCACCCTCCAAAATCCTTAACTGTTGACAGTGAGTTCACTTTTGGATACTTAGCAGTGTTGTCTGCTGCATTAGCGATCGCATCATTGACAGGACGAAATCCAGCCTTGGCAAACTCTGCCTGGGCTTCAGGAGAAAAAAGATATTGCACAAATGCTTCTGCAACTTCTCGGGTGCCCTTCTGATCCACAACGCTATCCACAACAGCAATAGGATTATCGATCGAGATATTGACTGAAGGAATGGTGTAGGTAACCTGGGTGCCTTGCTTCTCAGCCAAAAGCACTTCGTTTTCATAATTAATCAGTGCGTCACCCTGCCCCTGTTTGAAAAAGACATCTGTGGCTTCTCGGGCATCACGGGTAAGAATGGGGACATTTTTATAGGCTTGAGTCACAAATTCCTGAGCTTTTTTCTCGTCAGCTCCCGTTTTGATGGCTCCATTCCAAAGGGCTAAAAAGTTCCAGCGGGCCACGCCTGAGGTTTTGGGGTCTGCCGTAACCCAGCTTACTCCTGGCTTTGCCAAATCTGACCAATCTTTAATTCCCTTAGGATTACCCTCGCGGGTGACTAAAGCTACTACTGATTTGGAGACGATCGCATTATTGGGTGCCTCGGTTTCCCAATTGGGCTGAATTAAACCTTCTTGTTCAATTTTGCTGACATCTAGTCCTAAGGCAAGATGAACAACATCTGCTTTCAGCCCATCGATCACGGCCCGAGTTTGGCTACCTGAGCCACCATAGCTTTGTTGGAAACGGACAGTTTGTCCTTTTTCTTGCTGCCATTTAGCAACGAATTTCGGAATGATGGCTTCATGGGCAGCTTTGGTGACTGCAAACGAGACCAGCGTGATCTCTACCTCCGGTTTTTGACCTGTAGCCGTGCTTGAGCGATCGGTCCCCCCACTAGGACTCTGAGAGCAAGCAGAAAGACTAGAAGCCAACACTAGCCCTGCCACAAATAAAACTGTCAAGGAACGCCAAGTTTCACGCCTCTTTGAAAGCAAGGATAGGGGAAAGGATTGTCTAAGTTTGACAAAACGCACCATCTTTATCACTCCTATTGTCACGACTGAAAGACTTCGTTCTAAATCTACGGTAAACCGATCGGATTACCGATGTATCTTGTGAATGATGATACAGGAAGCTCCTTGAAAAGTCCAGAAAAATCTACACAATTCCGATCGATTTACCGTAGATTAGTATGGTTTCGAAACTGGCTAACGATACTAGGAGACCCATCTTGTCTAGTGATTTTTTCGATCGCCAAGTTCAGGGAAACGCACTTCAAATGCTATGGTTCAGGCGCTGAGCTTTCTTCAAGCTCGTAGTTCAGTGAGGGATGAATAGTGTTAGGGGGATAGACACTTCCTGAGACCTCCCTTCCCCAGCCTGTATCCGTCATTTCAGTTGTGGCACTTCAGCAGGTGACTGTGGTTATCGGAAACTCTGTGGTGCGCCATGCCTACACTTACAGCCTGTAGCTTTTTGGCTTCAGCCGACAAGACGCTTCAATCAATTTTGCAGAAGAGCAAGGTGGGGTAACAGATTGCGCTCAAAATATTTTGCTCACATTTGCATCGATGCAAAACCTAGGAGGAGATCATTGAAAATTGCAACGGAAGATCTCGGACGATAAAAGAGAAGGTCTGGGGAGAACGATCGCCAATTTTGAGGAGGGTCGCTGATGCTCTCTCCAGACTTTCTCTAGGGTAAACTCCTGCCGCTGACCTACTTCTAGCGATTGTTAGAAGACTGAACTGGTCGAGGAAAGGGGGTATCGGCAAACCCAAGCTCTACCAACTGCGCGTAGGCTTTCTTGCCCAAGTCACGGATCGGCTGTTGACTGCGGATAATTTGCACTAGTAATGGAACCGCCAGTTCAGGTTGATTCTGGGCACGGTAGACGAGCGCCAGTTGATAAGTAGCCTGATCCCGTCCCTGGGCAGTTTCCAAGGCTTTTTGACGGTGGCTGTCGGCGATCGGGGTGTCGATGCCTGAAAAACTGGTCGCCAGTTCCTGATGGGCTTTACTGATTTCTCGGACAAGTACAAAACAATGAAAGTGATTTTCTGAGGCACGAACCGGGGGGGCAGGGTCATCTAAAATGAGCGATCCAGGGGTTGTTCCAACTTCCAGCAGGTCGATCTCACTAAAGATCGTTTGCCAGGATTCACCTTTGGTAAGGCGCTTGATCAACTTTTGACAGTTCCGTTGAACGGACTTATAGGAGCCATAAAAACAAGTGGGAATTTGCATGGTGCTTGGGCTTATTAATCAGTATGGAAGTATTATGTAGCAAGTCACAAGTACCTCAATAAACTAAGAATTTATTCCCAGTATTCTGCATGTATTTCATAATAAAATTCCCCCTGGTTAAGGAGGACATAGGAGATCGAGATATGAGGGCATTACCCGTTGGTTTTCAATTAACGTGAGTTCGACGAATCCTGGCGAGCAGATCCCCTAGCCCCCTTAATCAGGGGAAACCAAGCTAAATTAAAGGGTTCAGCAATCGTCGTTACACTCCTTCCCGTTTGCTTTTCGGTTTGAAGTCCCCCTCTTATGAAGGGGGATTTAGGGGGATCGAGAGCTTGATGGGAACCGAGTTTCGTCGAACTGAAGTTGCAATTAGACTGCGATCGCGATTCCTTCTTGTTTGACCTGAGCTAGCAGATCATATAGAGGTTGACCTTCAATCACCTCTTCCTCCAGCAATCGTTGACTAATTGACTCCAACAATTCTCGATTCGCTTTCAGAACATTTAAGGCTTGATCATGAGCGGTCTCTACGATCGTTTTTACCTCGCGATCGATCAACTGAGCAGTTTCCTCACTGGTAGCGCGGCGCGGATTCGGCATTCCATTGTTCAAGAACGTAGATTGTGTTCCCTGTTGGTAGGCGAGCGGTCCCAGCACCTGACTCATCCCATAGGTTGTGACCATGCGTTCTGCCAGATCCGTTGCCCGTTGGATGTCGTTAGAAGCCCCCGTCGTCACCTTGCCAAAGATCACTTCTTCCGCTGCTCGACCGCCTAGGAGTGCCGTAATTTCACCCCGCAGTTCTGCTTCATTCAGCAAAAATCGATCTTCCGTCGGCAGTTGTAACGTATAGCCCAGTGCGGCCATTCCTCGGGGAACAATGGAAATCTTCTCGACCTTGTTGGTTCCTGGCATCACCGCACCCACGATCGCATGACCGACTTCGTGATAGGCCACTACCTTTTTCTCGGTCTCATTCAGCACCCGGCTCTTCTTCTCCAACCCAGCAACCACCCGTTCGATCGCTTCCGCAAAGTCTTGGGTTTCCACGGTTTTCCGTTGGTTGCGGGCTGCCAGCAGAGCGGCTTCATTCACCAAGTTGGCTAAATCTGCCCCAGCAAATCCGGCTGTGCGGGTGGCAATTACCTTCAGATCCACTTCATCGGCTAATTTCACTTTCTGAGCATGGATGCCCAAAATCGCCAGCCGACCCGCTAAATCAGGGCGATCGACCAAGACCTGGCGATCGAACCGACCGGGACGCAACAAGGCTTGATCCAAGGTTTCAGGACGGTTGGTGGCAGCTAGCACAATCACCGTGGCACCATCAGCCGAAAACCCATCCATTTCCGTCAACAATTGGTTCAGGGTTTGCTCCCGTTCGTCGTTACCGCCGTAGAATCCGCCTGAACTACGCGACTTGCCGATTGCATCCAATTCATCAATGAACACGATGCAAGGAGCCTGCTTTTTCGCCTGCTCAAACAGATCGCGCACCCGCGAAGACCCAACCCCCACGAACATTTCCACAAATTCCGAGCCAGAAATGCTAAAGAATGGTACCCCTGCTTCACCCGCCACCGCCTTGGCCAGCAAGGTCTTCCCAGTTCCCGGCGGACCAACTAGCAAAACGCCTTTGGGAATGCGTGCGCCAATTTCGGTAAAGCGAGCGGGAGACTTGAGAAAATCCACCACTTCCACCAACTCAGCCTTGGCTTCTTCCACACCAGCCACATCATTGAAGGTAATCTTCGCCGCCTCACCTTCTACATAAACTTTTGCCTTACTTTTGCCAATCGACAGTGCCCCCTGCGGCATTCCATCATTGCGGCGGTTGAAAAACTGAATGATCGCCACAAATACCAACGGCGGAATCACCCAGCCCAACAAAGTCGAGAACCAATTATTCTTCACCACCGGAGCGGCAGCAAATTCAACCCCCTTCGACTCCAGCAATTTTGGCAACTCTAAATCAAAAATTGGCGTAGTGGTGTAAATTTCTCCCGGCGTATCTTCAACACTCTTCAGTTGATAGCGAATTTGATTTTGCCCCACCGAAACACGGTCAACTTGTCCCTCTTGAACCTGATGGATAAACAAGCTATAGGGCACCCCTGGAATCTGAGGGCCCGACAGGGTTGGTAACAGCACATTGAAAAAGATTAAAACCGCCGAGACCGCCACCACAATATTGGTCAGGATCAGCCTCAGGGGTGAATTCGGACGTTCTTTAATCGGCATAATGATGCCCTCCAGGGATGCTTCAATCTTGCGTTTCAGAATCGGGTTTCGAGCGTTCTCGGTTGCAGCAGTCTTTGGGTTTACAGACGGGTCAAAAAGCCCAACACACCATGCCCTGTCAACACTTCTAGCGCGATCGCACTGATAAATCCAATCATGGCAAGACGAACATTGAGTAGCTCTGCATAGGGGTTAAACCCAAATTGAGACTGATTGCCCTCCACATAGCTCATCTTAGGCTCGATCGCAAAGTTATTCATCTTGCCTTGGTCGTCGGTAATACTGCCAGAGCGCATAGGAATTCTCCTGTTACAAAGTCGTTTTAATCTATGTAACTTAACTTAACAATTCAGTTACGAAATGTAAACAAGCCTGCAGGACGGCTTCCCGTACCGAACGATCAACTGACGTATTACTGACGTATTGAAGTCGCGCATTGGGGTGTTTGCAGGAAAGCTTGATATCATCCCCCCCTCTCCCCCTCTCCCCAAATTCATCCCTCCCAGCAAATCCCCCCCCCGCTCTGGGCACCCTGAACAGGAAACCGTTTCATAGATTGACATTAGACCTATGCTGGCAAGAATTTGGAGTGCAGCTTTGATTGGAATTGAGGCGATTCAAGTCGGCGTAGAGGTGGATGTCTCCAATGGGCTACCCGGAACGGTGGTGGTGGGTTTGCCCGATGCCGCAGTTAATGAAAGCCGAGAACGGGTGAAGGCAGCGATCAAAAATGCCGGATTTCTCTTTCCCATGAAACGGGTTGTGGTGAACCTCACACCTGCCGATCTGCGCAAGGAAGGCCCCAGCTTTGATCTCCCGATCGCGGTGGCTACGTTGGCAGCTTCCGAACAGATTAGCACAGATTTACTATCCAGTTTTATCTTCGTTGGTGAATTATCGTTGGATGGTGGGCTGCGTCCGATCTCTGGGGTATTGGCGATCGCAGCGGCGGCCAAAAAGATGGGCTTCCAAGGTTTGATTCTTCCAGCGGATAATCAGCGGGAAGCAGCCGTGGTCAAGGGGCTATCAGTCTACGGTTTTACCAACCTCTCGCAGGTCGTGGACTTTTTGCACACCCCCAGCAGCGTCACCCCGCTACATCTAGATGCGATCGCCGAACTGAATCAAGCTCGCCACAATGGCTATGACTTAAAAGATGTCAAGGGACAGGCTCATGCCAGACGGGCATTGGAAATTGCGGCGGCGGGAGGGCATAATCTCATCTTTGTCGGATCGCCCGGTAGTGGAAAAACCATGTTGGCACGGCGGCTTCCCTCAATTTTGCCGCTGTTAACCTTTGAGGAGGCCCTGGAAGTGACCCAAATTCACTCGGTGGCAGGTTTGCTCAAAGAGAAAGGATCCCTCGTGGGCCAACGCCCCTTTCGCAGTCCCCATCATTCCGCTTCAGGACCCTCGCTGGTGGGGGGTGGCAGTTTTCCCAGACCCGGTGAAATTTCTTTGGCACACCGGGGGATTCTATTCTTGGATGAGCTGACGGAATTTAAACGGGATGTGTTGGACTTTTTGCGCCAACCGCTGGAGGATGGGCAGGTGACGATCGCCCGTACCCGCCAGTCTGTCTCGTTTCCAGCCCGCTTCACCTTGGTTGCCAGCACCAATCCCTGCCCCTGTGGCTACTATGGGGATTCGGTTCAGGCCTGTACCTGTTCTGCCAATGTGCGGGAAAAGTACTGGGCAAGACTATCGGGCCCGCTGATGGATCGGATTGATCTCCAGGTTCGGGTCAATCGCTTAAAACCAGAAGAAATTCTGCAACAGGCGGAAGGAGAACCTTCCCATGCCATTCGTCAGCGGGTTCAGGGGGCGCGGGAGCGATCGCAGCATCGCTTTGCCCAAACAACGTTGTGCTGTAATGCGGAAATGCAAAGCAACCATCTGCGCCAATGGTGCCAACTGGATGACGGGACCACCACCTTGCTAGAAGGTGCCATTAAAAAGCTGGGATTATCCGTGCGGGGGAGCGATCGCATTCTCAAAGTTGCCCGGACGATCGCTGACCTAGCAGACTCAGACCTCCTGCAAACCGCCCATGTTGCGGAAGCCATTCAGTACCGTACGATCGATCGAATGCAATAACCCCAGAAAGCCAAACTAGAAAATCAACGTCCTCTGCGACAATCGCATTTTGTCAAGGTTAAACTAGAAAGAATTATGTAGAAACGTATTGTGCGAGACCGAGATTGTGCAAGACCGAGAATTCGCCATCGCGATCGCCCCCCTTGCTAGGCAGATGCTACTAGGCAAAATGCAAAACAGCCCGCTGTACCCGTTGAGGAGATTCCCCTTGTTCTCAGTTCCCCGTTCTCTGATGAAATCGCCGTTCAAAGCGCCTTTTGTCCGCAGTTTGCTCGGTGTGTTGGTACTCCAGAGCCTGTGGTTTGCCAGTCCTGCCCTGGCTCAGCAACGTCCCACCATTAGCTATAGCGAACTCGTTAAGCGGATCCAAGACGACAAGGTTGAACGCATTGAGATTGAAGAAGGGCGACATGTCACGGCGCGGGTTTATCTCAAGGATGCGGGTAAGGATCAACCCGTATTTGTCGATTTACCAGATAAGTACGTTGAATTGCAGAAGACCCTGAGTGAAAAACCAAAACTTTCCTTAGAAATTAAATCTGCCCAAGACAATGGTCCACTGATTAACCTTGCCATCCAGCTCTTGGTCTTCCTATTTCTCATTGCTGGACTGTTGTTTATTCTGCGGCGATCGGCAAATAGTCCCGGTGGACCAGGGCAAGCCTTAAGTTTTGGCAAGTCGCGGGCGCGGTTCCAAATGGAAGCTAAAACTGGCGTAACCTTCGACGATGTGGCAGGCATAGAGGAAGCCAAGGAAGAGCTACAGGAAGTGGTGACTTTTCTGAAAAAACCAGAGAAGTTTACAGCGATCGGTGCCCGGATTCCCAAAGGAGTCTTGCTGATTGGCTCACCGGGAACTGGGAAAACTTTGCTAGCCAAGGCGATCGCCGGGGAAGCGGGTGTACCATTCTTCAGTATTTCCGGCTCAGAATTTGTCGAAATGTTTGTGGGGGTTGGGGCCTCACGGGTGCGAGATCTGTTTAAAAAAGCCAAGGAAAATGCACCTTGTATTATCTTCATTGACGAAATTGACGCAGTGGGTCGGCAACGCGGTGTGGGCATTGGCGGCGGCAACGATGAGCGGGAACAAACCCTAAACCAACTCCTGACGGAAATGGATGGGTTTGAAGGCAACACAGGCATCATCATCATTGCCGCGACCAACCGTCCTGATGTACTGGATCAAGCCCTGTTGCGCCCCGGTCGGTTCGATCGCCAAATTACTGTCGATTTACCCACCTTTCAAGGGCGGTTGGGAATTTTAGAGGTTCATGCCCGTACCAAAAAGATTTCGGAAGAGGTGTCCCTAGAAGCAATCGCCCGTCGCACCCCTGGATTTTCAGGCGCTGATCTGGCGAACTTACTCAACGAAGCCGCCATTCTCACCGCCCGCCGCCGCAAGGAAGCCATGACCATGCAGGAGGTGGAAGATGCGATCGATCGCATTACCATTGGGCTGAGCATGAATCCACTGCTGGATAGCAAGAAAAAACGCATGACAGCCTATCACGAAGTCGGACATGCGCTGTTAATGACCCTGCTGAAGCATTCCGATGCCCTGAACAAAGTGACGATTATTCCCCGCTCCGGTGGCATAGAAGGCTTTACCCAACCCGTACCCGACCCGGAAACAGTGGAAAGTGGTCTGTATACCCGTGCCTGGATCCTCGATCGCATCACTGTTGCCCTAGGGGGACGGGCCGCCGATGCGGAAGTGTTTGGTGAGGACGAAATCGATTCCGGAGCCTCCAGCGATATTCGCACCGTCACCCGCCTAGCCCGCAGTATGGTCACCCTCTATGGCATGTCCGATCTGGGCTTGCTCGCCTTAGAAAGCCCCAACGAAGATCCTTATATGCGCAACTCGGGAGCTGACTATTCAGAAGAAATTGCCATCCAGATCGATCGGAAAATTCGCGAAATCGCCAAGACCTGCTACCAAGAAGCCCGCCGAATTCTCAACGAACATCGTCCCCTGATGGATCAATTGGTAGAATTGCTGCTGGAGCGAGAAACCCTCGACGGGGATGAGTTTCGCCAGGTGGTGGATGCCTATCTTGCCAACCTCACACCTGTCATGCCGGAAAGTGCGGCGATCGCCCGTTCGATCCCCAGTTAGCAGACCTATGGATGCAGACATTACCCCAGAACTCCTGCAAACCATTGATATTTTGGAAGGACTAGAGGCACTGCTGGATCAGTCCCCTCGGGATGATATTGCTGCCATCCTAGGCGAGGCCTGGCTCAAAGTTAGCGCCACCCTACCAGCAGATCTCCAGGCTGCTACTCAAGAAGATGCAGGAGCTGAAGGCTTACGGCGGTATCTCCGGGTCAAAGCCTTTTTCAACAACCCCATGGAAAATCCGATTCGCTCTGACGAACTAGAGGCTTACTATCACAATCGCATCCCGATCGATGAGCAGACCGCCGAATTTCTCTTTCCCGAGGAGGAACCCTAAACCCGGTTACCGCCGTCCAGAACACCATGCCCGTACAGACAGTTCGCCGCACCGTCTCTCCTCAATCCCCTAAATTCCAATCCGACCTTCCGGAGACATAGATCCAAGAGACGTGTATAAAATGTAAAGAGCTTTT
>JAYKGX010000375.1:0-2875 GCA_035285565.1 Synechococcales cyanobacterium
AACATCACGATCGGCCCGCTGATCGTGAATGCGATTCGTCCTTATACCCAAAAGCCATTAGACGTTCATTTGATGATTGTTGAACCTGAAAAGTACGTCGCAGATTTTGCCAAGGCAGGCGCTGACATCATTTCAGTTCATGCTGAGCACAACGCATCCCCCCATTTGCACCGTACCTTAGGGCAAATCAAAGAACTGGGTAAGCAGGCCGGAGTGGTGCTCAATCCTTCCACACCGCTGGAATTGATCGAGTATGTTTTGGAACTCTGTGACTTGGTACTGTTAATGAGTGTTAATCCTGGCTTTGGTGGTCAAAGCTTCATTCCGGGTATGGTACAGAAGGTTCAAAAGCTGCGCCAAATGTGCGATGAGCGTGGACTGGATCCCTGGATTGAGGTCGATGGTGGACTCAAGGTTAACAATACCTGGCAAGTTTTGGAAGTAGGTGCTAACGCGATCGTTGCTGGTTCTGCAGTTTTTGGTGCTAAGGATTATGCTGAGGCGATCGAAGGGATTCGCAACAGCAAGCGCCCTCAACCCGAATTGGTGACTGCTTAGGATTTTCAATTCTTCGATTGAGAAGCGATCGCTCATCTTCAAAACATGCGCTCAAGGCTTGGCTTGATTGAGCTTCTTGGGTTCGGCTGTTAGGGAGTTGCGGACAAATAATGTCCCAAGTGTAGGGTGTGTTAGGCAATAGCCGTAACGCACCTCAGTACGTACTTTATTTCTACGTAGATCCCTTAGAACTTCTTGGTTAAGACTTCAGCAGTGGCAAAGCTTACCCTTACAACAGGGGGCTTTGGCCGCTTTTTGAGTTGACCACATCTGTCAGTGTTGCGAATTAATTTAGAGTTACGACAGAATTTGAATAAAGCCAATCAGGAGTTGGTTATAAACTGGTCTCCCGTCTATCAATTTAATTGCTCGGTTGCCCTAATCTGCCGTTAGCATTCCCTGACGCATTATCCCCACAACCGTCGCCGAGTCCTGCCGCCCAGGCGCTCATGAGCATCACGTAGAAGTTGAGGAATGTCTAATTGCTCTGGACAGCGCGGCAAACAGTCACCACAGTCAGTACAGCGATCGCCCCTGCGTCCAGGAAACCAGTGTCCGGCATTCTCAAACATGCCATAGCGATATTGTCCAAATTCTGTCATGTCGTAGGCAATCGCCAAGTTGCGCAGCCGCAAGACTTCTGGAATATGAATTTGTTCAGGACAAGGTAAACACTCAAAACATTGCCGACACAAATCCGTTGCCAATTGGGCTTCTGCTTCAGCGCTTAGGGCATTGAATCGCTGAGTTTCTAAGTTCGTCAGGGGAGTTGTGCGATCGCCCAGCGTCTGCAATATTTTCAGTTCTGCAGGGTGGGCAGCCCCAAAACTCAGGGTAGTGATGCGAGGATCAGCCAGCAAAAAACGATAGGTCAGTTCTAGCGGCGAGAAGGGTTGACAAAGCTCCGTGAGTCGAGTTGGAGGATGGTGTAGCATTCCCCCTTTATCAGCAGGCGAGATAATGAAAACCCCCATCTCCTTCTGGTAGGCTCGCTTTATCGCTGCTGCATTGCGAGGGTTGAAATAGTAGTAATGCAGATTAACAAAATCAAATTGATCAGTCTCAATCGCCTTCAAAATTATTTCTAATGGTGCATGAGTTGAGAAACCGACATGGCGAATTTTCCCGGCTGCGATCGCTTCCCGCACTGCTGCCATACAACCCTGGGGATTCTGAATCCAGGTGAGCTGCTCAGGTGTATTAACGCCATGCACCGCAAAGCCATCAAGATAATCCAGTCCCAACGTTTGCAACGATCGATCAATGGACTGCCGCATTTGGGGTGCAGTTGGTTGAGGCGGCACCTTAGTTGTGATATAAATCTGCTGACGAGGCAACGGTAGCTCCGATCTCAAAGCCGATCGCAGGAACCGTTCGCTATCACCATAGCCTTGCGCCGTTTCCAGATGATTGATTCCCAGGGCGATCGCAGCCTGAACCGTCTTCACAGCGTTGGCTTCATCCGCCAAATAGCGCATCGTACCGAGCGAGAAGACCGATAAGTTGAGATTCGTTCTGCCAAAGCGGCGATATTGCATAGCTTCTGGCTAAGCTTCAGCTCTCATCACGTTTGCTGAACTTGCCCCCCTGTTTAAAGTCATCAGGACGAATATTGGAGATAAAGTCTCGGAAAGCTTGACGCTCGGCTTCGTCTGCATCTCGATCTACTGGAATGGATGCATCCGCCAATACCTCTTCCATCACCCAAATTGGGCTTTTGGTGCGGATAGCTACGGCGATCGCATCACTGGGGCGGGCATCAATGTCTTTGCGAGTTTCACCCATTCGTACTTGCAGCAACGCATAAAATGTGCTGTCTTGCAGGGCGTGGATCACCACTCGCTCTAGCACCATATTCCACTCTTCCAAAAAATTCACTAACAGATCGTGGGTGAGTGGACGGGGAGGAACTTGCCCCTCCAGAGCGCTGATAATTGCCTTGGCTTGCTCTTGTCCGATGTAGATCGGTAATTGCCGCCGATCTGTCCCGTCGCGCAACAAAACAATTGGGCTGCGAGAAACGGCATCTAAGGCAATTCCAGCGACTTTCATCTCGATCATCGATTTAGCCTCTTCAACTCCGCTGAGAAATAAACATCACCCGGTCAACAAAGCCTGACGGGGATTTGGGTTAGAAAGTTCGATCGGGTAGACTCATTTGTTCCACCTTACTACCCATTCTCCATCAGACCAGCCTGATTTGGGGGATAACCCGAACAATCTCATCACCAAACCGCTAGAAATAACAGGGATACCCTAAAACAAATTCAAGAACCTCAGTGATGCAACTGGAATTGCTTCACATCAATTGCTACGT
>JAYKGX010000376.1:0-3856 GCA_035285565.1 Synechococcales cyanobacterium
GATTGAGCCACCTGTTTTTTCTTGGGCGATCGCCAGCGGAGCTTCTGCCGTGATAGTTAATCGAATTTGTTTCATGACTGACCTCCTTGCTGTGTGTTGAGTTGCTGAAGTGCGCTCCATCCTGGATGGGTTGCATCGATCTGGGGCATATCAGGCAATTCCCAAGCTAGCCAACCCAATCCAGCAGACTTACTACCGCCCAGTGCCTGGATATGTTTCAAACCAGCAACCACTAGCGGTAAGGCATAGTCTTCCATCGGCTGGATCAAATGGAGTTGACCTGTGAATTTTAGACCTTGATTGGACGGCGAGGTTTCAAGGAAATAGAGCTTCTCATCTTCTGCTGTGCCCCGACGGCGGTTCATCGTCACACCAGGGCGAATTACTTCCGGTGGCAACTCATCCCGTTTGGCTTCACACAACAAGTCATCAACTAATAAGCGTGAAGCCTGCTGTGGATTACCAAAGATTTTACTAATTACACAGCCCCGCGTTTGCATCATTAAGCCAGGATTCGGCGATTCACTCACGGTTAAACCCAACGCACGGGCGAGCTTTTCGCATTCATGGCGCAGACGGCCTTTAAGGTGCGAACCAGGGATTACTAATTGACCCGATGCATTCCGCACGATTGCTTTATCTGCCAAAGAACCCGATGAGCCGCCAGCCCCAATACACAAGGCTGAATCAACGATTGCGGTCAGCGTGTAGGTGGTGGTATTCGAGGTTAATTCTACGAGTTTCATCATTTCACCCCCTTTGTCCCAACAGCAATCTCGGCAGTCAATTTAGCTGATTCTTTCGGAATAAATTCGTAGAGATCCACCATTTCGCGCCAGATGGTTTCGTAGTAGGATTTTGACGACTCTTCAGGATCAGCATAGTATATCCAGGGTGCCAGATTTCCCTCATTCTCCTTCGCTGTACACCAAGCTTCTTCAAGCTGCTGAATCAAGGGATTTTGCCAGTCTTTTTTGAGACGGACTCGGAAGTAGCGATAGTTGAGAATGGCGGTGCGTTTGCCTTTTTCCAGGAAACTACGGATTTGATAAAGCTGCGATCGGGGAAAATCCACCGCCTTCAGTGACTGAATGAGTTGAATTAATCCACCAATTTCATGCAACGTGTATGGGGTCGCGTAGAGATGCAGATCTTTGGGACGATCGCCCGTGTGGGTTTTAGCGTTGGCATAGGTTTTAACCAGACCATTTGTGCGAAACTCTTTGATGCTGGAGCAGATCATCGTAACGGACTTGAGCACTAGGAAATCGATCGTGCCGCCAGAGTAACCTTGCTTTTTGAGGATTTTAGCTTTTTCTTTAGCTGATTTGAGGAGTTGGTTCGTCAGATCTTCTGCGTAGGTGAGCGGGGTATCTTCTGCGGTGATCAGCACACCAGTAGACATGCTGAGTTGGCTGTTGGCAGGATGGGCGATTGTAGGTTTATACCGATGGACAGAATGAGCAGGGCGATCGCTGTGTATTTGGTATTGTGGGTGATTCGCCAATTCACGTTCAAACACTTCGCCAATGGTTTGGGCAATTTGCAAGGCACGATCGCCCGGAACAATCAACAATACATCATCTCCACCGATGGTGATAATTTCAAAGGGATGTACCCAGTCTCCATTATTGCGAGAGCTATCAGCATCATTGAAGTGTTGTAGTTGGTGAATCGTGAGATGCTGAGCCAGCGCTGCGTAAACCGCGTTTTCTGTTATCCGAGAAACATCCTCACTAAATTGTCGATACTCTTCAGGCGTTTTAATGCTCTGAATATAACCGCCCATATTGTTGCCATCAGCATAGATATAGCCAATATATTTATCTGGCTGACTCGCGTTACCAATTTCACCCACAGTCTGGCATTCCAGAACCTTTAATCCTTCTTGATACGTCTGCTTTGCGACAGGATGCTTTTCCAGGTAATCCTCTAGATTTTTCCGATAATAGCGAACCTCAGGGTGACGTTGCAGATATCGGAGAAATCGTTGTACCCAGCTTTCAGCTTTAGGATTAGGATTCCATCTAGATTGCAGACCTTGATACCAAGCCTGACTTGTGTCATCGCGCTTGGCAATTTGACCCATGATACGTTTACGAGCAGAAACTTCTGAATGCCAGGGGGTTTTAGGCAACTTTGTGGGTAAAACTGCTATTTGTCGGGCAGCGTGGTCTCGGCGCAAATAGGGGTGAGTGTCCAAAGCGGGGGGATAGCGGCGTGTGGTCGATCGCTCTGGCATATTATTTCCTGCACGGCGCTGATTAAATAGAATCGCTAGTTTGCTCACTAGTTCATTAAAGCTTTTACGATCCTGAAAGGCTTTTTGGATCACCTCTGGAGGCGCATTTTTTTGAATTTTGAGATAGGCTTGCACGAGTTCATCATCAGCCGATCGTTGGGCTTTCTCTAGCCAAAATAGATCTTCCGTAATCGTTTCGGGTAACAGTCCAAAACGAATTTCCAACGGTTTGAAGGTGGCACCGACGGCACAGGAATTGGCAGTTAGGGTTTCCGTGGTATAGCGCTTTTCGATCGCGTCTGCCAGCAGATGGATTAACTCGGGTGGGCAGAATGCTAGGATATTCCCACCTGTGGAGTAGAGAATCAATTCCGGAATGAGTCCCCCTTGCAATTCACCAAAGCCGTTGTCAGCCAGCCATTGCCGAACTCGATCGCAATATTCTGCACCTGCATTTCCACAAGCGGTAAATCGGGGGTCTGGATTTCCATGGATGAAGGGTCGATCGGCCTGGAAAAAAGCAGGTAGATCAACAAGGTTAATGTTATCTAATAACGCCGAGGCACCCCGGATTTCATGGAGTTTGGGCACATCAAAAACGTAGGGCTTAATTTTGGTCGCACCACCATAGACCAGACCGATCGCCGTTTTCCAGAGAATCGGATTGTTGTCGGTCAAGGTCTTCAGATCAGCGATTGCGTTAGGATAACCCATTTGAGGGATTGCCTGAACTGCCGTGACGATCGCCTGCAACTCTGAGTCGCAATCTACGGCATGATAAAAATAGTTGCGGAGTCCAGCCAGGTTGGAATGATTGCGCTGGGCGGCATCGAGTAGGCACCAAGCGATCGCAACCTGAATTTGTTGTGGCGGGAGGGGTGAATTGGGCATGAGTTGGTTTGGGGCAGTGGCTGTCATAACCTGAACGGGAATTGTTGAATCGATAGGTTTATTATGCCATTAGGATGGAAAGGGGGGCTTCCAAGGGGAAATTCATTCCTGGGTTCGGTATGAGTTGAGAGCCGTTAATTGCTGAACAGTTTGGATCAGCATTCTGCCCAATCTACCTGCATCCTGGGTCGCCAGCATTTGAATCACTTGTTGATAGTACCATAATGTTCCCTCACGATCGCCTGCAAACCTTTGCCAGAGTGCTTCACCAAAGGTTTCATAATCCGCCAAAAGCGATCGAGCATTATGCAATTTATCGGCTAAAGTGATGCGACGGACAGCAGGTGAGGCATTTTTCAGTTGGGTCAGGTGGCGTTGTTTGCGTTCTATCCAAGGCGGTTTGGGATAGCTGTCGGACTCCGTACACCCTTCAATCAGGCTGATAACCGTTTCGCCAAATTGATGACGGATCAATTCCCGAGTTGTAGAACCCCCTTGATCCTCGATCGCATCATGTAGGAGCGCGGCGATCGCTTCATCTTCGCTTCCACCATCTTCCAGAACAAGCGCTGTCACGCTGAGAAGGTGGGCGATATAGGGAGTGGGGTGTCCTTTGCGGATTTGGTGGCGATGCAGGCGATGGGCGAGACAGAGGGCTTGCTCAAAGCGAACGCCCAAGAGCGGGGTTTGGGTTGTCTCCATGTGGGTTGCCGTTAAATGGGA
>JAYKGX010000377.1:0-4923 GCA_035285565.1 Synechococcales cyanobacterium
GGGGGAGAGAGGGAGAGGGGGGGAGGGGGACCGTGGCTGATTGATTTAAAAACGGCTGTAAGACTCAAATAGCTCAGACTCAGATATCTCGATTTGGCAAGATTGTCCTAACATGAGATTCCTAACATGAGATGATACAAGTGGCTTGTTCTGTAATCTATCGCGAAGAAGTATCAACAATTTTTGATGATTGTATCTTTTTGTGATATGCAGATCTAGGTCAATTTCCTGCCTAGGCTATTTGGGCGATGAAGTTGTCTGAAGCAGTGAGATGGAGTCATCTCTGCTGATCCTTAGGATGACAATTGTTAGATGGTTGGCAGTCTTTCAGGGCTGCTAGGGCTTATTGTTACAATTTAGTGATCGAATCTGAGATTTATAAAAGGGCTGGTCGGAGCATGGGTCGAATTGGCGTATTACTACTAAACTTGGGCGGGCCAGATCGCCTGGAGGACGTTCGTCCCTTTTTGTATAACCTGTTTTCCGATCCGGAGATCATTCGGTTGCCATTTCCTTGGTTGCAAAGTCCGCTTGCTTGGATGATTTCGACCCTACGCGGTGGGAAATCCCAGGAAAATTATAAAAAGATTGGGGGTGGTTCCCCCCTGCGGCGGATTACGGAGGCTCAGGCGATCGCCCTGGAGACAAATCTCCAACAACAGGGTGTGGATGCCACCATTTATATTGGAATGCGCTATTGGCACCCCTTTACAGAAGAAGCGATCGCCCGGATCAAACGCGATCGGCCCGAAAAGCTCGTGATTTTGCCCCTGTATCCGCAGTTCTCCATCAGCACCAGTGGTTCCAGTTTCCGTATTCTGGAAAAAATGTGGAATACTGACCCTGACCTACAACAGATTCCCTATACCGTGATCCCCTCCTGGTATGATTGCCCCGGTTACCTACGGGCGATGGCGGGTTTGATTGCCGAGAAAATTGAGAGCCTGCCCCAGCCCAGTGAAGGGCATGTCTTCTTTAGCGCCCATGGGGTTCCGGTGAGCTATGTGGAAGAGGCGGGCGATCCCTATCAGCAGGAAATTGAGGAATGCACCCGCTTAATTATGCAGACCTTGAATCGATCGAATGCCCATACCTTGGCCTATCAGAGCCGGGTGGGACCAGTGGAATGGTTGCAGCCCTACACCGATGAAGCGATCGAAGAGCTAGCGGAAAAAGGGGTGAAGCAGTTGGTGGTCGTGCCGATTAGCTTTGTTTCCGAGCACATTGAAACGCTGGAAGAAATTGATATCGAGTATCGGGAAATTGCCGAAGAAGCGGGAATTACCACCTTTGCGCGGGTGCCTGCCTTGGATACCAATCCGACGTTTATTCAGGCCTTGAGTGATCTCGTCATCCAGGCGGTTGCGCAGCCCCCGGTCCTGTTTTCTGATACGGTGCAGCCAGCGGCAAATACCAAGTTCTATCCCCAGGAGCGTTGGGAATGGGGCATGACCACTTCCGCTGAGGTTTGGAATGGGCGGTTAGCCATGCTGGGAATTCTGGCACTGATTATGGAATTGCTGCTGGGGCGGGGTCCGTTGCATTTTGCGGGATTGCTATAGGAATTGCGATAGGACGGGTGCAAGCTCATGGGTGCAGTCTCACAAACTCTATGGCAAGAGATGAGTGATCGCCTTCAACAAGTCACGGGCCAGCCGTTTATCCTGCGCGATCGTCGCTCGGTCGGGGGAGGGTGCATTAACCAGGGCTATCAACTGAGGGGGGCGGATGACCGTTGCTATTTCGTCAAGCTGAATCGGGCGGAACAGGTTGCCATGTTTGAAGCCGAGGCGATCGGGTTGCAGCAAATTGCCGCGACCCAGACGATGCGAGTGCCACAGCCGATCCTATGGGGAACGGTGGAGCAGACCGGATTTCTGGTGTTGGAATGGCTGGACTTGGGGGGCAGTGGCTCGCAGCGTGCCTTGGGGCAACGGTTGGCGCAACTGCATCAATTTCGAGGGGCAACGGCCTTTGGTTGGGAACGGGACAATACCATCGGCTCCACACCCCAAATGAATCCTTGGACGAGTCATTGGGCCGAATTCTGGCAGCGCCATCGGATTGGCTATCAACTCAGGCTAGGTGCGCAACGGGGAGGCAGATTCCCCAAGGGCGATCAATTGCTGGAGATCATTCCGGCACAATTAGCTGAGCATCATCCCGTCCCTTCGCTGGTTCATGGCGATCTCTGGGAGGGCAATGCAGCCATGACGATCGCAGGAGAGCCGGTGATTTTTGATCCCGCCACCTATTGGGGCGATCGTGAAGTGGATTTAGCCATGACAGAATTGTTTGGTGGCTTTTCCAGGGACTTCTATCAAGGCTATCAAGAGATTTTGCCGATTCTTCCTGGTTATTCCCAGCGTAAGCTTTTGTATAACCTTTACCATATTCTCAACCATTTCAATTTATTTGGCGGCAGTTACGAGATGCAAGCCAATCGCATGATTGAACAGCTACTAGCTGCATAATTTTGCTATTGCTCTCGTAGGCGAGGAATCAGTTCAGCAAAGTTACAGGGACGATGGCGACGATCGAGCTGATCCTGCAGAATATGATCCCAGCCCGTTTTGCAAGCATTGCTGGAGCCAGGGAGACAGAAGAGGTAGGTGCCATTTGCCACCCCTGCCACAGCGCGGGATTGAATGGTAGAAGTTTTAATTTCCTGATAAGAAATCATCCGAAACAGTTCACCAAACCCTTCAATTTGTTTATCTAATAAGGGGATTACGGCTTCTGGTGTGCCATCTCTGCCGGTTAATCCGGTTCCGCCCGTGGTGAGAATGATATCGATCGCTTCATCTGCAATCCACCGGGAGACGATCGCCCGAATTTGATAAATATTGTCTGGCACGATGACTTTTTCGGCTAAGTGATGCCCTGCGGTCAGAAGGCGATCGCATAACAATCGACCGGATTGATCGGTTTCCTCGGTGCGGCTATCGGAGATGGTGAGGATCGCAATGTTCAGTGTCAAAAATGGGCGATCGGCTTTCATGCAATTTCTCCCTACTGGCTTGCGATCCTTCATTCTATTTCATGCCTTGCTCCTATAAGGTGTAACGATTAAGGTGTAACGATGTTCTGGCGATGATTTGTAAATGATAGTTATCGTGCCCCGGCGGCGATCGCCCCATTGGCGACCTTGGCCAGAATCGCTTGTTCATTAAACCGGGCATCAATCCGATAGGTGGCACCTCGGTATTGCCATTGCAGGGAAGATTGGCAAGCCCTGGGATCGCAGAATTCTTGGTAGAGTCCTGGTACCCCGTGGATCAATTTCACCTGTCGAACAGTGGCATTGGCAGGATTGCGATCGCTTGGCTCTAGAGAACCTCCTTTACGAGCAGTGATGGCGGTTAGGGGATGGTGGGGTGACCCTTGGCAGCGAGTTTCTTCTGACTTCAGCGCGCTGGGTTTTGCTTTGCCCAAACAGATCAGGTAGCGATCGCGCTGGCTTTGAATGCTCATCTCACTTGGTTTGAGTTGCGAGGGCATCCAGGGAAGGCGATCGGGCAATAGAATGGTGAGATCAGTGGTTTTATTGAGTTGCTGGGTTAGCTGATTGGCTGGAAAGGAAATCGATCGCTTTTCAATGGCAACCGTTTGGTAATAGCTGGAGAAGCGGGGTTTGATGGTTTGAACAAAGTTCATCCAGCGGTCAATTTTACCCCCTTGAATCTTCAGGGTTGGAATTTCCAAGACCTGGGTGTGGTTGGAGGGATTGCTGGGCTTGTTCAATCGATCCCGCTTTTCGGCGCTAGGTTGCTCCAGGGTGATGCGGGTCGTTTCTGTCCACCCCAGCCGATAGCCAGAAACCACTTCCCTGGTAGTCTGGCAACGGATCCGAAAAAGACCCATATTTTCATTGCCATTGGCGGCTTCGTATTGCCAGCCGATCCCTTTGAGATTTTTATGGGTTTGGCAAAGATGGTGAGTTATTTCAAACATTTTTGCGACATGAATGTCGTAGCGGCGGAGTGATCCACCGTAGGCAGAAACGGTTGTATCCTGATCGGGCACCGTTAACCGCACTGTTTGCCAAGTGGTCTGATCTCCTTGTTGCCACCAACGAATTTCCGTCACTGGAAAGTCGGTAGAAGCTTGAACTCGGGATGGAACCAACAATGCGATCGCAAATGCCCCTAAACAAGCTAATTTTTTAACCAGCGCTAGCTTTTTGCCCAGCGCTAACTTTTTGCCAATCATATTCGGTTGCCTGACTGCTGTCCCTGTGATGTTGCGAGCGTTCTTCTTGATTATTGCGCAAGTGATTCGAACTGGGTGATCAGCTTTGAACAATTTGCGTTAATTTTTTGTATTGGTTTTGCTGACAGATTGAATGAGCATTGCTAGATTGCTATTCATAGTTTTATGCTGGATCTGATCTATTCTTCATGCCCTTTGTACGGCTTCCGAAAAAAACGGGATCAAATTTCCCAGATCGGGTTTAATCATGATTGTGGATCCCGGAGGTAGGGTTGTGCGAGGTAGAGGCGTGAGAATTTTGAGTTCAAAAAATGGGGTTTACCAAGCAGTCGTTGCTCCGTTGGGCCTGATTCCGTCAGGTCTGATTGGGAAGGTGCAGCTAGCCCAGGTTTGGGAACAGCGACCAGAACAACGGCAGAGGATTGGATGGAGTGGATTGCGGGGCAATCGCTGCCCTGGGGCGTTGCTGCAAGTTGGGGTTCTGGGTTTTCTGGGAGGGTTGCTAGCAGGTTGGGGATCCATAGCAGCGGCTGAAGGGCTGCCCAGCTCACTGATTGGGGTGCAGCCCAGTATTGTTCCCCGTTCCTCTGAGATTAACCCGTTTGAGAGTAACCCGGAGGTTGTGACGACAGAGGTTGTGACGACAGAGACCTTGCCTTACCAATTGGCCCAGTTCACCACCGTGGCAGAACTCTCTGATGTGCAGCCGAC
>JAYKGX010000378.1:0-12605 GCA_035285565.1 Synechococcales cyanobacterium
GGTTATATTCCCCAAACTGCTGGTGTGGTGATTCAAATGCCGATGAATTTGGTGATTGATGTGGGTCAGAAGCAGGAGGTGCCCTACACTGTGCCTTTGGCGCAACCGCTGTACGATCTGCAAGGTAATGAAGTGGTGCCTGCCCAAACCCCGGTTAGCATCAAACTTAAGCCAGAAAATGGGGGGGCTAAAATTGTGGCAGAGGCGATCGTGGTGCGGGGGCAAATGGTGCCGATTCAAGCGATGACTGCTGTGGTGCCTGGTCGGACGGTGACGGAGCAAACGGGGGCGCAGCGTGCTAGAGAAAATAGTGCTGTGGTGGGCAATTTATTTGGGGCGATCGGTGGGGCAGCGGCTCCTTTGTCAAAGCGGGCAGATGCGTTTGAACATGCGGGGATGATTGGGGGTGCGGTGGGTATTCTCAGTGGTCTGTCTTCGCCTCGCAATTATCGGATTGTGGAATTTGCAGGCGGACAGGTTTATGTTCTGCAACTGCAAGCGCCTATTACGCTGCCCTCTTTGGCGATGGCTCCCCAAGGGTCGGGTGTTCAAGGCAATGCAACTCCACAACCTGCAGCCCCACAATCTGCAGCCGAGCAACCACAGTTTAAATTCCGCAATGTGACGCAATATAGCGAAGGGATTGAAGGTGTGATCAAGGCGTTTAAAGCAGAACAAATTTCGCTGTCGGAAGCACGGAAAATTGTGACTGCAGCCGATCAATATGCTACCCAAACTTTGACCCCTAAGCTGTTTCCCCCTGCTGGGATTCGTCGCCAAGTTCAGCAATTATTTGACTATACTTATGAAATCGATCGCAAGTAAGATGTCGATCGCCCCAACCTGCATCTACCTACCTTGTTTCTCTGTTTGCTTGCTCTATCCTGGAGATGTTTCAACGAAATGTCTCTACCTGGTCTTTCTATTTGCTTGCTCTATCCTGGAGACGTTTCAACGAAACGTCTCTACCCTATTTACCCCATTTGCCCTATGCCCCGTGCTATCTCTGCTACTACTGCCCGGACTTCGCTCACGCAAGGGACGATCGCGGCTGCTAAACTTTGGGTTTTGATGATTGGGGTGAATGATTATCAGGATGAGGGACTGGCGAATTTGCAATATCCAGCTCTGGATTGTGCGAGTCTGAGTCACACGTTGCAGGAGTCTGTACAAGCGGCACTGGGAATTTTTAGCCAATCTCAGTTCTATATCTACCACGATCGCGTTTCAGAGGACTTGCTGAATTCTGTTACTGTTGATCTTCCAACGCTCGATCGCATTCGTAATGTTCTTACAGACTGGCTGCAAACGACCCAACCCCAGGATACTGTTTTGTTTTATTTTTCAGGGCATGGGGTCTTGGATGAAAGCAGTCAACAGGTGTTTCTCTGCTGTCCGGAAACCCAGTTATCCCAGCTCACCACTACGGGACTGGCGATTCTGGAAGTGTTGCAACAGCTTACTGCCTGTCAGGCTCATCGACAAATTGTCTGGCTAGATGCTTGCCATAGTGGGGGAATGAGTTTACGCACGATGCACCAAAATCCTAGTGAGCAGTTGGTGCAGGTGATGCAGCGGCAGGCGCAACAAAGTCAGGGCTTTTATGCTTTGCTATCTTGCGATCGCACTCAGCAATCCTGGGAATTTCCGGAACTGGGGCATGGCGTGTTTAGCTATTTTCTGATGCGGGGACTGCGGGGAGAAGCGGCCAATGCTCAAGGCGAGATTGATGCTGATGGTTTATATAAATATGTTTATCATCAAACGTTGCGATATGTTGATCAAACTAATCAACAATTACGTCTGATTAATCAGCAAAAACGCAGTCGGGGGGATGGAGGATTGCAACCTGAATATCCTTTGCAAACGCCGAAACGAATTGTTGAGGGAGTGGGTGAATTTATTTTAGGGAAACGCATTCTGTTACCTGCAAAACAGATGTTATCTCAGGTCAGTCCCAGACAAGCGATCATTCTGGATGGTTTGAGTTTAGCTGCCTCTAGCGATCGCACTCTGTCATTAGAACTCAGCAAAACCCTCAGCCAGCAGGGGCAGTTTCAAGTCGAATATTTCCCCAAGCCAGGGCAGGATTGGAGCCAAGTCAGAAGTACGATCGCCGCGTTGTTAAACTTGGAGGTGAGCGATCCCACTCAGGTGACCACCATTCTGCTGTACCTGCGGGGCAAGCTTGTGATAACGGACACTGGAGAACCTGCCCTCATGCTCGATCAGGAGCTTTCGATTGGTCGGGATTGGTTACGGCAACAGCTTCGCCATGCGATCGCCCAGCAGCAAATCATTATTTTAGATTGCCCAGATTCGCCGCTGATTCAGGATTGGGTGGAAGTTTTGCAATTGGACCGCGATCGCAGTCAATGCATTTTAGCGGCTACTCATTTCAATGCCCCAACTCCAGTTTTCAGTCAAGCCCTGGTTCAAACTCTCCAGGAAGCTGATCCGCAAAAAGGACTGTCTGCAGCGGGATGGATCACAAAATTACAACTGGCGATCGCTGGGGTTACGCCCTTACATCTATGGCTGGCGGGGGCGAGGGGCGTTATTGAAATCATTCCGGAACAAGTACACCTGAGTGATCCGCGACAGGGAATTGATCTGGGAATTTGTCCCTATATGGGTTTGCAAGCTTTCAGGGAATCCGATGCTCCCTACTTTTTTGGGCGCGATCGCTTGCTGGAGGAATTGCTAGGGTTATTGGAAAAACAGTCTGTTCTGGCTGTGGTGGGGGCTTCGGGGAGTGGTAAATCTTCACTGGTGCAAGCGGGTTTGATGGCAAAGCTGCGGCAAGGCGATTATTTGCCCGGTAGTGAGCAATGGTGGATTGGCAGAATGCGTCCGAGCGATCGTCCTATTACGGCGCTGGCGCAAGTGTTTTCCCAGGGCAGCGATCGCACCCTAGAACAGCTAGAAGGCTTTCTGCATCAGGGGATAGAGGGATTCGTTTATGAATTACGATCGCGATCGCAACCCGTTGTTTTGCTGATTATCGATCAATTTGAAGAACTATTTACTCTGGCACCGGATGAAGATCGCAGACGCTTTTTAGATTTGATTTTGGGGGCGTTGGAGTTTGCAGGCGATCGCTTCAAGGTGGTGCTGACCTTACGGGTGGATTTCATGGCACCTTGTTTGGAAATTCCGCAATTAGCAGAGGTGGTTCAGCGATCGAGTTTGCTAGTGCCTGCTTGTTTGAATGAGGCAGATTATCGATCGGTGATTCTCAAGCCTGCTGAACAAGTGGGTTTGCAGATTGAACCTGAATTAGTCGAGGTCTTGCTGCAGGAACTCGATCGAACAACGGGAGATTTACCAATTTTACAATTTGTTTTAGAACAGCTTTGGCATTGTCGGCAGCAGGGTATTCTCACGCTACAGAGTTACCAAAAAGAAATTGGTGGATTGCGAGGTGTGCTAGAAGCAAAAGCCCAGGAAGCCTATGATTCATTAGACCCAGAGGCTCAAGCCTGTGCCCGGTGGATCTTTCTCAACCTGACTCAGTTGGGGGATAATACAGAAGATACTCGTCGTCGCATTGCCCGATCGCAGTTGAATATCACGAAGTTTTCACCCGAACTGGTCGATCGCACCCTGGCTTCCCTCACGATGGCAAAATTAATTGTGATCGATACCGATCGTTTAACTGATGATTCTCTCGATCGCTCTATCGTTTCCACAATTGATGAGAAAAACAATCATCATGCTCTGCTTTCTCCCACTGCCAATCCCGAAACCGCGATCGCTGCTCCTACGATTGAAGTCACCCATGAAATTCTAATTCGCCATTGGTCTACCCTGCGCTGGTGGCTGGATGAAAACCGCAGTCGGCTGAAGCTACAACGCCAGATTGAACAGGCGGCCCAGCAGTGGAATGAACAGGATCGCAAACCCGAATTTCTGCTACGCGGGGTGCGATTAGTGGAAGCCGAACAACTCTACATTGACTACACCGATGAGCTGACACAAATCACCCAGGAATTTATTGAAGCCGCGATCGCCGAAAATCAACGGGAAATTTTAACCACCCAACGGCGCTTACGAAAAGCTCAAGCCGCGATCGCCATCATTAGTAGCTTGGGAATTGGAGCAACTGCCCTCGCTGGAATTGCCCTCTATCAACAACGAAGCGCTAAACTCCAGGAAATTGACGCATTAACTGCTTCATCGGAAGCCCTGCTCACGTCTCAGCAACAACTCGAATCTTTGACCGCCGCGCTCCAAGCAGGAGAACTTTCCCAAGCCCTCGATCGCAGTTGGTGGCAATTTCCTGCCCAGCCAGAGGCTTTACATTATAAAACCATTAGTACATTACAACAGGTGATCGATCGCACCCAGGAAATTAATCGATTAGAAGGGCACAGCAATCGCTTGACGGATGTAGCTGTTGGTCTTAAAGGAGACGTGATTGCCACTGCGAGTGATGACAAAACGATTAAACTCTGGCAACCTAATGGCAAATGGATGAGTGATTTAGTGGGACATCAAAATTATGTCACTCGGGTGATTTTTAGTCCTAATGGGGAGCAGATTGCTACTGCCAGCGCCGATCGCACCATTAAACTTTGGACTCTCACGGGACAACTGCTACAGACATTCACAAGCCATCAGGATTGGGTGACGGATTTGCAATTTACCCGCGATGGACAGGAACTCTGGAGCACCAGCCGCGATCGCACGATCAAACGCTGGCGACTGTCTGATGGGCAACTCCTGCAAACTATCACCGCATCGGGCACCGCATCGGGCACTGTATCAGGGAAATGGGTCAACACCTTAGCGATTCTGCAAACTGACGATCGCACCCTGCTCTTTTCTGGGGATGAAACGGGAGCGATTTCCCTGTGGGATGGCAAGGGTAAATTACTGCGCAAATGGCAAGCCCATCCAGAACGAGTGACGCAACTGCGCCTCAGCCCCGATCGCACTGTTCTTCTGAGTGCAGGCGGCGATCGCACCCTCAAACAATGGTCTACTTCTGGCAAATTACTACAAACCCATGAACAGGAAAGCGATCGAGCTAGTGATCAGACGAACGATCAGATTAATGGCATTGATTGGAATTCAACTGGCACAGCATTTGCAGCCGCGTTCTCCAATGGGACAATTCAGGTCTGGAAGCACGATCAAACAGCGACCTGGCAACTTTTGGGACATCGTGGGGAAGTCACTCAGGTTTCCTGGCTGAATGATCGACAACTCGTGAGTGCAGGGGCAGATAAGACCGCTCGCCTGTGGCAACTGCCCAGTCGCTTCTCGCCAGCCGATCATCAGCCTTCCCATCCCCTGCGATCGCTGGTGAAATGGAGCCGTGATGGGAACTGGTTAGTTGCTGCTCAGACAGATCACCAGGGTCAAAAAGCTCAGCATTCAATCCTCCTCTGGTCAGTTAAATCGGGACAACCGATGGGACAACCGATCGCCTTTTCCACCCACCATTCAGCCACCATCCTAGCGATCGATTTCCATCCAGACAATCAACATCTCGTTTCTGCGGATGCGGCGGGGGTGGTCAATTATTGGACGCTGCAGGGACAACGGATTCGTCAACTTGCTCACACAAGCAACCGCGTCAATAGTGCCTTAATCGCAGCCGATGGAAAGTCTGTGGCGATCGCCGGAGAAAACTGCCAAGTCCAGTGGTTAGAATTGCCAACGGGTCGAGTTTTACAACAGTCTCCCATTCAAAAACAGGAACTCTCAGCGATCGCGAGTGACATCACTGGAAAACAATGGGTTACGGCAGGCTACGATCGCCAAGTGAAACGCTGGGATGCAGCACAGAAAAAATTTGTTTCCCTCGGGCAGCATAATCTCCAAGTAGCCAGTCTTGCCTTTACCTCAGACGGACGATCGTTGGCTTCCGGTAGTTGGGACAATACCATTCGTCTGTGGTCGCTTGCTTCACCTGTCCCCCCTCAAATTTTGACTGGACATAATAACGGTGTAACTCAGCTCAGCTTTAGTCCCAGTGGCAACACCTTAATTTCCAGCAGTGCCGATGGTACGATCAAACTCTGGGATATTCCACAACAACGCTTGATTAAAACCATTCCCCTCAGCGAGGATCCCGTTCTCAGCATGAGCCTCAGTCCCGATGGCAAACATCTGGTCACCAGCAGTGAAAGCGCAGGAATGCATATCAGTCATTGGAATCTACAGGTTCTACTACAACAGGGCTGCGATCGCATCAATGATTACCGCAACATTCAGAATCACGCTCGATCGCACTCTAAGATGCAGATCTGCAGTCCTCATTGAGCAAAATGACACTCAATTTAATACCAAAAGCAGGTAGCTGAAGGGGTTCTCCTACCTGCCCCACCATCCAAAAGCCTTGACAATCCCTGAACGTAAGGTACGATCGCTCTCAATCCTCGATCGGTGGCAAAAACGTCTCTACCAACACCAAAAAATCTGGCAAAACCGTTTGCACGATCCGCCAAATCTTGTCTTGCTCTACACGTTCGTATTGATGTGCAATCACATTCCTCAAACCGATCGTGTTCCGCCAATCAACTTCGGGATGCTCCCTCTGAAAATTGATAGAAACCCGCTTTGCAGCTTCGCCTAGGATCTCCAACTGCCTTTCCACCGCACTTTGTAGCATGACATTGGCTAAATAATCAGTCTCCGATGCCCCTGTAGTAAATGACTGAATACGCTGAATTGCTTTCCGCATGTCCCATAGGGATTCTAGATCATCTTCACTGGGCTGCATAAATCACCTGTGTCGATCGCAAAATCTTGGCTCGTCGATAAGGATTATCGATTAATTCCTTCTGACAAATATCAACCTCCCGTCCAAACAAAGCCATTGCTGCATCCCGCAAATCTAAAAACTCTTCATAGGAAAGTCGATCGCCTGTCGCAAATGTCACCAATAAATCTACATCACTCGGATCGTCTCCATCACTGCGAAAATCATCCCGCAGCGCCGACCCAAAAATCCCCATTTCCACGATCCGAAAGCGATCGCACAACGCCGCCACATCCGCCAGATCCACCTGAAAGCGCTGCTGCAAAATTTCTGCTACAGGGCGATCGATCACCGAATCCATCCCGGCATCCGACATCTGCTGAGTTTGGTCAATCAGAAAAGCTTCCATCATCCTGAGCGAGAGTTTCATCTATTCTAGCCTATCTCCCAGATTCCCACTCCGCTAAGCTCTCCTGCAACGCCGCATTCATTTACGGGGCGAAGATTTCTGCGAGCAGTGCGAGGACTTGCTGGGATTCCTCAGAGCTTAATTTGCCGAGACGTTTTGTGAGGCGGGCTTTGTCTACGCTGCGGATTTGGTCTAGGACGATTTGACCTGATTTTCCCTGGAATTTGCAGTTGATTCTGGAGGGATAGTTGCGTCCTTTGCTGGTCATTGGGGCAATGATGACCGTGCTCAGGTACTGGTTCATTTCATTGGGGGAGATGATCAGGCAGGGTCTTGTTTTTTGGATTTCTTTGCCAATGACGGGATCTAAATTAATCAGATAGATATCAAAGCGCTTTACCATTCCCATTCAGTGTCTTCCCATGCGGTTGTAGTAGGCTCATCTAAGAGGCGATCGTCCCCGAGGGCATTCATTTCAGCAAAGGCTTTCTCCCAGCCACTACGAGCCTGAGGGCGGTTAATGGGGCGGATCATCAGACCCTCTGGTTGCAGTTCAATTTCGACCTCCCCAAGAATGCCGCTTTGTTCCAGTAGGGTTTTGGGCAGACGGATGCCTTGGGAGTTGCCAATTTTAACCAGTTTGGTCCGAAGGAGAGCGGTCATGGCGGTAACCCCTGGGTACTGTTGAGTAGATACATTGTAATTACTTCTAAGTGAAGTTGTCAAATGATTGATGCCGGAACTAGCAACTCATCCGATCGATCGATCGATCGGTCGGTCATCTTCCTCAGCAACCCCCTGCAAAATTTCGGCAGCGCGATCGCATTACCCAAACCAGCAACCAAACTCACGATCGATCATACACCTGCAAAATATGTTCTTGAAGTTATATGATCTAGAGGCTACAATAGAGGGTGATCAGGTTGCATGGCATGGACAGTTGAATTCTATGACGACTTCGATCGCGAGTTTGACCAATTGGCGATCGCGGTTCAAGATGCACTCTTGGCAAAAGTCCTTTTATTGGAAGAATTTGAACCAATGTTGGGACGACCCCACGTTGACACCTTGAACGACTCTCAATATGCCAATAACATTACAAGAAAAGCTGAATCAATTGCCAAAAGAGCGTCAGGAAAAGATTCGCCAGCAAGCAGAAAAAATGATTGCCGAAGAATTATCATTGCGTGATTTGCGGATTGCTCGTCAGCTAACCCAAGAAAAGCTCGCTGAACGCCTCAAGGTTCGTCAAGAAAGCATTTCACGATTGGAAAAACGCGCGGATTTACATCTTTCAACCCTACGAGAAGTGATTCAGGCAATGGGTGGAGAACTGCGTCTGGTTGTGGAATTTCCCGATCGACCCCCAATCGTTTTATCAGGCTTTCAAGATAGTCAAATGCAAGAAATAGAATAGTGTGGGATGGGAGACTTGGCATCGTTCAGGTTGGGGTGTTCCCCCTTTCCTAAATTTCTCACCCCAATAGAGTTGACGGGAACCCCGATCGCCGCTACATTACTATAGATTAGGTAGCAGAGGATCATCTGATTTTCTCTGCCTAAGCCCAAAAACCTAGCGCGATCGCAATGAGATTGCCGCTCACAACGATCGCTAAGCCCCCAAGCTGTTCGAGGCAGCATGGTGACCTGGATTGCATTTTAGCACTCCACGCCGCCCTGTTTCGTCATGTCAGACAACGGGGCGGCTAGTTTTTTGGGTTTTCCTCGTCCATTTCATTTAGATTTTGAGGAAACCCAATGAAACGTCAAACCAAACGAATCCAATTGCAACTGATCGGTGAGGCTTATGCTGTCGAGGCGGCGATCGGGCTGTTGCATATTCTCAATTTCATCAGCGCCTATGAATGGAGCCACCCCGTCCGTAGAAGAGATGAACCCACCGTCATCTGCGTTGCGGCCCGAGAAATCATGCTAGAAGCCGACTAGATCGCCTTAGTTTTGCAGCAAATTCCAGGCTGGGATGGGTTCGATGTGGCGATCGTTGGCGCGTACAAAACATTTGTCTTGAGTCAATAACCAAGGCGCGCCCTTAATTTGAGAGGGGACGATCGCACTTGGATGGGTCTCACGGTTTTCTGCGCCAAGGATCGCACTGGCAATTCCTCGACCGTCATAGCGTGACTTGAACCATTCACCTTTTTTATACACTTTCACAATCTTGCCGTTGGGAGTTGCTCGGCAATTGAGCTTACCATCCGCAGACACGGCTTTCCAGTAATCCCATGTGTGAAAATCATTTTGTCCGGTCCATGGCCCAAACCATTGTTTGGAATTTTCAAAATAAAAGTCACCCTGGCGATCGGCGATCGGCAGATCTTCCACTAACCGCACCGTATTGGTTCGTCCCACGGCAGGACAGTTTTTACCGCCTTTGACTGTCCACTGGGCATTGATCACAAAACGATTCTTTTCAACCGTTTGGCGCAGGGTTAAATCGCCTTCACAGTAGGGTGGATTAAAGCGATCGGGCACCGGGTCTGCACTGTCTTTAAAGGTCGCGTGGATAGTCCGGTTGCCGTTATGCCCCAGCACGCGTCCGTAGGTAATCTTGCCAGACCAACGTTTCCCGGCGATCGTGGTTTGATAGTCCCCTTGACGGCGCTGTAACTGCAATAGCATCCGAGTTGAGCCAGAGGTGCTGACGTAGGTCTCCTCCACAGTTGTTTCAGCCTGAGCGATCGCTGGAGCAAGTCCCACAAGCCCCAGAGCCAGAAAGAGAGCGGGTAAGCGATACAATGTTTTCATAATTTTGTCTAGACAGATTTCTAACCGATTTCAAACCTCTCTACCTAGCTAAGGCAGGAAATTCCGGAAAGCGGAAAATCGATCGGGTTTCACCTTGCCGCCACTTCCACCTGCCAGCGCTCCGAGGATAACAGTTTTCCCATATCTCGGTAGGGACTGCTCTCAATTTTCTGCCGCAGGGCGGCCCAAAGCTCCAGTTCCTGTGTCAGGGTTTCATAGAGTTGCCAATCGACGGCGATCGTTTGGATCGCAGCGGCAGGACTTTCTACCTGAAAGATCACATCAGGAGGGTTGATCTCCAGCAACCGGAGTCGCAATCTGGGTTCCAGGGCAAAGCGATCGCCACTGAGCGCAAGGCGAAATTTTAAGAGTTCTAGAACGGTATCGTCTATTCCAGCTTGAAAGCAGAGAATCTTTTCCCGCAGGGCTGATAACCCAAAAACGGTTCGGATTTTCATATCTTGCCCAATGGCTTGAGCAATGGGGGGAGCTGTTGCACCACAGGCGAACTGATAGGCTTGCATGGGTTCATGTTCATACTGTTGCCAATTGTATTCTTGCGTAGCAGAAAACATGCCGATCCAGATCTTGTCTTGATCATCAAAATAGATCAGGGCCTTATCCACGAGATAATCCTGCCCACAATTTGAGCAAGGATAACGCTGGAACTGTCCCGCTAGAATCGCTTGTTTATAGTGCGGCGATCGCTTAGCGTTAATACTATGGGCAACATTCTGAAGCACCTGAGAACCACAGTGAGGACAACAAACGAGTTCGCTATAAAAGGTAGACATGGATCCCTCCCCAGCCGTTTAAGTATCCCAATCATTTGCCTCTTGCCATTCCGTCGGATTGTCGATCGCCTCAGGATCAATATGGTCATTCTGCGCCACAAATGTCTTAAACCATTCATAGACTGGATGCGTGCTTGGCAAGATGCCTAAAAAGTAGTTAGCATAAATTTCCGCGAACCATTCATCTGGAGCGCGCCATTGATAGAGCGAAACTTTGTCTTTGCGAGCTGCCAGCTCATAGCTCACCCAAGTATCTTGAGCGCAACCATCCCCAGTTCCTGCATAGGCTTTGTGAAACACGCGTCCATCCAGTGCGACTGTGCTCAGTTCGTCGTCAGAGAGTTGCCATGCGCCTTTCGCCCCGCCTAGCACAAACTTATCCCCACCCAATTGCGCAGCTCGAATGGCTGGATTATCCCGATATTTTTGAATCACTTCCTCCAGGTTAAACAGAGTCTGAAGATCATCCGGATGGTATTTATTCCAGTTTGATCTCTCTTTATTTCTAGCATTAACCTTATCTTGCAGAACTGCATTTAGAGTGCTTCCATTCACAATGCCCGTAACCACTGCGCTCACCGTGTCGCTGTTGTACGTCGGATCGGGGTGAGTAGCATCATAACTCCTCATGATTTCGCTGGTTGGGGAGGCATTATGATCTTGCCAACCGCCCAATAGGGATTGTTTACCAAATCGATCCATGATGCGCAGTTTATTATTCACTGCATGACCAATTTCATGCAGCACGGTCTGTGTAAATAAGTTTTTGCTGGCTAAGCGTGAATCGGGACTGGTGATGAAAGGCATACCCAACGTTCTCAGCAATTTGTCTGCACCCCCGTGGGTGTGGTGGAGCGTGAAACTGCCATAGGCGATCGTTGCGGTTTGCTCCCCCGGCTTGTACCAACTGGTGCCAGCCCCTCTTCTTTCTGCCCAGTTATCGGCTTGTCGCACCAGGGATCGAAGCGAAGTATTGTCAGCCGTATTGAGATGCTTGGCAGGCACCATTTCTAAGGTTGACCACAGGCGAGATAGGGCAGTGCCCCCAAATCCCTCCACGTTTTCAATGCCAAAGGCTTTTGCGATCGCTAGACAACCAAACTGTTTTTCCGCAGCATTCGCCCCAGACCCCATACTCACCACCAGCGCTTTCAGCGTGTCTCGTCCTTCCGGTGTTTGCACTAGCCCCGTGACGATCGCTGTCATTCTGTCTTCTGCCAGCGCACTAATGGCTTGTCTGAGTTTTTTCGCGTCGGTTCTTCCACTGCTGTATCGTTCAATGATTTCAGGGACGGGATCGATCGCTTCCTCTAACTTACTCCGTAAACTTTTCCGTTGAATATAGGGTTGCAGTTGGGGTGTGCTCAGTTGACTTTGCTGCACCACATGGGTGAGTTCATGGGCAATCAGTTCCTGGCCAGCTCGATTTCTAGGGTTGTAGCTGCCCCGCCGAAAAAACACATCCTGCCCGCTCGTAAATGCCTGGGCTTGGAGCGATCGATTCAAGGAGTCCGCCGTGGCATCGGTGTGAACTCGAACTTGGCTGAAATCCTGCCCAAAGACCTGTTCCATCGGTCGGCGCAGAGGACCTGCCAAGGGTTGTCCGCCCTGGCGCGATCGGGCAATTCTCGGTCCAATTCCCTGCCCAATCTCTGTTGTTAAATCCGTCCCTAAGGTTGCAGGAATGAACAACCCTGCAGCGGACGGAGAACAGACTGTGGGGGAAGCGGCTTTGAGCTGCAAATTCGTGATTTTAGGGAATTTCTGCGGCAGATGGGGGGAAGGAGGAGAGGTAAGCTGAAAAGCATTGAGCTGAGGTCTATGGAGTTGACTCACCACTTGGGCAGCCGTGCGATCGGCTTCCTGCTCAGCGGCATCCTGGGACTGCGCGATCGTTAACTTGGTTTGGAGGGGGAGGGATGGG
>JAYKGX010000379.1:0-3944 GCA_035285565.1 Synechococcales cyanobacterium
TGATTTCAAGCTGGGTTGTTCATGCATAAAGGTAAACCTGCCTTTCGGGAGTTTAGCTAATACTGTTAGCTTTTTAATCAACTGGGCATGCTTGAAGATGGAGAATTGTTCTTCGTCACGATGCTACCTAACTTATCTCGCTCCTCTACCCCATCGGGTTCCCAACTGGCTATCGCTGCATTACCATCCCAGTTGTTGAAGTCCCTGCGATCGCGCAAATTTGCCCTCAGCCACGTTTTGCTGGTATCGTTTGGAATGCAAATTTTGGTGACTGTGGGAGTGGTTGGGTGGCTCTCCCATCGCCATAGTGAACAAGCCGTCACCGATATCGCCAACCAACTCCGGCAGGAAACCAGTCTGCGGGTTGTGCAGCAGGTAGAAAGTTACCTAGAAGCACCCAAGCAGATTAATCAACTGAATTATGATTTAATCCGCAATGGGCTGTTGCAAACCAGTGATTTGTCAGCGCTGGAGCGTAACTTTATTAGCCAAATCAAAACCTTCCCAGTCACTTATATTAATTTTGGGTCTGCTAACAGTTCTAACTATGCTGGCGTGGGTCGGATCGATCGACAAACCCTGCGGTTAGATCAGGTATCGCCTCAGCACCCCACTCAAGCCCACAAGTATTTACTATCTTCTCCCCAATCAAAAATTTTAGCCGAAACCTACAACTATAACTGGCGAACCGAGGGCTGGTACAAAGACGCTGCACTGGCAAGTCAACCCGCTTGGAGTGAAGTTTATCAGTGGGCTGACGATTCCTCTACATTATCCATTTCTGCTAACTATCCTATCTATAATGCCGATCGTCAGTTAGTCGGAGTATTAGGGGTTGATCAATCGTTGACAGATATGTCTCAGGTATTGCGCCAGATTAATATTAGCCCCTCTAGTCGAATTTTTATTATGGAGCGATCGGGGCTACTGATTGCGGCTTCATCTCAACAAGAATCCTTTTCTCTAGTGAATCAGCAGGCCAAACGGCTATTAGCAACCCAAACGCAAGATCCGCAAATTCAAGCGACTGCAACTTATCTATTGCAGCGTTTTGGCAACTTCCACACTATTCACAATAGTGATCATTTTGAATTTTCATTCAATCAGCAGCGGCAATTTGTCCAAGTCCAACCTTGGCGAGATGAATTGGGGTTAGAGTGGCTGATTGTGGTCACATTGCCTGAATCAGACTTTATGGAACAGATCAACGCTAATGGTCGGACGACAGCGTTGCTAACCGTCATTGCCTTATCAGTAGCTATTGCTTTGACCAGTTTGACGGCTCGGTGGTTAACAGTTCCCATTCTCCGTTTGAGTCGTGCATCCCAAACGATCGCAGATGGTGACCTGAATGCAATTGCCGCCGCAGATAGTGGCATCCCAATTCAGGTGAAGGAATTGAATGTATTGGCCAATTCATTTAACCGAATGACGGCGCAACTGAAGCGATCGTTTAGACAACTAGAGCAAAGTAATGCGGAACTAGAAGAACGAGTAGAAAAACGGACACTAGAACTACAGCTTGTAGAAAATGCTCTACGAGCAAGTCAAACTCGACTTTTGAGCCAGAATGAGGCATTGATGGAATTATCCTGCAGCAAAGCCTTAAGTCAAGGGGATTTACTCCCAGCTTGTAAGGAAATCACTGAAGTTGCGGCTCGCAGTTTAGATATTGCACGAGTGAATATTTGGCTATTTGATCTGCACCGAGAACATCTTAATTGTCTCAATGCCTATACGCGAGACGAGCATCAACATCTCCAAGGTGGAGGTATCTTGGTCGCAGATTATCCCAACTACTTCCGATATTGGGATAGTAACCGAATCATTGCTATCGCCGACACAACGGTGGCAGAATCTCCTGTATCTGACTTGCAAGAATCCTATCTTTGCCCGTTGGGAATTACCGCTCTTTTAGAAGCAACCATCCGTCGATCGGGCAGGACGATCGGAGTCATTTGTTGTGAACATACCCAAGGCATCCGCCACTGGACTGTGGAGGAGCAAAATTTCATTGGTTCCTTAGCAGATATGATGGCTCTGACGTTGGAATCGAAAGAGCGATTAGATGCCGAAAATCAACTACGTCAACAGGCTCAAGAATTAGAGTTGACCCTACGAGAATTGCAGCAGACTCAAATTCAAATGATCCAAAGTGAGAAAATGTCGAGTTTGGGGCAAATGGTGGCAGGAGTTGCCCATGAAATTAACAATCCAGTCAATTTTATTCATGGTAATTTGACTCATGTCAAGCAATATACAGAGGATTTGTTGGGCTTATTAGGCTTGTATCAAGATCATGTTCCCCATCCACCTCAGATCATCCAAGACGAAATTGAGGCGATCGATCTGGAATTTCTTTCTACCGATCTGGCCAAAGTTTTGCAATCAATGCGAGTCGGAACTGAGCGAATTCGAGAGATTGTTTTGTCCTTGCGAAATTTTTCTCGCCTAGATGAATCCGATGTCAAAGATGTGGATATTCACGAAGGATTGGATAATACTTTGACAATTCTCCATAATCGTTTGAAAGCTAAACCTGAGCATCCAGCCATTCAAGTTGTGAGAGGGTATGGTGAGTTGCCTTTAATTGAATGTCATCCGGGTCAACTCAATCAAGTATTCATGAATATTCTCAGCAATGCGATCGATGTGTTAGATGAAGTCAACCAAAACCGCACCTATGCAGAAGTAGAAGCCAATCCCAGTGTAATTCGGATCCAAACACAACTAATAGATCATCAGTGGGTATCAATTCACATTAGCGATAATGGGCCAGGAGTGTCGGAAGAGATTCGATCGAAACTCTTTGACCCGTTTTTTACCACGAAACCTGTGGGCAAAGGGACAGGATTAGGGTTGTCCATTAGTTATCAAATTGTGGTTGAAAATCACCAAGGTCAACTAGGTTGTCGTTCGGAACTAGGCCAAGGAACCACCTTTGAGATTAAGATTCCGCTGCAACAAAGCCAACCTGGCATCCCTGTAATGGTGTGAGACATGGCATAGCTTGCTTGTGAGACTTTGTGGGGAAGGATAGGGTGAACGCACATAGTTCTTAACAAAGGGATGGAAGGAGTCTTGGCTGAGGACGTTTTTGGAATTGGCTCACGGAATTCCGTCGCATGACAGGTTTGAGCGGCTGTTTGCCCGGTTGCGGCCCGAGCAGGTACAGGCCAGCTTCAGCAGTTGGCTCAAAGCGGAGTGATACTTCGAGAAGATGTTCGTAATAGAGTCACAGGTAAGACTAAAAGGATGCTTCCTTCAGAATGTCTCAAGTCAGCACAGCAGTCAAATCAAGTGGAGTCAGGTGTTTCCCCTGAGCAATTGTTGAGATGCTCAATGCATTGCGGATAGGCTCTAGCAGCATTCTCTCTATGGCAGTAAGAGTTCTCAGTATAAGGCTTGTCTTGCTTTTGCTATCGATCGTGAGAAAAAGCTATTTGTGGCATCGTTGTGAAACTGCTTTTAGATGAAAATTTATCCGATCGAATCATTCACAGGATTGTTGATCTGTATCCGAATTCTGAGCATGTCAAAAATCTAGGACTAATCAATACAGATGATGTAGTAATCTGGGAATATGCAAAACGGAAAGCCTTCTTGTGCTGGCGTAGTGTAGAGCCATTAGTGTAGCGCGGTTTGCCCGTTGACTCACTCTCGGCCAGTCATGCCGTTTACCCTCTCTGAAGCTGAGTAAATATCGGCCACCCCGTTGCCTAGGGGCGGCAATATGGCACAATGAGAAGCGTTCCTTAAGAAAAACAGAGTTTATAAACGCCCGTGACATTCACTACAGACGCTCCATCTACTGAAAACGGTCGATCAGCGATGGCGGCTGCCACCCGCCGCCGCCCAGTCTTTCCCTTCACGGCGATCGTCGGTCAGGAAGAAATGAAGCTGGCGTTGCTGCTCAATGTCATCGATCCCAAAATTGGTGGAGT
>JAYKGX010000380.1:0-18406 GCA_035285565.1 Synechococcales cyanobacterium
AAAATTTAAGGTGACACAAACAGGCTATCGATCAAGCTGGCAGACCGAATGGCGCGATCGAACTGATAGTAGGCACACTGACGCAAAAGACGTTCGATTGACAACCATGCCATCTCAGTAGACAAGCCAGGAGGGAGCCAGTCCGGATCAAGGATGGGTAAAGTTGCGCCTGCCAGTTGCTGCATGATGAAGACTTGGGTTGCGCCTAACTGTTGAGTGCGCGATCGCTTGCGTCCATAAATCTGCAAGGGTTGTTCCGCCACTCGCCGGATCCCATTGAATTCTTCTAAGACCAGTTCTTCCCGCACTTGGGCAGCATCTGAGGCGATCCGGGTCGGACGGTTGGAGTGAGGGTGGGCAAACGCTAACCGTTCTGCTCGCAAGCGATCGAGCGCCTCTAGGGTCACCGCGCCCCCCAGTTCTGGACTAAAGCCAACCCGCCAATGGGGGTTCCCCAGTTCTGGCTGCAGTAGCTCCCCACTCAAACAACATTGGTGCATCTGCGGTGCAATACCTGCCAGCGCTAACAGTTGAAACACACCATGGGCAAGTGAGGGAAGAATAGTGCTGCCAACAGCTTTGTTGAGACGACCCAGATGTTCAGTGAGTAGGTAGAAGAGTTCAGTTTGAGCTTGTTCGCTCAGGGCTTGTTGCAGGGTCAGCTCAACTAGATATTGTCCAGCGGTTAGTTTTTTGAGATCGAGTGCCAGCCCTGGATAGGATTCGATCGTCTCTGCCTGAGTGATCTTATCCATCGATTTCCCTTTGGCAATCAGGAGATCATTGACCACAAATAGCGCACTCCGACCGGATAGGCTGGATTTTTGCTTCCGGGCACTGGGGGCAATCACGCGGATCAGTCCCTGTTCTTTGGTCAAGATGGTCATGAGCCGATCGGCTTCTCCCGTCGGCTTACTTTTGAGGTTGATTCCGATCGTCCTATAGGTGGGCAAGGTGGTGTAGGGGCAAAAAAGGGATGCAGAAGTTTAGGTTAACGCAATAATTAGATTCTGCATTCGCAATTTTTGGGTGCGGGATTTGGGGGGGTTGGGAGAACGTCAAGATTGGGAACGAATGATATCGAGGCTACGGGAGGTGCCGATGCGGGTTGCACCTGCTAGGACTAATTCGATCGCTTGGGCTGCAGTGCTAATTCCCCCAGAGGCTTTGATGCCCACGCGATCGCGACTTATTTCTTTCAAGAGACGAATATCGGCAACGGTTGCACCTGGGTTCCAACCTGTACTGGTTTTGAGGAAGGCAGCTCCGGCATCCATGGCAATCTCAGCAGCCAGACGCTTTTCGGCTTCGGTGAGCAATGCCATTTCTAAAATTACCTTGACCCGTTGCCCAGTTAGCTCAACGATTTCGGCAAGTTCGCGATGCACCGCTTCCATGTTTCCAGCTTTTAACCAGCCCAGATTCATCACAACATCTAATTCGGTCGCGCCCGCTTCGGCGGCTTCCTGGGCTTCATAGAGTTTGGTGGCTGAGGTGGTCGCTCCGGTGGGAAAGCCAATGACGGTACAGACTGCGGGTTTCTTGCCATGTAAAAGCTGAACCGCTTGCTGGACATGGCTGGGGGCAACACAAACCGCTGCGAAGCAAAAGCGATCGGCTTCTTCACACCACTGCTCTACCTGGGCTGGCGTAGCGATTGGACTCAGGAGCGAATGGTCAATCAAAGGAGCTAAGTCAATATCAGCAGCTTCGGTAGAATGGGGACTGCGATCGCTACCTAGCAAATCATTGAGGTCTTTCATCAGCATTGCCCTGAATTTTAAACGGACTGCGGCAATCGGGTATGAGCAAGCGCTAGAAGCGAAATGGCGAACCCCTAGAGAGCTTCTAGGATACAGTTCGCCACTGCGCTCAACCTCAATCTTATCAAAGTCAGTCAAATACTATCACGGCAGAAATGTTCTAGTTTAACGAGTGCCGGAACCTCTGGTTGCCATGGGTGGACGATTGGCAGGGGGGGCAAACCGCTTACGCGCAAAGGAATGACGCTTGAAACGAAGAGGCAACTTAGAAGCTTGGGCTGAGGGGACGGACAGTTGGGCTACTGGAGGCTGGGTCGTTAAGGAGGTTGTTGGAGTCGCGCTCGCTAGGGAGGAAGCTGGCATCAAGTCAACCCCTGAACACAAAATTAAAAGTAAAGGAGCGATCGCCAACCCTAGAAGCAGGATTTTTTTGTTAGTGACGAATATCATAGCCATACACCCAAATTATTCACGTCAGCTAGAGCAACAAAGTCTCAATCTCACTTAGTCTGATGAGTCTCAATTGATCCACTCATGCCCTTAAACTTGCTGCTGTTGCTATAACATCCTAGGGGTAAAATACGTGCTCTCACGGAAGACAATTCAAAATCTTTCTGCAGGTAGAGCTATCAAAATTGCAGTGATCTTGATCACAGTTGAAAGAAGGGAAAGCATTTATCCGCAATGGCTTTAGAAGTTGATTAGAACTAAAATATCCAGTCAAATTGCGGATGAGCTGAGCTATAGACTTGCAAGGGTTCCGTGAGGATCTAGGATCCGAAGCATCAAGTTCAATTAAGAAACTTTTTTAATTGCAGTAGATTTTTGGAAGAGGGATCAACTGCAATAAGGGGTAATCCAATGATATTCAGGAAAGGGATAAAGGGGGGTACAGCACACTTCATGATGAAACTCTCCAGAGCACGTGAATTTCTAACAGCGCATCACTGTATTCTTCAAGATCATTTTTGGGAATCCGGAAAATCATGGAAATCTTCATCAATTCTTTATTGACAAAAAACGTATATTTCCTGATGTAACCGTCAAGGATTATCCAAGGGGTAGACATATTTATGTGGATGTATATAGCTATGTGGATATATGTAGCAATCCTCTTTCAGTGGTCACAGTGAGACAGGCTAGAAGCCTGTGCAGGCAGAATTTCCGCTCCACGTAAACGTGGGCTTGCCTAAGAAAGGGGGTGAAAGCATCTGCTGTGGCGGAAACTGGGGCCTTAGAGACTCCATTCGCCTATGCGGTGGGGTATTCACATAAGTTCAAGATGTTAAGCTGTGTTGCAAGTTTGTCGCGATCCCAGCCAAGGCACAAAATCCCCATGGTAGGATGCAATCTGTAGCTTTGAAATGCTTTGGAGAAAGAGCTTTGGCACTACGGGTAGCAGTTGTTGGGGGAGGACCTGCCGGAGCTTCTGCGGCGGAAGTTCTAGCAAAAGCAGGCATTGAAACCTATTTATTAGAACGCAAGTTAGATAACGTGAAGCCCTGTGGTGGTGCAATTCCCCTCTGCATGGTGCAGGAATTTGACTTGCCAGAAAGCATCATTGATCGCAAAGTCCGGCGGATGAAGATGATTTCCCCTTCTGATGTGGTAGTGGATATCGGTCAGACGCTCAAATCAGATGAATATATTGGCATGGTGCGCCGGGAAGTCTTCGATAGTTTCCTGCGCGATCGGGCAGCTTCCTTGGGTGCAAAGCTGATCAACGGCACTATGTATAAGTTGGAATTGCCCAGCACCAACTCAGGGACTTATAAGCTGCACTATGCCGATCACTCCAATGGCAGCTTAGAAGGAGAAGATAAGGTTCTGGAAGTGGATCTCGTGGTGGGAGCCGATGGGGCCAACTCACGGGTTGCTAAGGCGATCGATGCGGGAGATTACAACTACGCGATCGCGTTCCAAGAGCGGATCATGCTGCCCGATGACAAGATGGCCTACTACGAAGATCTAGCAGAAATGTACGTGGGTGATGACGTTTCTCCAGACTTCTATGCCTGGGTGTTCCCCAAATACAACCACGTTGCAGTGGGGACGGGAACGATGAAACCCAACCAAGCCAAGATCAAGCAACTGCAGGCTGGGATCCGTCAACGGGCGGCGGCTAAATTGCGCGGTGGCAAAATTATCAAAGTAGAAGCGCATCCCATTCCAGAACATCCCCGTCCTCGCCGGGTTGTGGGGCGTGTGGCACTGGTGGGGGATGCAGCAGGCACCGTGACCAAATCCTCCGGTGAAGGCATTTACTTTGCAGCCAAGTCGGCGCGTATGTGTGCTGAAGCGATCGTGGAATTTTCGGAAAATGGTACGCGAATCCCCACGGAAGCGGATCTCAAAGTCTACCTGAAGCGTTGGGATCGGATGTATGGAGCAACCTATCTGGTTCTGGATATTTTGCAGCGCGTTTTCTACCGCTCCGATGCAACTCGGGAAGCGTTTGTGGAAATGTGTTCGGATATCGATGTGCAAAAGCTGACCTTTGATAGCTACCTGTACAAGACCGTTACGCCAGCGAACCCATTAACCCAGTTGAAGATTACTGCTAAGACAATCGGCAGTCTAATTCGGGGTAATGCCCTTGCACCCTAGCCAAAGACGGTTGACCTGACGATCGCCCTAGGGACTCACTGAGCGATCGTCAGGTTGTAGGTCTGCATTGGTGTGAGAAACCATAAAAGATTCTTCAATGGAAGCGGGTTAAAGCTCGCTTCTTTTTTAAATTTTGTCTTGAGCGGGGGGCGTGATTTTCCACTGCAGTAATTCGGCTTCAATCTGGTGCAACAGTTGAAAATCGGCTTCCGGTAATGGCGATGGGCTACTCTGCAAGGGTTGCTTTTCTAAAAATGAAAAGGCGACCCGAAATTCACTGGGCTTGGTCGCGATCGCCCCTGCCATATGACAAGCAATGATCCGTTCAAAGCCCCAGGCTGCGACTTGATTAGCCCAGGCGATCGTTGTTTGGGGCGCACGATTGAGAATCAGTTGCCGCAAAATGGGAGCCACGAATAACCGCCCTTGTCCTCGCAGGTGTTCAAAGGATTGTTGCCACCCTGATTTCCATTGAAAGGGATAGAGCCCAAAATAGCCTTGGCGCGATCGATCGATCGCCTGTTTTGCTGCCTGCCAAGTTAGCTGCCAATCCAAAATTTCTAAGGCACTGGGGCGAAAGTAAAACGCAAAGAGGACAATGCGCTGCCAACCTTTCAACCGCATTGCTGGACTGTCTGGCACGGGGTCAGCCGCCGTTTCCTTAGCATGAAAGAGCAATGGATAGGGATCCAATTGCGCGATCGCTGGCGGCTCCAAGGGAATCGATAAAACAGAATCCGTGACCAATAAGGTGCGCGATCGTCGGTGAAAAAAAGCAACTTCCCCAAAAGAGCCGACCCCTAGGGAAATCGGTCCTAAAATTGCATAGTCAAATTGATCGCCAAACGGGGCTTTGCTGCTCTCTGGGGGTAATTCCTGGGTGCGATCGCTGGGAAACCCAAGCCAACTGAGGGGTAATCGTAATGGAAAACTCCACTGATCCGGTGCAACAAAAACCTGGGCGTTGGGAAAGTGCCGTGCAAAGGGTCCCACAAAGACTTTATGTTCTAAGCCAGAAATGGTGGGCAGAATAATATAGCGAACATTACCATATTGTTGAATCAGTTCCTGCAGCAATTGCAAACATTCCGGCGTGGGAGCTACCGGGGCATAAACCAACAGCCCACCCTGGATCAGCTTCACCACCGTCATCCGAATGGGCGTGACCACATAAAAAATGCCCTGTAACTGATCAAAGGTCCAAACTTCGCCCTTGACAACTTCTGATCGCAGCGTTCGCCGTTGACCATAGGGATAGAGGGGAACGGTAAACCAAAAATTCCAGCGCCAATTGCGATCGCGTTCCTGTGTCATCATCTTGCTCTAGGAGCCTCTGCCAGCACTGCCCAACCTTTACTAGCAAACCCCCAGAAATTCGAGATTCCCAGGGGTTGACTGTTCCTTAGTGTCTCATAGGACGGTACACATCGGAAGTTAGACCCATGAAATTCGGTTCATAACAACGGTTCGCGTTGAATCAGATTGGAGACATAGACCATCAGTTCGTCTAGATCAACGGGCTTGCTCAAATAAGCCTGAAACCCTTCTTCCAGCGCTGTGTTCACACTGAGCGGATCGGCATAGCCCGAGAGGGCGATCGCAGGCAGTTCTCCCCCCTGTTCCGGCGGCAATGCTCTGATTTGGCGCATCAGGTCATAACCATTGACATCGGGTAAACCAATATCACTGATGATCAGATTGGGCGGTTCTTGGGCGAGGTTGGTTAATGCTTCTGCCGCAGACTCAGTGATGGTGACGATCGCCCCATGCTGCTCTAGGGCAAAGGCGATCACCATGGAGACGGATGGATCATCCTCAACCAGCAAAATGCAAAGACCGTTGAGGGAGACTGCAGTCATGGCTACAGTGGGCGAGGGAGCCGCAGACACCACTTCCTGCTTGGGTAGCGTCAGGGTAAAGGTGGCACCCTGGTTTAATCCGGGACTGTCAGCCACCACCGTGCCACCATGCGCTTCCACAATCGATCGCACCACGAACAGACCCAAACCCAAGCCACCTGCCCGTCGGGTGATCGAAGAATCCGCTTGCCGAAACCGCTCAAAAATATAGGGCAATTCATCAGAGTCAATTCCTATTCCGGTATCGCTCACTTGGATCTGCACCTGGGTGGGCATCTCGATCGCGCGTAATATGATGCTTCCACCCGTGGGGGTAAATTTGATCGCGTTGACCAACAGATTGGCAACTGCTTGGAGAATCCGCATCGGATCACAGGACAAGCGGGCTGGAAAGGGTTGCAGGTCGGTTTCCAGTTGCAGTCCCTTTTGCTGGATCTGGGGGTGTAACTGGGCGATCGCCTGCTGGAGCAAAGCCATCAGGTCACAGGGTACAGGGTCAATTTCAAAGCGTTGCTGCACCATGCGGGACACATCCAGCAGGTCTTCAATCAGTTTAGTTTGGGTCAAGGCGCTTTCCTGAATCACCGCGATCGCCTGTTGCGTCTGTGCCTCATCCAACAATCCCTGTGCCATCAATTGAATCCAAGCGCGAATGCTGGTTAAAGGGGTACGTAGCTCATGGGAAAGCATGGCCAGAAACTCATCCTTGCTGGTATTGGCGGCCTCGGCTACACGGGCGCGATCGATCTGGACTTCGCGATCTTGCTGAGTCTGAACCAAGGCAATCATCTCCGACACCATCCGCCCGTAGAGATCCAGCATCCGTAACTCCCGCTCTGAGGGACGGTGAGGTTGCCGGAAATGGGTGGAAAGGACTCCCAGAATTTCTCCTTGGCGACTCAGGAGGGGTGTGGACTGCACAGCTCTAAACCCTGCGGCGGCAGCAATTTGGTAGTGGGGTGCAAATTCCGAATCTGTTTGTGTATCTTCAATAATCACGCGTTGCTTGGACTTTAGGGCACGACTGCAAGCAGAGCCATCATCAATCCTCACTTCACGGAAATGATTGAGAAATTCGGCATCAAACCCTTGATGGGCAAAGATTTCCAAGACCTCCCGTTGGGGATCATAGAGTTGGATATTGCCCAGATTGGCATGGAGCAAATTCATCACCGCATCCAGCACTTGATGCAAAACGAGATTGAGATCCAGAGAAGAAAACAATTGCAAACTCAGATCCTGTACTTGCTTCATGGCATCGAGTTCGATTTCCAACTCGCCTTGAGTTTGGCGTAGGCTTTGCTCCGTTTGCTTGAGATTGTTAATATCCACCAAAGCCACGATCGCCCCCATAATTTGATTGTCGATCGTGCGGTAGGGGCGAATCCGCAATATGTACCAATAGCCTTGCTGATCCTGCACTTCCCGTTCCACCGGATTCAGATTGGCGATCACATCGGTCACCAAGGTTTCTAAATCGGAGTCGATAATCCTAAAGCGCAGATCACTGATCGGTCGCCCTACATCGGTGGGAATCAGATTAAACATCCGTTGGGCGGAGGGAGTAAATCGGCGAATGCAGAGATCACTCGACAACATCAAAATGGGAATGTTGACATTGTTAATCAGGTTCACCAAATCATCGTTAGCACGACGAGCTTCCAGGTTGCGATTTTGCAATTCCTCGTTGGTGGTTTTCAGTTCTTCATTGGCGGATTGAATTTCTTCTTTGGCGGTTTGCAATTCTTCGTTGGTGCTTTTCAGTTCCTCATTGCTGGACAGAATTTCTTCATTGGCGGCAATTAGTTGTTGATTGGTGGATTCTTTTTCTTCGATCGTCAGTTGCAACAGCGTTTGGGTATCGAGCAATTCCTGACGGCTACTGGCTAATTCCTGGCGCAGTCGGCGAATTTCTGGGTCAATCTCAACGGCTTCTGCTTCCGGTTCTTCATCGGAACTGGGGAGCACTGACAACGGTTCGGCAGTTTCCCGCTCAAACAGGATCAGATAGCAGCGTTCTGGGGAGGTGGAAGTGTGGAACGGAATCACCTCCACCGTCAATTCTGCTTCTGAGAATTCGGATAGGTCCTGCATCTCCAGCCCTTGCCGTCGGATGGCGTTCCCCTGCTGCTTGGCTTCTTCAATGACCATCCGCAGATCGATCAATAAACTGGGGCGAATCATCTTCAACAAGTTGTAGCTGGGTTCGCCTGCCGGGATGCGCAGATAGGGACTGGTATCGCCCCGAAATTGCAAAATTTCAAGCTGTTCATTGACAATCACTCCGGCTGGACCAAAGCGACTCAGCACAATCTGATCGGCCCACTGTTGCAGGTTGGTGCGGTTGAGGGTGGCGGAAAAGCCCTGCCGCTGTTCCAATTCTGTTTCCCTGGGATAGTAGCTGGCAATGAAGTCAAAGTTCAGCCGAGAAGGCACCGATCGCCGGGTGTAGATCTTCCCTTGGGAATCAAAGATTTCAAACATATCCGTCGTATCGCCGAGGCTTTCGGAATTGCCCAAAATCAGAAAGCCGGAGGGTTTGAGACTGTAGTGGAAAAAGGATAAGACGCGTTTTTGCAGGGAAGGCTTAAAGTAAATTAGGACATTGCGACAACTGAGCAGATCGATCTCGGAAAAGGGCGGATCGCTGCTGAGATCCTGGCGGGCAAAGATGCACAGTTCGCGCACAGATTTTTTGATTTGATAGCCACCATCCACCTCGGTAAAAAAGCGCAGGCGACGATCGGCAGAGACCTGTTCCATCTGGGCTTCCCGATAAAAGCCGGTACGGGCCACTTCGATCGACTCATCGCTAATATCGGTGCCAAAGATTTGAAGGGTCGGGGTAATCAACAGGCTATGTAAGCATTCCATCAAACACATCGCCAGGGAATAGGCTTCTTCCCCCGTGGCGCACCCCGGTACCCAGATGCGAATGTTGGACGTGGCATTGGGCTGTTGCAACAGCAGGGGAAACACCTGCGCTTGGAGAACGGCATACATGTCCGCATCCCGGAAAAAGCCCGTCACCGTAATTAAGACATCTTGATACAGGGCTTGAATTTCGCTGGGGTGCTCCTGCAAATATCGTGTGTAATCACTTAAGTTCAAACATTTCTGTAAGGCCATGCGTCGCCGCAATCGCCGCTGAAAGGTGGTGGGCTTGTAGTTACCGAAGTCAACCCCGGTCTGCCGCTGGAGCAACCGGAAGACCTGTGCCAGTTCATCCTCTTGAATGGTCAGAACCTCCCCTTCGCCTGCCTCTGAAACTTCTGACTCTGAGACGGTGGTGGTTCGTAAATAGGGATGACGCTTGAGTTTGACCAGCTCTTCCGCAATAGCCGCAGGCGACAGGACAAAATCCACACTCCCCGTCTCAATCGCCGCCGCTGGCATGTCCGCAAATTCTGCGGTGGCGCGATCTTGGGCAAACACAATGCCTCCTTCAGCGCGGATTGCCCGCACCCCTATGGTCCCGTCATTATTGCTGCCGGAGAGGACGATCGCGATCGCTTTATTTTTTTGATCGGCGGCGAGGGACTGCAAAAAGAGATCAATCGTCTTGACGCGCCCGTAGGATTGATCACAGGTGGCTAATTGCAACTGTCCTCCGGCGATCGTCATCCGGGCATTGGGCGGAATCACATACACCGAATTCGCCTCTACCACCATGCCATCTGTCACAGTCACCACGGGCATCGGTGTCACGCGGGCTAGCAGTTCACTCAGTAGGCTCTCCTGTCCCGGTGCCAGGTGCTGAACCAGCACAAACCCCATGCCTGTGTCGATCGGCAAGTGGCTGAGCAGCTCAGAAAAAGCATCTAGCCCTCCAGCGGAAGCCCCAATCCCCACAATCAACGATACGCCATTTGCAGAATCTGGAGTCGATAGAGAATCTGGAGTAGACATGAGTAGACATATTAAGAGTTGAACCTAAAGACGAGTTGAACTACGTTAATCGGCGCAATTTCTATAATTTACCGGTCAATCGCGCCTGTCCTTAAAAATTAAACCCCTCTTGGTGAACTGTTTCCCAGATAAATTAGAAATCTGAACAGTCGGTTGCCCCAAACATCGTACCCTGCGGCAATGGGTTGATTCACGCTGCCTGGGGGCGGTGATCTAGGTCAACGGTCGTTTTTCCATCCGTGAGGTACCCTGGGAAAAGTGCAGCTCATCCAGTGCAGCTTATGACAAATACTACAAACATTGCTCCCAATGCTAATACACCTGACCTTAATATGACGAATACTACCAGAGTCACGGCTCCCCCAGTTTATAGTGGGCCCAAAGAAGTCCTCGTGGGCAAGCCCGTTGTCCTAAAGGGTAGTTATGATCCGGCTCGCATTAGCAAAATCACCATCAAAGCTGAAGATCGGTTCAATCTGGATGTGACGATGACGGGTGGCACTTGGCAGATTAGCATGGCGAAGGGGTTTTCCACCCCCGGTGCGCGCTGGCTGCGGTTCAAAGGATTTGACAAAGCGGGGAAAGAAGTCGAAAGCCGCGTCTTTTACATCACTGTCAGTCGGGATCCCCTCACGGTCGGTCAAGCACTCACCCTGAAAGTCCTGAAAGATACCTTTTTTAAAGTCAGCTTACAAGATTCTTCTAAACTCAATGCCCAGCAAAAAGTGCTCATCAAGGCCGGACAAACCTACACCGTCAACCGTTACGGCTCGATCGACGGACACTTGAAACTGGAACTGGCGCAGAAAATCGAACCCATCGGAGAATTTGGGTATTTCTTTGCCAATCACGTTCAACTCAGCAAAGGCGCGCAGGTGCTGCGGTTTTCGGTAGAGGATGTGCCCAATACCCCCGCCGCTGGGACGCAAATGTTGGTCTCCACCACCACATTTTTGAAAAAATCCGCAGAAGACTCAGCCAGCCTGCCTGACAGTCAGAAAACTCAATTGATGCAAGGGCAGACGGTCACGATCAATGGTTATGCCTGCTTGAATGGTCATTTTCGAGTTGCTCTCGCCCAGCCCATTCCAGGTTTTGGCGATACAGGCTTTACTTTTTGGCGACATGTCCGCCTGACCCGCAATGGCAAGGAAATCCCCTTTGATCCAGATGCTCTGACTGCCCGCATTCTGCAAACCACCGTGCTGAAAAAGCAACCTAAGGATGCCGCAAGTTTACCTGCCAACGAGAAAATTAATGTGACTGCAGGGGATGTGCTAGGGGTGTCAAGCTATTCGATCGATGATGGGCATATCCGCCTTGCCACCACAGAAGAGCTGCCAAATTTTGGCAATACTGGCTATATTGTGCCCAATTTTGTCCAAATGCAGCAGGGAGGGAAAGCCTTCAACCCCATACCGCCTCGGGTGGAGCTGAATGTCCCCTACTTCTCCCAACGGGATAATCCCCGCATGTATTGGTCTACCTGTAATGTCACCTCGATCGCCATGGTGCTGTACTACTATGGCGTGCGATCGAAGAATGGCGGGCAGTTGGAAGACGAAATGTTGCAATGGTGCCTCGATCGCTATGGGGCAGGGTCACAGACCGATCACTCCGTCTTAGTCAAGCTCATTGAAGCTTACGGCTTTGAGCCAAATTTTTCCACCACACGCAAATGGCAGGATATTAAAGATGAATTGGTGAACCGTCGTCCAGTGGTGATTGCAGGCTACTTCACCCACGGCGGACACATCATCACCATTATGGGCTACACCCCGCAAGGCTTCATTGTTCATGATCCCTGGGGTGATGGTTACTACGGCTATGCCAGCACCGAAGGGCGCAAACTCCTCTATCCCTATAACTACATGACAGAAATGTGTGGTGGGGACGGAGATGTCTGGGCGCACTTTATCCGGAGACGTTAGTACAGTCAACGTGGACGTAGATGCGTACGTGCCGGGTCGAGGATACTTGGAAACCGCAGATGCCCCAGAAGTGGTGGCTGCTTTTGCTGCGAAAGCGGATGAACTAGCAATCCTTCAAATCGCAGTTTCTGGAGACTTTCGCACAGGCTGGCTCGACAGCAGTGAATGTTGCCGAGTCATCTTGAAAGTGGCTGGTATTGCGAACCCTAGGGGATGGTTCAGTGCAGAGGAAGTTCAACATCTGTTCCGCCATGCCGAATGGCCAAACTTCGATGAATTACAGCATGGAAGCGAGCCGTGGGACAGTTCAGAATACAATCATCACGTAATTGCCAAGGTATTTGTAGACTTGTGCCTTGAATTCAATCTTGAACTACATTTCAGCTAATGCCGTCAAAATGGTTGATAGGCATCGTTCCGTTCTGTCTTGTAGTGATCAGCTCATTGTGTTGATCGGTTGGGACTGAATGTTCAAGCTGAATGCTCAAGGATAATTTCCACATCTTCCGGGTAAGAAAGGTGCGATAATACGCTGGATTTTTCCACTGTAGTTTTATCGTACTGCAGGTTTACAGCTAGTTTTAAGGGGTGAGGTCATGTCCCTTTCGTCAGCGCAGCCAGCGCTATTAGTCCTGGCAGATGGCAGTCTGTACCAGGGGTTTTCCTTTGGAGCCACGGGTACTACGATCGGCGAAGTCGTTTTCAATACAGGAATGACGGGGTACCAAGAAGTACTCACCGATCCCAGCTACCGTGGGCAAATTGTCACCTTTACTTACCCGGAATTGGGGAATACAGGCGTTAATCCCCAGGATGAAGAATCTCATCAACCCCATGTACGCGGTGCGATCGCTCGGAATATCTGTGCTCGCCCCAGTAATTGGCGATCGACTCAATCGTTGCCCGACTATCTGATCCAACATGGGGTCATTGGCATCTATGGCATTGATACCCGCGCTCTGACTCGTAAATTGCGATCGGTGGGTGCCATGAATGGAGCCATTTCTACCGAGATTTTGGATCCATTAGATCTCCTAAACAAAGTACAGGCAGCCCCCAGTATGGCAGGGCAGAATCTGGTGAAGGAAGTGACGACCGATCGCCCCTATGAATGGCAAGAAGGCACCGATCCCAACTGGGAATTTGCACCTGAGAGCGTGATGAATTCTGAGAACCCTTCTGAATCGCTCACGGTCGTTGCCCTAGATTTTGGCATCAAACGGAATATCCTCCGTCGGTTGGCTAGCTATGGGTGTCGGGTGATTGTGGTGCCTGCGGATACGCCCGTTGAAGAAATTTTGCAGCACAACCCCGATGGTATCTTCCTGTCTAATGGTCCGGGGGATCCTGCCGCTGTTGCAGAAGGGATTACCACCACACGATCGCTCCTATCGGCAAACAAACCCATCTTTGGTATCTGCATGGGGCATCAAATTCTAGGGCTATCCATGGGAGCTGAAACCTACAAGCTGAAATTTGGGCATCGGGGTCTCAACCATCCCGCCGGATTGAGCCAACAGGTCGAAATTACCAGCCAAAACCACGGATTTGCGATTGATCCAGATTCCCTACCCGCTGCCACGGTGGAAATTACCCATCTGAATCTGAATGATCGAACCGTCGCAGGATTGCGACATAAAACCTTACCCATGTTTTCGGTGCAGTATCACCCCGAAGCCAGTCCGGGTCCCCATGATGCGGACTATCTCTTTGCCAATTTTGTTCAAGCCATGCGATCGGCAAAGGCATCCCATTAACGGGGGTTGATCAGATTCAGACGTGATGCCCCGCAGATACAACCACTGGAGCAGATTTTTATCCCAGGAATTTGTAAAAAGCGTGCCATCTGGTTCTCAAAGAGTGTATACTTGGCTGTCGGATTGTAGGAGATGGAGCTAGGAGGCGCGCTATTCCTGAGCAACTCACCTTGACCGTAAGTTTAAGAGGCACTCGCGAGGTCAAGGATAATTATCAACTGTTTCGCCTCACAGGTCTGCTAGATGCTTTTTCGGAAGCCACGTTCCGTAAAGTGCTAGTGAAGTGTGTCGAAGATGGACCCAAGAACATTGTTCTAGATCTATCTAAGATTGACTTCGTAGACAGCTCTGGCTTGGGTGCTTTGGTTCAAATTGCCAAAAAAGCCCAGACCGAAAGTGGCACTTTGCAAATTGTCACTAATCCCCGCGTGACGCAGACCGTTAAGTTGGTTCGTCTAGAACAGTTCTTATCACTGCAAGCATCCGTGGAGAGCGCGATCGCAAACGTCAAACCCACCTGATATTGCAGGATGGATTCTGACGTGTTCAAGGAGCTACCCAGATAGAGTGCTGGGTAGTCTTCCGCGTGTTTAAGTAGGAACATGAAAGATGGAGCTTGATTCTGAAAGCAGTGAACCTGATGATTCGGAAAGTGATAGCCCCCCTTGGTCTACCAGCCGTGCCGCCATCGGTGATCTAGCCCCTGGTGATTTTCAACGGCTTTCTCCGTCAGCACTTGCCTATTTAGGAGATGCCATTTACGAATTGCATGTGCGTCAAGCCTTGCTATTACCTCCCAAGCGCATTGAGACCTATCATCGCCAAGTAGTCTCCCAAGTGCGCGCAGAGACCCAGGCTTGCCATCTCCAGGTTTTGCTGCCAAATCTGACAGAAACTGAGCTAGAGTGGGTTAGGCGAGGACGAAATGCTGCTTCCAGTCGATCACGTCGTGCGGATCCCGAAATCTATCAGCAGGCGAGTGGCTTGGAAACGTTGATCGGCTACTTATACCTCACGAATCCTGAACGGCTATTGCAGCTCCTCAATTCCCTAATGTTTGTCCCTACTGTTCTCTCTTCATAGCCCCTGATCGAACATCATCCTGATATTCGACGATATTCGACAGACTATATTCGACGGTGGGTTAGTTTCTATTCTTTTCTGGAAGTTTTTCTTTTAACACGGGTGGAGGTGCCGGCAAATCACTCCGATGATTGGTTTTGCTGGCTTCTGCTTCCCGCTTTTATACGTCTGTCTTGACAAGCTCGTAGTTTTTACAAGCCTTCTTTGACCAGCTTTCAGCTATTCCACTCGCGAAGCGCTGTTACACCCATTCTCTATTTTCACCCTGTAGAACCATGAAACCGAAAAAGCCGCAATCTGGAAAATCTTCATTTGGTAAGAAAGACGCTGGTCAGTCCTCGTTTGGCAAGAAAGACTTTGGCAGGCAAGACTCTGGTAAGAAAGACTTTGGTAAGAAAGACTTTGGCAGGCAAGACTCTGGTAAGAAAGATTTTGGTCAGCGCGATCGCCCGCAAGGCAAATTCCAGGGCAAGTTCCAGCGGGATGACGAGCGTCCTAGAGATCGCTACCAGCGGGATGATCGTCGCGATGAGCGTCCCAAAGATCGCCGGGATGAGCGACCCAGAGGCCAATTTCGCCGAGATGATGAGCGTCCTAAAGATCGCCGGGATGAGCGACCCAGAGGCCAATTTCGCCGAGATGATGAGCGTCCCAGAGATCCCTACCAGCGCGATGAGCGTCGCGACGATCGTCAGGATGAACGCCCCAGAGGCCCATTCCGGCGGGATGATGAACGTCCCAAAGATCGTTACCAGCGCGATGAGCGACGCGACGATCGCCGGGATGAACGCCCCAGAGGCCCATTCCGGCGGGATGATGAACGTCCCAGAGATCGTTACCAGCGCGATGAGCGACGCGACAATCGTCGGGATGAGTCCCGGAGTGAACGGCGGGATGAGCGACCCAGAGGTCAGTTCCGGCGGGATGATGAGGGTTCTGGCAAAAAATTCCGGCGGGACGAGCGCGCAGGGGGCAAATTCAACCGAGAAGAGCGATCGCGGCCTAAATTCCGCCGAGAAGATAATCAACCTGGTAACGAACCAACCGTAGCACCCATTCGCCGCGCCTATGACGATCGACCGGGCTTCCGTCAAGACCCAGATCGCTTGGTTCAGAAGCAACCATTTCAGGAGCGCGATCATCGGAATGCTGAACCAGGGGATAGGGAAGCTGAGCGGAGTGAAGTCGATCGCTTTGCAGCAGAACTGCCGGTAAGCCAAGTGCTAGAGACCACGGCGGATGAAGAAGCAAATGAGCTGATCTACGGTCGCCATACCGTGCTAGCAGCTTTAGAACGGGAGCAGTCTCTCAATCGCATTTGGATTACTAATCGCCTGCGCTACGATCCCCGCTTCTTGCCCTTACTGAACGAAGCAAAGGCAAGGGGGATTGTGATTGATGAAGTAGAACCCCGACGGCTGGATTACTTAACCCAACGGGGCAATCACCAAGGAGTTGCTGCTCAGATCTGCCCTTACGAATATTTAGAACTAGGGAATTTGATTGCGATCGCCCAGGAAAAATCCACACGCCCCGTGATTGTGGTAGCAGATGGCATTACCGATCCACATAATCTTGGAGCAATTATTCGCACAGCAGAAGCAATGGGGGCACAGGGTCTAGTGATTCCGCAACGACGGGCGGCTGCCGTTACCTCAACGGTACGGAAAGTGGCGGCTGGAGCCTTGGAAAGCTTGCCGATCGCTCGGGTGGTCAACCTCGGTCGGGCTTTGGAAGCGCTGAAGCAAGCAGGATTCTGGATTTATGGCACTGCTGGAGAAGCAACCCAGTCGATCCACACGGTTGATTTTGCCAAGGCCACCGTTATGGTGGTGGGATCGGAAGGGGAAGGATTGAGCTTAACCACCCAGAAAAACTGTGATTTGTTAGTTTCTATCCCGCTTGCAGGGAATACACCCAGTTTGAATGCGTCAGTCGCAACGGGAATGGCACTCTACGAAATTTATCGACAACGATGGAATGCATCGGGCGATCCCCAAAAAATGCGATCGCAAATCATTGAAAAACCCGTGGGGAGCAAGTATAAAGAGATTTAGTGGTGATTCACCATAACCCGTTTCCGAGCAACTTTGTCCTTGACACCGTTTGGTCACCCTAAATTTTGCAAAGCACATGAAAGAGTTTCTTACCAACTCCCTGGATATCTTAGGTCTTGCTTGGTGGGTTGAGATTAAAACTGAAAACCCCCGCTGTACCTATTACTTTGGGCCCTTTCTTGATGAAGTCAGTGCCCAAGCTCATAAGCCTGGTTATGTGGAAGATTTAGAGAAAGAAGGCGCGCAGAACCTGGTCATTACCGTTAAGCGTTGCAAGCCGCAAGTGCTGACGGTTGTAGATGATTCAGAAAATGCCTCCCTGCGTCGTTTAGTCAGTGCCTATACAGGTTAAAGTCCGTGCGAGGAAATGCAATTTCTGCTAGTCCCTTGGATCCCCCCCCTGAATGAAAGCGACTGTATACACACAAGTTCAAACTGGTTCGGTTTCTAACGTTGCCACCTCCTCAATCCCCATTTCTTAAATGCCCACAAGGCTTATTCTGGGGGATTTTAAGTTCCGATTCGTCGGGTTGTTTCCCTCAAATTTGGGGACTGAGGGGCGGAGCGCTAGGATAGGACTGAAATTTTAACGTCAGTTCGACGAAACTCGATTCCCGTCAATCTCTCGATCCCCCTAAATCCCTTATTAAGGGGGACTTCAAACCGAAAAGCAACCGGGAAGGAGTCTACCGACGATTGCTGAACACTTGAATTTGGCTTGGTTCCCCCTTAATAAGGGGGGCTAGGGGGATCATCGGCTCGTTAGGATTCGTCGAACTTACGTTGAATTAAGCGAATTGTGTATAGACAGGAGTCTGATGAAGGGGGGCTGCCAACGGAATCAGTCATGAACAAGTCATCTGAATCAAACTGGTTTAGGCCTCCTGTTTGTCACAGTCAGGTTTGACTGGTGATGGCTGAACTGTTATGGCTGACTAATGCGGCTTATTGCCATTTTTCTGAAAGCCAACGATCGATTCTGGTCAGTAACAGGTCTGGGCATTCCCAAGGCAGCAGATGGGCTGTGTGTGGGAATTCTTCCCATTCGCAGTTCCGGATAGCTTTTGCCGTTTCCCGGCTGGCAGCGGGGGCAATGTGGCGATCGCGTTCTCCAATTAACATTAATGTTGGACAAGCAATCTGCTGGAGATCGGGGACTCGGTTATAACCTTGCTGAAGGGCTTGGTTGAGTGCCTGGTGAGCCGATCGCGAGGTTGTACGATAGGCGTATACAGCTTCCCTGGCGAGGTATTCGTATACGTCCGGTCGGTGCTGCTGAATTAAATAGCGAAAGAGCGATCGTTTGCCTAGGTGATCAATATTCCACTGCCAGCCCGGTTGGATCAGATTGACTAGTCCAGCGATCGCGGTGAAAGCATTATCCTGCCAGGAGACCTTGGGGTGATCACTCCAGGGTCGGGCGGCTGTGGCAATTAAAAT
>JAYKGX010000381.1:0-12041 GCA_035285565.1 Synechococcales cyanobacterium
ACCGTGATTCAGGGTTTTCAGCAGTCCCCCGAGAGCCTGACCCAACTCCTGAAAAACCTGAAAAATCAATGTGGTACGGGGGGCACGATGAAGGATGGCACCCTGGAAATTCAAGGGGATCAGGGACAGCGATTATTAGCAGTTTTGCTAGCGTTAGGCTACAAAGCAAAAATAAGTGGTGGGTAAAAGTAATTAAGTGATGAGTGAAAGTAGTTAAGTGGTGGGTAAAAGTAGTTAAGTGGTGGGTAAATGCAGGAAGTTCTAGTGGTTAGTCAATCTTGCTGTGAGGGATGAAGTGCTTGTGAGGGGGGAGGGGCGATCGTCACTGCTTGAGTCCCGATTTTCTCCGCTTGTATCCATTCATTTCAGGCATGATAACCCACTAGAGTAGTTTGGAAAATGTGCCGGATTGTCAACTCTTTTGCCCAGCCTAGGTGTTCCTGTCTTAGCGTTCCAGCCCAGGGAGACAACCATACCCGTAATTTTAAGGATGCATCTAGATTTATTAAGTATGGATTTAGTCAAGTACGATTATGCTATTTAAGCCGTTAGTGTGATTTTCTCTAAGTAAATCGGCTTAACTTATTTGTTCAGCAATCAACTGGTTGTAAGAATTCAGTAAAAATACTGAGACGGTCTTCGCTATTCCTCCTGGATTTCTGCTAGACTCCTTTTTAGTGCGTGTTAAGAGTCTCTTCGGTATTTTCGCAGGGACAGTAAACACGGCGACGATCGACTTCCGGAGTTCCCTGAATTGCGTCACAAAGTTTCTTAGTGCAAATAGTTTATCGATCGTTTTAATGTTCCGCCTTCTGGTTGATTATCAAGTCATGGCTTCTCAATAGTTGCGTCGCGACTTGCATCGGTATTTGCAGCCGAATCATTTTCTGCTCTACTTGCTTTCCTGAGATAGTTCACAGGGCGATAGGACGCTTGTTTGTGCTCCTGATGTGACGCATCAGATTTTTACTTGTATTCTCTTGAATTGTTAGGGTCTTAGAGTTTTCGTCTCGCATCTATCCACTAGAGGATGAATACTATCTCCATGTTTGGCGATCGTGCCACCCAACGTCTACATCCCTTGAGCTTATTGGCTCAGCTTACCACCCGTCAGGCAAACGGTTGTTTGCAAGTGACCAATGGTGAGGTTTCGTGGGATTTGTACCTTGCGGGGGGGCGTTTACTGTACGCTTCTAGCTCCGCCGATCCCTTTGAGCGACTCGATCGCCACCTCCGCCGCCTGAGTACTCAGGTGTTTAGTTTGGTCAGTGCCATGCGGGTGCAGGTGCGGTTGCTGTTTGAAAATCCTGTTGAAGACCTGCCAATTCCGGATTACCAGGCGATTTGTTGGCTGGTGGATCAGCAGCATCTGACAACGGCTGAAGCCAGTTTGTTGATTGAAGAATTAGCCAAGGAAGTGATTGAAGCCCTGCTGCCGGTGCGCTTGGGGCATTGTCAATTCCTAGAAATGAGCCAATTGGATGGGCTACCCCATTTTTGCCAGTTGGATCTGCGACCCATCATTGAACATTGTCAAGATCAACTCCGTCGCCGCCAGGTGGGCGATCGCCCAATGACTTCCAATGGGCTGAACGGAGCAAATCGGTCATTCTTGCAGACTGTATCAAATGATACGGTATCAAATTTGACTCCGGTTCTCAATCCCTATGCGCCGATCGTGGATGAAAAGCTACTGCGATCGCCCAAACAGCAACAGACCGAAAAAGTGGTGGAAACTCCGCTCACTTCTGGCAACTGGAACGTCGTGCCTTCTCAGGATGACCGACGGGATGAGCAACCCCCACCCGCGCCGCCTGCCTGCACAACCCACCGCATTGCCTGCATTGACGACAGCCCCACCGTGTTGCAGGTGATTAAGACCTACCTGGAAAGTTTAGATGAGCAGAGTTTTGCCGTCACGCTGATTAATGACCCCGTGAAGGCCTTGATGCAGATTGTGCGGAATAAGCCGGACTTGATTCTGCTGGATGTGACCATGCCCGGTTTGGATGGCTATGAGTTATGTTCCTTGCTGCGGCGGCATCCTCACTGTAAACAAACACCGATTATTATGGTGACGGGCAATACCGGATTGGTCGATCGGGCGCGGGCCAAATTGGTTGGGGCTTCGGGATATTTGACCAAACCCTTTACCCAATCGGACATCATTAAAACGGTGTTTAAGTACCTGTCGATTTCCTAGGTGAAGGGTATGAATCGTCCCCTGTGGCTGATGGTGATTCTTCTGGGTTGTGCCATCTTTCCCTTGGCTTCTTATTTAGCCCGAACGACGGCTCAGCCCCAGCAATCTTCTACCGCTACTTCGGGTGCAGCGTCGGCTACGTCAACGGGGGTGCCCCTGGATCCTGCGATCGCCGATTCGCCCGAATTTGAAGATGCGGCAGCGGAGCAGGTGCGGATGAATCAACAGTGTCGTGGCTGTAATCTCAGGGGCAAAGACTTTAGCAATGCTGACTGGAGCCGGGTGGATTGGCGCGAAGCGGATTTGCAACAGGCGAATTTGCAGGGCGCCAAGTTCATCAATGGGGTGCTCACCGGGGCGAAATTACAGGGAGCTAATTTAACCTATGCCCATGGCTATGGAGCGGATCTGAAACAGACAGATTTACGGCGCGCAGATTTACGGTGGGGTCATTTTCTGAACATGAGCTTATCGCGATCGGATCTCCGGGAAGCCCAATTAGATGAGGCAGAATTGCGAGATGCGGATCTGACTTTTGCTAATTTGAGTCATGCCAGCTTGCAAAAGACGAGTTTCTACGGTGCAGAATTGCGGGAAGCCGATTTATCCCATGCCAATTTACGAGGAGCAGATTTACGCTATGCCGATTTGTTGCGGGCAAACCTCAGTCATGCGGATCTGGCGGGTGCAAAATTGGATCATGCCATTTTGCCAGATGGCACGGAGGTGACTCCCCAATAACGTCAGTTCGATGAAACTCGATTCCCGTCAATCTCTCGATCCCCCTAAATCCCCCTTATTAAGGGGGACTTCAAACCAAGCAGCAACCGGGAAGGAGTCTAACGACGATTGCTGAACCCTTGAATTTGGCTCGGTTCCCCCTTACTAAGGGGGCTAGGAGGATCTGCTCGCCAGGATTTGTCGAACTCACGTTAAAGTAACGTCAGTTCAACGAATCGCGTTGCCCCGATCCCCCTATAGAGGCTGCTGTGTCCACCAATATTGCAAGTTCCCTAAATTTGGGAGACTGACGGGGATCAAAGTTTTTTCACTCAATTTCTAGGGATAGGAAAACGATTTTGAGCCGTATTGATGACTTTCTCCAGACATTTGCCCGCTTTGGAGTTCACCTGGGTCTAGAAGCCAGTTTCGCCTTGCTAGAAGCCTTGGGCAATCCCCAGAAACGGGTCCCCATCCTCCATGTAGCTGGGAGCAATGGCAAAGGGTCGGTCTGTACTTACTTGTCTGCAGTGCTCACGGAGGCTGGCTATCGGGTTGGGCGCTATACCTCACCCCATTTGATCGATTGGTCAGAGCGGATTTACCTGAATGAGGAGCCGATCGCAGAAGCCGATCTCTGGGCAGCCCTGCAAAAAGTTAAAGCAGCGATTCCCCCCGAGGGACCTTCTCCCACCCAGTTTGAAGTGCTGACGGCGGCGATGTGGGTCTATTTTGCCCAACGACGGGTAGACGTGGCAGTGATTGAAGTGGGGTTGGGGGGACGGTTGGATGCAACCAATGTGGTGGACAAGCCCCTCGTGAGCATCATTACTTCGATTAGTTTGGAACATACGGAACGGTTGGGGGATACCCTGGCTAAAATTGCCTTTGAAAAAGCAGGCATCCTCAAAGAGAACTGTCCCGCCCTGATTGGGGAGATGCCCGAGGAAGCCGCCGCCGTGATCAGTCGTTGCGCCTACGATCGCTTTTGCCCCACCCTCTATCCTCAACCCGCCAAGGACTGTGGGAATGGTTGGGCGAGCTATGCCAGCCTGGAAATCTATGAATTGGAGGAAGGCGAAGTCGCGTTGTTGCCCCGTGAGTTTACCTTCCAATTGCCCCTCCAGGGAGCCGTGCAGCTCAAAAATGTTTCCCTGGCGATCGCCGCCCTGCAAATTCTGCGCCAAGAAAGCTGGAAAATCCCTGACCGTGCCATCATCCATGGAATCGCCAAAACCCGCTGGCCCGGTCGTTTGCAATGGTATACCTGGCAGCGACATCGCATTCTCATTGATGGGGCCCACAATCCCGACAGTGCCCTCGTCCTGCGTCAGTTTGTGGATGAATGCCTGACCCGTGCTAAGGATGAGCAGTCTCGGGTTCACTGGGTCATGGGCGTGCTGGCCACCAAAAATCACCGTGAAATGCTGGAAACCTTGCTGCGATCGCGGGATAGCCTCTACCTCGTGCCCATCCCCGACCACAAATCTGCCGATCTGCCCCAACTGGCCCACCTCGCCTGCCAAGTCGTTTGTCCCCACCTGGCCCACAGCGGCATCTATGAGGATGTGCAACTGGGGCTGAAGGCAGCCATTGAGCGGGCAGAACCAGCGGACTTAGTGGTGCTTTGCGGTTCGCTCTACCTGTTGGGACATTTTTTTGCTCAGGAAAAGCGATCGCCCACCCAACCTGATGACTAGTCCTCTAAATTAGCTAGCGCAAACTTGGCTGGGGGTTCATTAATGCGGGCTAGGGTCGCCAACTTTTGCATAAACTCCTGTGCCAGTTGAATAAATGCCTTGCCCCCAGCGGAAGTGGGATTACTCAGCACCACGGGCATGAAGCTATCCACCGCCTTGGACACATTCACATCCATCGGAATCTTGGTTTTAAACAGCTTGGCTTCGCTGAAATCATCATTCAGCCGCTTCATCACCTGATTGTAGTAGCGTCCTGTCAACAAATTACCCGACAGCGAAAAGGTAATGCCCAACATCTCCACCGCATTAATCACCTCATCATCGCGATGGGCTTCCCGCAGTCGATTAATCCGCCGCTCCAGAAGCTGGATCCCAATCAAAGATAGTGGCTCAGGCTTGGCCGGAATCAGGTAGTAATGACTCGATAGCAGCGCGCTGCGGGTAATCAAGTTATAACCGGGGGCACAGTCCAAGATGATCACGTCGTAGTTACTCGAAATCGGTAGCAGAATATTGCGCATCAGTTCCTTCTCAAAGTCATTCCAGACCTCCCTGAAGCGATCGCCCTTGCCCTGTTGGATCGATCGCTGGTGCAGCAGTTCTGAAACGAGAAATTCATCGTAGAGGTCAATATCTCCGGGCAACAGGCTGAGATTGGGAATGTTACAGGTGTAGCCCTTAATCGCATCTCGGGTTTGATTGGGCAGATCTGGATTGCCCCGCACCGCTTCATGCACTAAATGGCGCAGGGTTCGTTGATCGCTGCGAAGTTTGGCAAATTCTCCGGGAGGCATCAAGCTGAGGGTGGCGCTGATTTGCGTATCCAGATCGGCAATTAGAACCCGCTTATTCTGGTATTTGGCGATCGCGGCAGCCAGGTTGACGGTCATCGTGGTTTTTCCCACACCGCCCTTCATATTGGTTGTTGCAATGATATACGCCATGACGATTGCCTCTGCCTTTTGCTAGGGACGCTTTCCCGGAAAAGCCTGAAATACGATGCACTGACCCATTTCACCCATCAATTCCGTCAACCGATTTCGTTAAGCGATTCTGTGAATTGACAAGTTGGATATGGGGAAACACTATACCGCAAATCTTGAACCCTAAATTTTAGGTTTCTCAATGCTACCCTAAATAGGCAGATTTCCTAAGCCAACCGTGACTGATTCCCCTTTTGCCGCCGAGCGATTGCTCTTTACCCCTGCCCAGCCGGAGGGGGAGGCGATACCGCTGATTTTTGCTTTTCCCAATGAATACAGTGTGGGGATTACCAGTCTTGGCTATCAAGTCGTTTGGGCTACCCTCGCCAGCCGATCGCAGCTTGCCGTGAGCCGTCTGTTTACCGATGCGCATGACCCACTGCCCAGCCAGCCAGAAATTCTTGGGTTTTCGGTGTCCTGGGAATTGGATTACGTCAATATCCTGAGTATGTTGGAGCAGCTTGGCATTCCCCTCATCAGTAGCGATCGCACCCAGAATCATCCCTTAGTCTTTGGCGGCGGTCCGGTGTTGACGGCGAATCCAGAACCCTTTGCCGATTTTTTTGATGTCGTCCTGTTGGGGGATGGAGAATTGCTGCTGGATGCCTTTGTGGATGCCTATCTGCAGGTACGCGGAGCCGATCGCCTGACCCAATTGCACCATCTCGCCCAGGTTCCCGGCATTTACGTGCCCAGTTGCTATGCAGTCACCTATGAGTCGCCGACCGGAGCGATCGCCCAAATTCTACCTGTAGATAGTTGCATTCCTGACACTACAATTCCTGCCACGGTGACCAAGCAAACCTATCGTGGCAATACCCTGTCGGCTTCCACGGTGGTGACGGAAAAAGCTGCTTGGGAAAATATTTTCATGGTGGAGGTGGTGCGCAGTTGCCCAGAAATGTGTCGGTTTTGCTTGGCGAGTTATCTCACCCTGCCCTTTCGCCCTGCCAGTGTGGAAGCCTCTCTCCTGCCTGCGATCGAACGGGGTCTACAAGTGACCGATCGCTTGGGTTTGCTGGGGGCATCGGTGACCCAACATCCTGAATTTGACAGCCTGCTGGATTATCTGAATCAACCGCAGTACGATCGCGTTCGTCTGAGCATTGCCTCTGTGCGCACCAATACGGTAACGGAAAAGCTAGCCCAAACCTTAGTGAAACATGATACGAAATCTATTACGATCGCTGTGGAAAGTGGTAGCGATCGCTTGCGCCAAGTGATTAATAAAAAGTTAGAAAATCACGAAATTATTCAAGCAGGGGTGAATGCAAAAGCGGGCGGTTTGAGTAGTTTAAAACTCTATGGCATGGTGGGGGTACCTAGTGAAGTGAGTGAAGATGTGGAGCAGACGATCGCGATGCTCAAAGCGTTGAAAAAAGCTGCACCGGGGTTACGCCTTACTTGGGGATGCAGCACTTTTGTGCCCAAGGCCCATACGCCGTTTCAATGGTTTGGGGTGAATCGCCAAGCGGAAAAACGGCTCCAGTTGTTGCAAAAGCAATTGCGCCCCCAGGGCATTGAATTTCGACCGGAAAGTTTCAATTGGTCTGTGATTCAAGCTTTGATTTCCCGAGGCGATCGTCGTTTGGTTCCGCTCCTGCAATTAACTCGGCACTATGGTGATAGTTTGGGCAGTTATCGCCGTGCTTTTAAGGAGTTGAAAGGAACTTTGCCGCCTTTGGATTTTTATGTTCATGAGACTTGGGCGATCGATCAAGTTTTGCCCTGGCAGCATTTGCAGGGTCCTCTGCCGATCGGGACTCTTAAGAAGCATTTACAGGATAGTGGAGCGGGTTAAGATTGCATATCTAGGCTTGATTTGGGGGGTGCTGGAGGGGCGCGGGATAGGGGGGCGCGGGATGCGCGCCCCTACGGGATCTTCTGAAATCTAAAATCGCAAATCTAACATTCACTATGACCTACACTTTTCCAAATCAGTTCCAATGGGGTGTTGCAACGTCTGCTTATCAGATTGAGGGGGCGGCGATCGCGGATGGGCGACAACCGAGTGTGTGGGATCGCTTTAGTCAGCAATGGGGGACGACGAAGGATGGTCAAACTGGGGCGATCGCTTGTGACCATTACTATCGCTATCGGGAAGATGTGGCGTTGATGGCGCAGTTGGGGGTGAAGCATTATCGCTTTAGTGTGGCTTGGCCGAGGGTGGTGCCGGAGGGGCGGGGGGCGGTGAATGCTCAGGGGCTAGATTTCTACAGCCGCTTGGTGGATTGCTTGTTGCAGCATGGGATTGAACCCTGGGTGACGCTGTTTCATTGGGATAGTCCCCAAGCGTTGGAAGATCGCTATGGTTCTTGGCGCAGTCGAGAAATGGCGCAGGATTTTGCGGATTATGCCAGTGTGGTGGTGCAGGCGTTGGGCGATCGCGTCACGCGTTGGATCACGTTGAATGAAATTACCTGTTTCACCCATTTGGGCTATGGCGTGGGCAAACGACCGGAACATGCCCCTGGGACGAAGGTGAAGACGCAAAAAGAAGTCTGGCAAACCTGTCACCATGCTTTGTTAGCCCATGGGCTGGGCTGTCAGGCCATCCGCGCTGCTTCGCCACAAGCTTGTCACGTGGGGTTGGTGGATAATCCGGGGATTACGGTGCCGTTGACGGAAACTCCAGCAGATATCCAAGCGGCTCAAATCGCGTTTCCCTATCACTGTGGCAATGGGGCGATTCTCTATCCTGCGGTGACGGGCAGCTACCATCCTGGGTTTTGGGCGGAATTGGCTGATCAGGCTCCGGAGGTGCGATCGGGGGATTTAGAAATTCTGCATCAACCTTTGGATTTTCTGGGGCTGAATATCTACACTGGCACCTATATTCGAGCCGCCGATCCAGCTACTGGGAATGGGAAAGGCTGCGAATGGGTGAGCTTTCCACCGGGCTATCCGCGTTTGCACATGCCCTGGTTGCATCTGGTGCCTGAAAGTCTGTACTGGGGGGCGCGGCATCTGTCTGAAACCCTGGGGTTGCCACACCTGCCGCTGGTGATTACGGAAAGTGGTTGTGCGGCAGATGATCAACTCACGGTGAATCCCCAAACCCAGCAACCCGAAATTTGGGACAGCGATCGCATTCTTTACCTACGACAATATTTAAAAACGCTCCACCGGGCTGTGGCAGAAGGGTATCCGCTGCAAGGTTATTTCCTTTGGAGTTTGCTGGATAATTTTGAATGGTCTTGGGGCTATTCCCGTCGGTTTGGTATTACCTTCATTGATTACAAGTCACAAAAAAGGATTCCCAAAGCAAGTTTTCACTGGTATGCCAATTGCATTCAAGCCAATCAAGTTCTTTAGGCAGCAACGCGGATGACGGTGGGTTCGTCCCTTCTACGGATGGGTTGGCTCCATTCGTGGGCGCTGATGAAGTTGAGAATATGCAAGAGTCCGATCGCCGCCTCGACAGCATCGGCATCTCCAATCAGTTGCAGTTGGATGCGTTTGGTCTGACGTTTCAATGGTTTTTATTGTTAGTAAGGAATTCGGTGTGAAGCTGGCAAAAGTCCCGAATGTTGTGGCTGTAAAGCACACGATCGAGTTGGGTTGCAAGACGGAGTTGTTCAATGTCGGAGAGACTGAAGGTATCGGTATCTTGTACAGTCAAGATGTCTATTTGGCGTGCTCTCAATGCTCGTAAGAGGGCTGTATCTTGAGAGTCTTCGTCGATATAGAGGCGAATTTGACTCATGATCCAGCACTTTGGGTATGAAGTTGTTCCAACCGATCGGCTTCGGCTTTCTCAAAGGCTAGGTCGGCTTCGATCGCGGCTGTATTAGCGTGGTAGTAAGTGAGGGCAGCATAGACTTCGGCAAGGGTGAGGGTGCCAATTCGATCGGCGATTTCCTCAGCGTTTAGACCACGTTTGTACCAAGTGACGATGCGGCGGACGGTTACGCCTTTGCCTATGATGTGCGGACTGCCGTTGTGAAGTCCAGGAGTTGTGGTGATGAGGGTGCCGATGTCGATCGTGCTTGTCATGATATTTCTCCTTTTTTAAGTATTGAGGACATCTTTAAGGATGGTGACAGATAAACCAGAGACATTACGTAATCCTGTATCGTTGGTCAAAAAGACTGTATGGGTGTTATTTAAGGCAGTAGCAGCATGGATTGCATCAGGTGTTTTGAGGTTGTTAATTGCTCGGAGTTGGGTAGCTGTTCGCAAGATGGTTTCAGAAACTGGAAATAGTATGATACGGGTGGCGAGGAATTGCTCATAGGCATTGATTAAGACGGTGTTATTTGTACGGATGGGGATAACGAGACATTCCAGTAGGAGTAGTTCACTGCTAATGAGTTGAATTGTTCCGGCTTGTAATTTTTGCCAGAGGGGTATGAGTAGTTGCCAGTAGTCAGGGTTGCGTTCAATACTGTAGATGATTGGGGCGGTGTCTAAATAGACGATCGCTCCGTCAGCAATGCTTAGCTGTCCCATGCGTCACGCTCCGCTTGCAGATCACGATCGATTTGTTCTGGGGTGCGGAATGGCCCTTGATGATGAATCTCTTCAAAGAATTCGAGGATAGATTGGAGAGATTCTTCTGGTAGTTTAGTCGATTGGGCTGGGGACTTCAGGACACTAGGATAGAGCTTTTGCTCAAGAATAGATTGTTCGGTTGAGGATAGCGATCGAATTAACTGAACGATCGATTCGACAAGTTGTAAGTTAGCTTTGGGTTCGGTTGTTTCAGAGTTCATCTTTTTGCTCCTAGGTTTAGGTATTTTGTTCGATCGTGTCTTTCTCCTCAAAGTTCATTTTCTCTTTTCTATCATTCATCTGCAATCGTACTGAGGAGTTTGAGTGCTCCTTTTTGAGCATTCGTTAAGCCTTATGTGCCAGCGATGTAAATACGATCGTTCTTTTTCCCATGTTGAATTCTTCATTCTTCGTCCTCCACTGCCCCTAAAGCCTTGAGAGAGGCGATCGTTGCAGGAGTTAAGCCTTTGACTCCAGTGATGTTCATGCCTTCGTAGGGTTTCGGTTTGCTCAGAGTATTCAAACATCTTGCTGTTTGAACATCCCAATGCTTGACAGTACCATCTTCACTCCCACTTATTAGGGTCTGTCCATCGCCACTGAAGGCCATAGATAAAATCGTTCTCAAATGATTATTCTCAGTGGTTTTGACAACTATGCCTGTATCTAAGTGCCAGAATACGATTATCAAATCGTCACCTGCACTAGCTAATATCTTATCGTCTGGACTAAATACTAATTCACTAATTTGCCCAGAGTGCCCTGAAAATTCTTTGATGCAAAACTCTGAATTAGCATTCCAAAGTCTTATGATATAATCACTACTGTTGCTAGTACAAAACATATTTTTGTTGTTAGAAAATGCAATTATTCTGTTCCAGTCAGCATCACCATGAATTTCTCGCAAGCATTTTCCTGTTTGAATATCCCAAAACATCACCGTATAGTCAGATGCAGCACTGATCAAAAAATTATCATTCTGACTAAACATTATATTTTCCACAAATTTTGAGTGCCCTTCAAGACTTTGAAGACATCTCCCTGTCTGGATATCCCATATTCTTATAGTGCAATCTTCACTCCCACTTGCTAGAAAATTGCCATCAGCACTGAAGGCAAGAGTTCTAACTTCCATAGTGTGACCATATAGAATGTTAAATATTGCTTCAGTTTCCATATCCCAGAGAATGATTTTGCAGTCATCTCCTCCACTAGCAAGCAAATTGCCATCAGGACTAAACCTTAAAGTAATAATCCAGTCGGAATGACCTGACAAGTAATTTAAGCATTCTGCTGTATTAGCGTCCCAAATCTGTATTGTTGGATCTTGCCCTGCACCTGCAATCCTCCGATTGTCAGAACTAAATGCAACTGCACGAATCCAGTCTGAATGACCTTGAATTGAGCCAATAAGTTCACTTGTCTTTGGATGCCAAAATTTGACTGAATGATCTTGAGCGCCACTTGCTAATACTCCACTGACTGGATTAAATGCTACTGACTGAACCCAATTTTCATGACCATAAATAGTTGCTATATTTTCTCCTGTTGTCAAATCCCACAATTTGATGGATTGGTCAGCACTACTACTAGCTAGTAGATTTTGGCTTGGATGAAATGTAACGGAATGAATTTGTCTTATATGTCCTGTTAGGGTAAATATACAGGACTGTGTTGAAACATCCCAAATCTTAATCTCATTGTCTTGGCTACCACTTGCTAAGAGCGAACCGTCTAAGTTAAAAGCTAATGCCTTGATCCATGTCTTATGCTCAGACATTGAATTTACTATTTCAAAGTTACTCAAATCCCAAACATTTACCGCATAGTTAGAACCACAACTTACAAATAGCTTACCATCAGGACTAAAGGAAATAGCACGAACAGCACACTGTTGATCCGTGAATCGTTTCAAAGTTGAACCAGACTCAGTTTTCCAGA
>JAYKGX010000382.1:0-4109 GCA_035285565.1 Synechococcales cyanobacterium
CCCACTCCCCCACTCCCCCACTCCCCGCTCCTCAAAAAGGCTATGATCAAAGAGCTATCTTGATCCCCCCAAACCATCTATGTTGACTGTTGTGCTGGTCTTAAATGCTTGTTTAGCCACCTTTTGTTTTTATCTAGCTTGGCAAGTTTGGCAATTCCGCAAAGCGCTGGTCCAAGCGACAGAAGCGCTCACTCTGGCGGAACAGGCAACCCATGAAACCCTCGTGGGTGCTCCCGAGGCAATCCTGCAAGGGCAGATTGGCACGTATCAATTGCGCCAAAGCTATCGCCAACTGGAAGGGCAACTGCGGCAGGCGGAAAAAGGATTGGTGCTTTTGCAAGGGTTCCAAAGGGTTGGCAGACTGCGGCAGGGTTTTGGGAAACCACGATCGAGTCGGCAATTGGGTAAGGGCTAGGTAGCGCTGCTCAGAGGGCGCGTTTCGAGTTGCCGATCGAGAATCTGTCTAACGCTCTACGCCCCACCCCCATGAACTCTGGCACAATGAGAATGTCGTCAAAGAGAATTGAGTCAAAGAGAATTGAGTCAAAGAAAACGGATCAAATTTCGTAGATTGGGTTGAGTAGACGAATCCCAACATTTTTGGGGAGGGTTGTTCGGGGAGGGTTGTTCGGGGAGGGTTGAGGGCTGGGTTCCATGCTTCTACCCAACTTCTAGAGGTGATTATTGATCCTTAGCTTACGAACGTTTAGGGGTTTAGAGAACTTGTATGTCAGGTAAGACAAGTGCTTTTTTGGGAGGGCTGTTGCTTGGGGCAGCGGCAGGGGCTGTCGCAGGGTTGCTGGCGGCTCCTCGAACTGGGCGAGAAACTCGGCAACTGTTGAAAAAATCCGCTGATGCGTTGCCAGAATTGGCAGAAGATGTGTCCACCACGGTACAACTGCAAGCCGATCGCCTGTCGGAAACCACCCTGCGCAATTGGGATGGCACCTTAATCCGCCTGCGAGAAGCGATCGTGGCGGGGGTGGAAGCCAGTCAAAAGGTGAAACAGGACTTGACAGACCCTGAACCAGAGCAAGCTGCTACTAGTGCGACCCCGGCACGTCGAGGGCGCGATCGCTAAACCGTGAGATGCACCCTTGGGGAGATGATGGCTGGGGATTTCCGCTAAGGAGCTTGTATTCAGACTCTTTTGTATTCAGATTTTGTAGTTGGATGAGTTGATATTTTATTAAGTGATGGATCCCATCTTCTGGCTAGGACTTTCAATTCTCTTGGTGGCCGTCAGTATCACAGCGGTTCTGATGGCAATTATTCCAGCCGTGCAGGAATTGGGGCGAGCAGCTCGGAGTGCTGAAAAGCTCTTTGATACCCTTAGTCGAGAACTCCCACCCACCCTAGATGCCATCCGGCAAACGGGGCTGGAAATTACGAACCTGACGGATGATGTGAGTGAAGGGGTGCAAAGTGCCGGTCAGGTGGTCAAACAGGTGGATGCCAGTTTAGGGGAGGTCAAGCAGCAAGCACACCAAGTCTCTGTGACAACCCGCAGTGTTTTTGCTGGGTTCAAAGCAGCTTGGCAAACCCTGACGACTTCGGAGGTGACAACTGCTACCTCACTGCCATCTGAATCTCCTGCACCAACCTCTCAGCCTCAGGTCAGTAAGCCTCAGGTCAAGTCAGACGCTAAGCCCCTAGACTCCACACCAGACTTCAACCATCACCCTGTAAAGCCCTCCGTTCAGTCTACGGCTCAGTCTACGGCTCAGTCGATCGCTGCTTTGCCAACCCCAACGGAAAGACCCTCTGCTGCCGCCCCCACCGCTGCGGTGAAACCAACCCATGCCCCTGCCGCTCGTCTATCGACCTATGCGATCGATCCTACCCTTGATCCCCACCTGCCTACTGTGGGATTTGACGCAACAGACCAAGACTCGTAAGATAAGAAAGCTGGCGTAAACAAATGTAAAGCTAAATTAATTTTTGCGAGTACAGGTTTTGCAAGTGCAGGTTTGCCTATCTTCAGCAGGCAACTCTGGCAAGCTTTGCCAAATCTGTTGTTTACACCGCGATCGGTTCTTGTGTCCTGGGATCTAGGCAGTGGTGATGAGGAAGTCAGTGATGAGAAAGTCGGGAATGGCACAATCAGTCATGGCACGGTTAAGCCTGAACTCTGCGAGTCTGGGGCGATCGCTGCGTCGCATGGGTCAAATTTTGGCACTCCTACTCCTCGTGATCAGTTCCTGGCTGCTAGCTCCCCCAGCCCAGGCCTACGAAAATCCCGATCTGCTACCCGATCACCCCACCAACGTGATTGACTTGGCGAAGTTGCTCACCGCCGTGCAGGAAGATAGTCTTTCCCAGGAATTAACCTCCTTTGAGCAAGAAACCGGTTGGAAATTACGCGTGCTGACCCAATACGATCGCACCCCTGGGCGGGCTGTGAAAAATTTTTGGGGGTTGGATGAAAAAAGCATCATGCTAGTTGCCGATCAACGGGGTGGCAATATTCTCAACTTCAGTGTGGGGGATGCCGTTTATCCACTGCTCTCTAGAACTTTTTGGATTGAATTACAAACCCGCTTTGGCAATCAATTTTTTGTGCGAGAGAATGGCGAAGATGAAGCCATCCTGCAAACCATTGGAACCCTAGAAACCTGTCTGCGGCAAGGGGGTTGTTCAGTGGTGCCCGGTCTACCGCGTGAACAGTGGGTTCTCACGCTGATCACCTCTGTCTTTGGCGGCATTGTCTGTGGTTTTGCCGCCCATCCTCGCAAACCGGGTCAAGTCTTCGCTTGGCAATGGGCTTTAATTTTCTCGCCGTTGTGGGGCATGTTGTTTATCGCCTTTGGCATTGGACCTGTGGTCAGCCGGACTTCCGACTGGTTACCCCTGGCACGGAATTTTTCTGGGTTTGCGATCGGGGCGTTGGTGGCCTATTTGGCTCCTGGGTTTACTCAGTCTTCCGCAGAGGAGAACTAGGGGCTGGATTGGTGATTTGTCAGTTCGACGAATCCTGGCGAGCAGATCCCCCTAGCCTCCTTATTAAGGGGGAAGCGAGCCAAATCCAAGGGTGCAGCGATCGTTGTTTGTCTCCTTCCCGGTTGCTTTTCGGTTTGAAGTCCCCCCTTATTTCTAGCGCAGCGGCGCGTCAGCGTGGGGATTTAGGAAGATCGAGACATTGACGGGAATCGAGTTGCGTCAAACTGACGTGGTATTAAGGATCGAGATTTTCGGCATCTGAAATGGATGAGCAGCGCTATCCTGATGATCGTCTGGATTTTGGGCTTAGCTGCAATCGATTATGACCAATATCTTTATTTCCTACTCCCGCAAGGATCAACCCTTTGTACGCAAACTCCATAGTGCGATCGCAGCCCAGAACCGGACGGTGTGGGTGGATTGGCAGGATATTTTGCCCACGGCGGAATGGTGGGAAGAAATTCAACAGGGCATTGACGATGCCGATAATTTTCTGTTTATCATCAGCCCCGATTCTGCGCGATCGCGGGTTTGCACCCAGGAAGTCGATTATGCGGTGATTGGCAATAAACGCCTGATTCCCATTGTTTACCGCGATGTCCTCCCCCCCGATCAGGTACATCCAGCCCTGGGTAAGCATAATTGGATTTTCTTCCGAGAGTCGGATCCCTTTGAGCAGATCTTACAAACCATTCTCACCGCGATCGACACGGATTTAGATTATTTACAGTTTCACAAACGCCTTTGGGTCAGAGCCAAGGAATGGGAGCGGAAACAGGATGAAAGTTTTCTGCTGCGGGGTCAGGATTTAAAGGAAAGTGAAGCATGGCTGCAAGCCTCTCTGCAAAAACAACCCGCTCCCACCAATTTGCATCTGCAATACGTCCAAAAAAGTCGCCAACTGGATAATATCAATCAACGCTTGATCTGGGCAGGACGAGGGGCGATCGCCTTGGTCACCTTGGGATTGGCGCTGATGGGGCTATCTAGTTGGTGGAGCTTGAATCGCGTCAAGAAAGCCTATCAGGAAATTGACCAATTGAAGACAGAAATTGTCACCCAAGAGCAGGAGCTAGAATTGTTGCGATCGCAATTAGCCCAAGACCGCACCATTGCAACGAATACCCTAGAACGATGGGGCGGCGATCATCAGCGACTGAGTACGGCTT
>JAYKGX010000383.1:0-3849 GCA_035285565.1 Synechococcales cyanobacterium
CCCAGCAGCCAAACTCCAGTGATGGATGGGGTTATGGCTGAAGTAAACGCTACACCCTCAGGTGCCAGCAATCACCCACCGGAAACGGTTGCAGCCCATGCTTCGGGTTGCCATCAAGGCGGTGAGACCAAGGCGATGCCTCACACCGATGCTCTTCAGCCCAAAACCACGGAAACCAAGATCACGGAAACCAAGATCACGGAAACCAATGATGCGATCGCCACCAGTGATCCCGATGCTAAAATATCCCATCCCGATCAAGGGCGATCACTTCGCCCACCCCACCCCGATGACCACTGTAGCGGACGAGAATCTGACGGGGCGGTGTGGCGATCGCGCTAATATCCATCCCCGTCCTAACCTAATCCCGTAACCTATTCAAGAGAAGAACCCATGACCCTTGCTGATGCAAAACCCCAAACTCCGGCCCAATCTGATCCCCAATCCCTCAATTTTGAGTGTGAAACAGGCAACTACCATACTTTTTGCCCCATTAGTTGCGTTTCCTGGCTGTACCAAAAAATTGAAGACAGTTTCTTTTTAGTCATCGGTACCAAAACCTGCGGCTATTTCTTGCAGAATGCCATGGGGGTCATGATTTTTGCTGAACCTCGCTATGCTATGGCCGAGTTGGAAGAAGGGGATATTTCCGCCCAGTTAAACGACTACAACGAACTAAAGCGGCTGTGTACCCAGATTAAGCGCGATCGCAACCCCAGTGTGATTGTCTGGATTGGCACCTGCACCACCGAAATTATCAAAATGGACCTAGAGGGACTAGCTCCCCGGCTGGAAGCAGAAATTGGCGTACCCATCGTCGTTGCCCGCGCCAACGGTCTTGACTACGCCTTCACCCAAGGCGAGGACACCGTCCTAGCCGCAATGGCCCACCGTTGCCCCACCAGCGTTGGCTCAGCCGAGGAAAAGGAAGAGCGCAACGCCATCCAAAAACTCCTCAGCTTCGGCAACAAGAACACCGATAAAAAGGAGTCAACCCCCACAGAGTCGGAATTCGTCGATCATACGCCCCTCGTTCTCTTCGGCTCCCTGCCCGATCCCGTCGTCACCCAATTAACCTTAGAACTGAAAAAGCAAGGCATCAAAGTCTCCGGTTGGTTGCCCACCAAGCGTTACACCGAATTACCCGTGCTAGAAGAAGGCTACTACGTTGCGGGTGTAAACCCCTTCCTTTCCCGCACCGCTACCACCTTGATGCGCCGCCGTAAGTGCAAGCTGGTGGGCGCACCCTTCCCCATTGGTCCCGATGGTACCCGTGCCTGGATTGAAAAACTCTGTTCTGTGCTTGAGATTGAACCGAAGGGATTAGCTGAACGGGAAGCCGCCATTTGGGAATCCGTAGAAGACTACCTGCAACTGATTCGGGGCAAATCGGTTTTCTTCATGGGCGATAACCTGCTGGAAGTGTCGATGGCCCGGTTCTTGATTCGCTGTGGCATGACTGTACCTGAGATCGGTATCCCTTACATGGACAAGCGCTACCAGGGGGCCGAGTTAAAGTTCTTAGAGCAAACTTGCCATGAAATGGGTGTGCCCTTGCCCAGGATCGTGGAAAAGCCCGACAATTACAACCAGATCCAGCGGATTTATGCCCTAGAGCCGGATTTGGTAATCACAGGCATGGCCCATGCCAATCCCCTAGAGGCACGGGGCATCAATACCAAGTGGTCGGTGGAGTTCACCTTTGCCCAGATTCATGGTTTCACCAACACCCGCGACATTCTGGAACTGGTCACTCGTCCCCTGCGCCGCAACAATAATCTCAAGGAGTTAGGTTGGGATAAGTTGGTGCGGGAAACGGCGAAGGCGTGATGTCACCCGATCCCCGGTTTCTCTAAAGAAGCCGGGGTTCTTGGGAAATCTTAGACAGGAAAAATGGCGATCGCGGCATCTTCTGCCGCGTTTTTTTATGACAAAAACTTGAATGTACTCTGTGTCCTCACTCGCAAACCCTAGATTAGTTCCAAACAGAGACGTTCTCTCATTTGAGCATTGCTGCTTACAGAGAGGTTTTAGGTTAAGCCCCAACAGCTAACCTTGCAGTCTAACGGTGAAGTTGTGCGGCGGCAGATTACCTCGAATTCTCACCGATAGCCTCCGTTCCGTCCGCACCAACGCAGTGTTAGCCTGCTTTTTTCGATCGCCGCTCCCAAATCGATCGCGACCCATCAAGGTCATTCATTTAGACTTCGCTCTGGGTTTGCGGGTCGATTTGATCGCTTTGCGTTTGGGTTGCCCCTGCCGATCGCTCTGAATCCGCTCTAACAAAACTGCGGCGGGTTCATCGTTGGGATCTTGGGGCACGAGTTCGCCCCGAAAGGCTTTGGATAGGGTGGCTTGCTCTAGGCGATCGAGGAGTTTGCTGGCTTGTTGATGTTCCTGCTCAATGAGATCGATCGCTTTGAACAGCTTTTCAATTCGTTGAACAATTTCTTTTTGTTCTTCAAGACAAGGCACTTCTAGAACATAATCTTTCAGTGTACCTTGACTCACAGTATTCTGTCCTGCTGAAGAAACTATATTCTCAGAAATATATTTTCTGAATCTCTCACTATTACCGTGATAGGATAACCACTCTGGATTACATTCTGAGTTTAAACTTAGTCGAATAAAATGATCACAGTATCCTGCATTAAGTTCTTCTGTAATTAAAACTAAACGACCAACAATATCCTTACTACCGTTAACTCTAACTACAAGGATATCTCCTATTTGAAGAATATATTTATCTTTCTCTTGCTTGGTGAGCTTTATTTTTCTTGGCTCAGACAAGCAAACTTTATAATCTTTGATATCCGCAAGACGTAAAACTACTATTTCTTGTCCATCACTCCCATATCGTTTAGAAAGTCCATTTTGGCTACAAGAAATTAAATTATCTAAGGATACGTTTCTCCATTCTGTTCTCAATTTTCCTGATTTTTCTCGCCAATCTGCTGTGAGATCGCCACGGAAGGCGGCGGCTAGAACGGCTTGTTTGTAGCGCTGAACTAACCCAGACACCCGCCCCAACTCCTCACGGGCACAACGACTACGGGCAAAGAGGCGATCGAGCTTGGCAACAATCCGCCGTTGTTCGTTGAGGGGAGCGACTGGAATATGTGCGCTACCCAGCTTTTTAAGGTAGATTCCTTTTTGTGCGGTGCCTTTAGCATTCTCAAGCATCCATTCCTGAAATTCAGGTGCATCAAATACATACTTTAGATATTCAGAATCAATACCGTCATGAAGACGTATGACAGCAACACTTCTTTGCAGAGTAAACTTTTGAAACAAGTTTGGGACGATTACGGTGCGTCCAATTGCACCAACGATTGTCAATAGAACATCACCAGGGCGGATATTTGTACGCCTGTCTTCTATCTCAAAATCTGCTTGTTTAATTAGTCGATAATCATCAAATATAATCCTGCCATCTGATATATTTCGAGCACTCAGCATGGGCAATCCATCAGCCTGTTTTGATGGTGGACTGTGAGAGCCATCGACTAATTTGGACACAACCTGAGCAAGAGAAGATATTTCCCATCCCATTGGTAATTCACTCACGCGGCTCCCTCCTCTTGCGGCTCATCGCCTTCCAACTCCTCACTATATGCCTCAACCTCTGCCAAAGCATTCCACAAATGATTAGGGGCGATCGGGCGATTTTGGTTTATCTCGAACTCCATTGGTAATTGTCTCATGGGGTTGTTTCCTTTAGGGGCGATCGTCTTCTAATTCCTTATCCATCAACTTGAATTACCTCAAAAGTATCTAGGTTGTCACCAATGCGATAAAACAAAAAATCTGAATCCAGTGTCAAAATTTTTCGGTGACCAGTTTTTTCGG
>JAYKGX010000384.1:0-4219 GCA_035285565.1 Synechococcales cyanobacterium
GTCAATCACGACCTTTGCACCACTGTCTTTGAGGGTGCTGAGATTGAGACTGGTTTCAAACCCCCGGCTGTAGATATCCAATGCATAGTTGACCTGCACAACGGTACCAATTTCCCCGATCGATGCTCGCCGAAAATCTTCTTTGAAAAATGCCCCCTCAATCTTTTTTTCCGCGCCTTTAGAGAGGTTAATCCCCTTGGCATCATAGAACTCGATTAAAATGTAGTTCGATCGCTCTGGATCCACTCTGACATGAATACCCCCCACCACTCCCAACGTGGGAGCGACAGTGCGTGCCACTGGAATGGCCGTTGCCTCCAGGTTTTGGATATTGATTCCCACCGACAGCAGTCCTGCAATCAGCGATCGCGATACCATCCAGGAGACAGTGCGTTGATCTCGCGAGACGGTCACCTGGGAACCCGTGGGCAAGGTAGAGCCAAAAGCGGCCCCCAACTTGACGGCAAATTCTGGAATGATATCGACATTGGCAATGCCCGAGACACCCCGCTGACCAAAGAGGTTCCGGTGGGCGGTATAGCCCCAAATTAAATTGCTATTGAGGGTGGCACCCGGTTCTACATTTTTGCTGGGCCACACCCGAATGCTAGGACTGATCTTGGCTTCTTCGCCAATGGTGCAAAGCGGTCCAATCACCGAACCTTCCAGCACATGGGCACGCCGATCGACTCTCACTCCTCGGGCGAGCACACAGGCCCGTAGATGGGTTTCTTCGCCAATCACCGAGCCATTCCAGACGATCGGACGTTTCAAATCAGCATCGGCAGCCACAATCACGTTATCGCCAATCACCGTCCCCGCTTCCACTTTCACCCGCGCACCCACCCGGCAGTTATGACCAATCAAAATTGGGGGTTCTAACTTGGCGGTCGGGTCAATAATCGTATTCTCCCCAATCCAAATTCCAGGCGATCGGGGTTGATAGTCCACCAAGACTTGCACCTGCTGGGAGAGGGCGGCGTACTGGGCTTCGCGATAGGCATCTAAATGACCGACATCACACCAATAGCCTTCTGATACATAACCATAGAGGGGTGCGCCTTTCGCCAACAGAGCGGGGAAGAGATCTTTAGAAAAGTCAGCTTCCGTATTGGGTTCCAGCAGATTGAGCACCTCTGGCTCTAGGATGTAAATCCCAGTGTTGACCGTGTCGGAAAAGACTTCACTGGTGGAGGGTTTTTCCAAAAAACGGCGAATTTGGCCCTGTTCATCGGTAATCACTACGCCAAACTCTAGGGGATTGGGAACACGGGTGAGGACGATCGTGGCCTGGGCTGCTTTTTGCCGATGAAAGGCGATCGCAGCACTCAAATCAAAGTCGGTCACACTGTCACCACTGATGACAATGAAGGTTTCATCCAGCAATTCCGCCACATTTTTCACACAGCCTGCTGTCCCTAGAGGCTGATCTTCTTCCACGGCATAGGTCATCCGCACCCCAAAGTCGCTGCCATCCTGAAAGTACTCCCGCAGGACATCGGGTAGATAATGCAAGGTTGCAATCACTTCCGTAATGCCATGGCGCGCCAAGAGATGGATGATGTGCTCCGCGATCGGGCGATTGAGGATCGGCACCATGGGTTTGGGTAAATCACAGGTTAACGGGCGCAACCGAGTGCCTGAACCGCCTGCCATCAAAATGGCTCGCATAGGTACTTCCTCCGCAAATCTTGCACGTTTCCCCCTTTGATGGGTTTCCATGAGCAACGAGTCTACTGTCCATTGTCGCGGTATAGGGTTCATGGATGATGGACAAGCGACTGCAAAATTACTCAGTACCTTTATTTGAACGCGTTGTGCTTGATTTGGGTAGGATAATCAAAAATTTTCATATGCGAGATCTCGGTATTGACCTCTTACCTTTGCGGTTGGGCTAGGGGCGATCGCGTTCTGCTAGGTCGGGATCGCAATTTTGGCAGGTTGCATGGGGGGCGATCCGTTCTACCCGATTTACCCGTTCCCCCCAAAATCGTAGAGGACGCGATTAATCGCGTCCTCTACGGCGGCAGCGACCACGGTATTCATCGTCCACCACGGCGGCGATCACGGTATTGATCTGTCCACCATGGCGGGAAAAATGCGTTACGTGGGAAATCTAGGTGGGACAAACCGGTTTTTCGTTGGCGTTTAATTTGATAGTTTCTGCACCACTGCCAACCTTGAAGGGGACTTGCTGATCGCCCACCTGACGGACTAACACCGGACGCTCCTTCAGACAAGCACTCACCGCTGCAGCCCAGGCCGCTAAATCTTTGCCCTTGCTGTCTGTAATCGGTGTATCAGTTGTCACACTCCCATCTTTGACCACTTTGATATCGATCGGCAGCGTGAAATTTTTAGGAGTCACCGGTGGAGTGGGGAGATTCACGTCTCGCGCACCCGTCAGGGTTTCTTCTTCAAGGGCAGGTGTAACAGCGGTTTGAGCTTGGGCTGCTGCTGGAACTAGGGAAACAGCCGTAACGCTCGCGATCGCCCCCATCATCACCCAACCCGTGACCGACTGTTGCAGCCGCTGCATCGAAGCAGACTGGGTGGAAAACAGATGAGCAAAACCTGTACTTTGCATCCGCATTGTTGAAAACCTCCGTTGCGGTTAAGAACTCGTGCTCGCCCAGACGCTGACCTGAGCCAAACTGACCTGAGCCAAACTGACCTCCGATTCAGATCCGATTCAGAACTGTGAATCATCAGCTCGTCAAACAGGGTCATTCGTCAAGAGTAGTTTCAAGACGATTAAGCACTCGCAGGTTACCTTAACGAAGCGTTGCAACCAACTTAATCTACCCAACGCTAGAGAAAGCCACCTTTCTGAAGACTGATTACAACTTCTACCAATTGAACTAGGAACTTTAGATTCATCTAACTCAAGACATAGAAATTCAATTTTCCCCACTCCCCCACTCCCCCACTCCCCCACTCCCCCACTCCCCCACGCCCAGATGTATCCATGCCACACCATCTCCCAGTAGGCTAGAGTAACGAGACCGTTGAGCAGCCTGATTGAGGAGAAAGCCATGGCGCAACTTGGAGTGGGATTAGTGGGAACGGGTTATGCGGCAAAAGTGCGAGCTGAAGCCATCAATGCAGAATCCCGTGCCATCTTGGTGGGTGTGGCGGGCAATACAGCAGAAAAGCTAGCAGCCTTTGTGCAACAGCACCAAACCCAAGCCTTTCCCAATTGGCAAGCTTTGATCAACCATCCCCAAGTTGACCTGGTGATCATTTCCAATCTCAATTCTGAACATGCCACGATCGCTCGGGCAGCCCTCTTTGCAGACAAGCATGTGGTGGCGGAATATCCGCTGGCATTGGATGTTTCAACGGCGGAATCCCTCATTGCCCTCGCAGAGAATCAAAAACGCCTACTGCATGTGGAGCATATTGAACTGATGGGCGGGGTGCATCAAGCCCTGTTGGAATATCTCCCCAAAATTGGCAATCCCTTCTATGCCCGCTATGCCACGATCGTTCCTCAGCGCCCAGCCCCAAAAAAATGGACGTTTCATCACCAGCAGTTTGGGTTTCCCCTCATGGGAGCCTTATCCCGCCTGCATCGCTTTACCCATGCCTTTGGCAAAGTAGCATCGGTCAGTTGTCGAGCTAATTATGAACAGGCAGATGGATCCTACTACAGCTCTTGTCTTTGTTCCGCCCAACTGCAATTTCACAATGGTTTGCTGCTGGATGTGATCTATGGCAAAGGCGAGGCGGTGTGGCAACCAGAGCGGAAATTAGAAGTCCATGGCAGTCAAGGGGGTTTGATATTCAACGGAGATGAAGGCATCCTGGTGAATGCTGCTGGGAACTGTGCGATCGACATTGCGGCCCGTCGGGGGTTATTTGCCAAAGATACAGCAGCGGTGTTGGACGCTTTGCTAGAGAATCGCCCCCTCTATGTCTCGCTCCAAGACAGCTTATATACGATGAAGGTAGCAGAAGCAGCCATGCGATCGGCGGCGATCGGTCAAGTCATTACGCTATGAATGACCCACTACTTACAGCAATTTTTAGTTGGGTGCAGCACAGTTTGAATGAGGAGAGGGGGGGAGGGGGACTTGGCTGATTGATCTAAAAACGGCTGTAGGTGAATGGGGCTGCGACGGCGCGATCGCACGGTTACCAAAAAATTGGGTCTAAAGCCTCCCCTTTCTAAGGGGACTTTTGGTACAATAGCGCTAGTGGAAAAGGTATCTAACCA
>JAYKGX010000385.1:0-33623 GCA_035285565.1 Synechococcales cyanobacterium
AACCTGATTGCTTTCGGCGTAAAAGTTCGTAATTGCAGCCAGGATTGCACAACCCTCGAAGCTCAACTTGAAAAACTTCGTGCTGATTTCAAAACTTACACAGCCAATCTCCAAACCACGCTCGAAAAAGCCAAACTTGAAGGCACCCTCGTTCGCGTTGACGATCGCAACAAAGACTTCATCGCCAGCGCCTCCAAAATCGTCAACGCCCAACCTGGCACCGTCCTGATCTATCCCCTCGTCCTCCCCGACAAAATCCACCTCCTCTGGGCCTCCCAAGGCGGCATCCTCAGCAGCACCACCTGCTCCATGGGTGAAACCGAACTCAACACCACCATCACCACCTTCCAACAAGCCCTCAAAAATCCCAACGACCTCAACGGAGTTAAACAACAGGGAAAAATCCTCTACGACTGCCTGATCAAGCCCCTCGAAGAAAAAGGCGAATGGGACAAAAATAAAATCCAAAACCTCGTCATCGCCGCCGATCGCACCATCAACTACATCCCGATCGGCGCACTCCACGATGGCAAACAATTCCTTGCCGAGCGCTACACCATTTCCAATATCCTCAACGCCGGACTCACAAACGTCGATACCAAACTCCCCACCAATCCCAGCGTCCTGGGCCTCGGCATCTCCGACTCCCTCGATGGACTCGCCGCCCTCCCCAGCGTCCGCGCCGAACTCAAGACTATCATCCGCTCCACCGAGAAAGCCCTACCGGACTCTACCCCGGCAGCCTCAACCTCAACCAAGCCTCAACCTTCTCCCGCTTCAAACAGGAACTCGCCGATCGCCCCTACAACATTGTCCACATTGCCACTCATGGCACATTCAACCCCACCCAGCCCAACGACTCCTTCCTGCTCTTTAGTAGTGGCAAACCCGGCATCGGCGATCGCTTCACCTTCAACCGCATCGAGCAGCAGGACGATCTCCGCAAAGTCCACCTTGTCGTCCTTTCCGCCTGCCAAACCGCCAGCGGCCAATCCAGCACCAGCGGCATCGAAATTCAAGGACTCAGTGCGGCATTTGTGCGCGATCGAGCCAAATCCGTCATCGCTTCCCTCTGGAATGTCAACGATGCCAGCACTGCCCTCCTAATGCAACAGTTTTACAAAAACCTCGCCAAAGGGATGACCAAAGCCGAAGCCCTGCGCCAAGTCCAACGCCAATTCATCAAGGGGGAACTCACGCCCAAAGATGCCGATCGGCTCCGCAGCGACATCGATGTGCAAGTGATCGATTCCACCCGTGAAGCAAGGCCACCCAACTTCATCCATCCCTACTACTGGGCACCCTTCATCCTCATCGGCAACAGCTTGTAATCCACCTATTTTTCAAGGAGTTTAGATCATGATTTTTTGGAAGCGATCTTCGAGAGCAAACCCGTGGCGCATTTGCTGGGAGAAGGCATTGCGGCAAGTCACCTGAACGATGACCGAATTAGGCGGGTCTTGGATGAGCTATATGCAGCAGGAACGACGATGTTCTTCTTTGCGGCAGCACAGCAAGCGGTGAAACGGTATGAGGTGAGCACCGAGCAAGTGCATCTCGATTCGACCTAAACTCGAACAGCAATTACAGCGTGACCTCAAAGCGCTGGCCAAACAGGCCTTTGCTTGCAAGCCCGATGCCTATGAAGCAGTTATCCAATTTCATCAACGCCTGGAGCATCATCATTTAAGTCAAATCGCCTCTATACAATGAAACTTGCTTCACTGCCCTGGGCGGCTTGCCAACTGCGGGCATCATAGTAGAGATCTTCTAGGGAAATGCTATACACGGCATCGCGTAATTTTTGATGGAGCCGATTCCACACCGCAAATGTCACCCAATCCTCCGCTTGATCTTGATTGGCAGACTGACGAGACAATGGCTCGATCGTTTCTCCCACCGCTTCCAGAATTTCTCCCAACGAGATATTAGCAGGAGGTCTTGTCAGTTGATACCCGCCCTGGGCTCCCCGGACGGATTGGACTAATCCCGCCCGCCGCAGTTCAATCAACAGCTTTTCTAAATAGGGGGGCGGCAAAACCTGACGCGCCGCGATCGCATTCACTGAAGTAGGACCGTAGTTAGGCTGAAATGCCAGATCCAGTAAGGCTTTGACACTGTAATGTCCACGGGTCGTCAGCTTCATCATGGCGGGAGATTATTCATCCTCAAGGCAAATTGGTCCTTCAAAAGTATAGCCTTCGAGCCTGAAGCCTGTAGAAATCTGCCCTGTCAGCCTGCAAGTTGTCAGCACCATCGCCGACACCTACGATGATCTTCTCACTGCACAATTTGGCGGGCAGCGATCGGGCGATGAGATAGCTGAACCCACTGCGAGAGAACCGCAAGAATTAGAGCATTAGAGATCATCCCCCCTCCCCCCCACTCCTCCCCCATTCCAGCACAATCAGTACAAATATATTGACAGAATCCGGAATTCCCGCTAAAGTGCAATTGTACCAACCGGGGAGAAATGAGTGCAAGTGGGGACAAACTAGCCCCCTGACCTATGCTAAGGAGAGCCATATGACCGCAACTTCAACGAAACCGCCTAGAGCGAGAAAGGAAGCGACAAAAGCAACCCTTCCAACGATTAGCAACCCTGCTAGCCATACTGCCCAGACAAAGACGATCGCCCTAGATGCGGGTAACTACAACTTGAAATATTGGGATGGAACCGGGCAACCGCGTGCGATTCGATCGGTGCGATTCCAGTTGCCCCAAGGTCGGGATCCAGTCCGATATTCCGATAGTTCGCCGCTGGTGGAACTACTGGATGGCACCCGCTATCACTTTGGCACCCAGGCGTTTAAATACCGTCGTCAGCAGCAAACGGTGATTGAAAATAAAGTGGATTTGGCAAGGCTGCATCTCTACGCTTGCTTGGAACCCACCCAGGTGGAGGATGGAGTCTGTCGATTGACCCTAAATCTGCATGTTTCCACACCCGAACCCAGCCGGCATCGGCAAGCCCTGCGGGAGCAATTGTTGGGAATACACGAATTTGAACGCAATGAGATTAGCTTTCATGTGACTGTGGAGCAGGTGGAAGTCGAGCGCGAGGGCATCGGATCCTATCGCTGTGCTCAACGTATGGGACTCATTGCAGAGAGTGGTTATACGATCGTCATTGATATCGGTGGTGGAACTTGGCTGAGTCGTCTGATTGATGCTGAGGGAGAAGTGATTGATGAAAATGTGATGGATCGGGGCGGTGCCTATGAATTGGCCACGGCAATCAGTTTTGACAAACGGTTAAGCAATGCTTTAGGTACCACAGCGGATCCCGGCATTATTATGGATGGGTTTCAGCGTCAACATTGCTATGCAGATACAGGTTATTCTTGGCAGGAATGGCTAGAGGAATACTTAGATCCCTGGTATAAGAATATCTTCCGCACAGTGAAGTCGCAATATACGCCCTTTATGCCTCGGGTGACACGATTTCTGGTAACAGGCGGCAGTTCTCAGTTGATCAGCGATCGTTTGCAGGGTTTCAAACTCTTTGCCGTAATGCCCGATCCCCAGTTTGCCAATGTGCGAGGATTGTTTCCAGCGGAGCCACAACTATGCATGACAACAAATTAAGACTGAGTTCAGATGTGATTGAAAAAGCCCAGATGATTGCGGAAGAATGGGGATTAAAAAATGCTCGCGCCGCGATCGAGGCGGTGTTCCGCAAGTATGCTGATGATTACCTCTACGGTCGGCAAGGTCTGATGCAACCTAGTCTGATGCAGTCGGGCATGATGCAGTCAGGTGCCAGTTACCCAGAGCGGAGTGGGGTGATCATGGGAGAGTGGTACAGCGAAGGGCGATCGCCTTCCCCAACCAATTCCTTGCAACCCCAGGCCATTTCTGAATGTGAAGCCGTTCATGAATTAGATGGCATTTTAGGCTTATGAGTTGGCGCTAAGCGATCGCACTTGGATTTTCTAACGCACTGGGCAGCCAGAAGTGAGTTTTTGAACCCGTTCAATTTCTCTATTGAATTTGCGTTAACACTTGCTGAGTGCGATCGCGCCAGACCTGGTTCCCGGTAGATTGGTATTGGGTTTGCGCTGCCTGGAGTAACCGTTTTGCCTCATCCCGATTGCCCTGTCTGAGAAAGGTCATGCCTGCAGCATAGTAGGCATGGGTCAGTTTGGGATTGGCTTGGGTGGCTCGCCGAAAGGCATTCAGGGCTGCTTCATAGTCACCTGCCCGGTAGTAGAGGGTGCCTAAACTGTAATGGGCCTCAGCATAGTTGGGATTAATTTGAATCGCTTTACGAAAGGCGGCAATCGCACCTCGATCCCACTGGTCTTGCTGGTAATTTACCCCAAGGTGGTAATAGCCTTCTGGGGCATTGGGACTAAATGCTGTAGCTTTCTGAAAAGCCGCGATCGCCCCTTTGCGATCGCCTTCCAAAGCTAAGACCAACCCCAGATTGTAATGCGCCAACCCTAATTTCGGATCAAGCTGCAAAGCCCGATTCAGGTATTCCTTTGCCTGTTTGAGATTATTACCTTCTAGCAGGGCGGCACCCAAATTGGCATAGCTCACCGCATAGTTCGGCTCCACCAAAATAGCTTGATAAAATGCGGTAGCAGCAGCTTGCACCTTCCCCTGTTGCCGCAGGGCAAGTCCTAAATTATAGTGGGCGGGAAAAAAGCGCGGATTCACCTGTACAGCCCGTTCAAAGGCGATCGCCGCTTCCGTCACATTTCCTGCCTGAATCTGCTGCAAACCTCGCTCTACCCATACTTCTGCCGATTGCGATCGCACTGGATTAGGAAAGGCGATCGTCACAATCAATGCCGTGGTCAATGCAGCAGCGAATTTACGGGTGAATTGAGGAAAACAGACCAGCAAACCAGACAGGGAATGGGACTTCATAGGACTTCTCTAGGTACCTGTTTCTCTATGCAAGTGCTTGGACAATTTTAAGCGATTCATCAATATGGGCTTGGAAATTCATCATGGAGTTGAAAATGTGCCGTACCACCCCTTCTTTGTCAATCACATAGGTGACCCGTCCCGGTAGCAAGCCCAGAGCAGCAGGAACTCCAAAGGCTTTGCGAGCTTGATTACCTGCATCGCTCAACAATGTGAAGGGCAACTGGTATTTGGTGGCAAATTTTTCATGGGAAGCCACACTATCCCCACTGATGCCAATCACCTCTGCCCCCGCCTCTTGGAAGGCTTGATAACTGTCGCGAAAGCCACAGGATTCCTTGGTGCAACCGGGTGTATCGTCCTTCGGATAAAAATACAGCACCACACATTTTTTGCCGATCCAATTGTTCAAGCTCACCAATTCCCCGGTCTGGGAGGTCAGCGTAAGATCAGGAGCCTTGTCACCCACTTGAATAGCCATAGCGCAATCTGATGCCATCAAACTCAACTCCGCTACTGTAGCGCAAAATCTCAACCCTGCAACACTTTAGACGCAGCCAGAAGCAAGCTAGGAAAACGGCTTGATACTCCCCAAACATCCTTGCCCTCACCCCCAGCTTCTCCCAAGCTTGGCAGAGGGGCGCAAGAATCTGGTTACCCTGCCCTCATTGTGGGACAATCGGATGCAATTCTGGAGCGTGCGCGGGTTGCTCCAAGGGAATGATATTCTGCAGATGAGATGATTGATTTGCGATGAGATTATTTTAACGGGATAGTCACCAAACAAGTTGTGCCGACCCCCACTTCACTGGTGATTTGAATGGTTCCTTGATGCAGCTCAACACATTTTTTGACCACAACCAGTCCTAACCCCGTACCTGGAATGGCGCGAATGTTTTTGCCACGCTGGAATGGCTCAAATAACTTAGGTTGATCCTCTGGCAAAATACCAATCCCTTCATCCTGCACTTTAATTTGCACGCTGTCTCCCTCAAACCTTAACTCTAAGAGAATATACCCCCCATTAGGAGAGTACTTCATGGCATTAGAGAGTAAGTTAGACAACGTAGAATGCATCAACTTCTCATCCAAATTGACCGGGTAAGGAGTTCCCTGGCAGACAAAGGTTAAGGTATGCTGATTGCCTGCACTGAGTTGCATTTCCTCAATCAAATGACGGCAATACTGCTCCAGATCAATCAATTTGGGATTAAAGGTCAAGTTCTTCGCTTCGGCGCGGTTAATGGTCAAAATGTCATCCAACAACTGCACCATATTTTTCACAGACTCTTGAATACGGTAAAGATTGCGCAACCGTTTTTCCGTATTATTCCATTCATCCTGAGAGTTTTCTAAGACTTGGGCAGCCGCTAGAACCGTACTCAGGGGGGTGCGAAATTCATGGGATGCCATGGAGAAAAAGCGCGTTTTCAGGGCATTGAGTTCTTTTTCCCGTTCTAGGGCAAGGCGAATTTCATCAGCACGTTTGCGGGCGGTGGTATCACGCTGTACTGCAATCCAGTGGGTATACCAGCCTTTGGCATCGGCAACGGGAACTAGGTTGAATTCATTCCAAAATTCCGATCCGTCTTTGCGATAGTTGATCAGTTCTACTGTGATTGACTCCCAGCGGGTCAAGGCTGTCCGAATGCTCTGGAGTTTTGTTTGATCCGTTTTAGACCCTTGCAAAAATCGTGGGGTTTTGCCTAGAACCTCATCGGGGGTATAGCCAGTAATACGCGTAAAGGCTTCATTGACATAGAGAATGCGTGGACCTGGTTCATCAATGGGTTCGGCTTCTGTAATAATCACTGCATCATTGGTATTCACCACCACTGATTGTAGCAATCGTAATTGCTCGGCCCGTTGTTTTTGTTCAGTAATATCTGCAATCACTGCTACGATGCCACTAATTTGTCCACTGGTATCAAGCAGTGGGGCAGCAGAAAAAATCAGGTCGATCGCCGTTCCATCTTTTTTATGGCGACGGAGTTCTACTCTCGTATAGGTTTTGCCTTGTAGAACACTACTTTGGAGAGTGGTATAGTCCTCCAGTGGCTCATCCAAACGAATTGGATTGGGGCGATCGAGCACTTCCGCTTCCGTCCAGCCCAGCATCTGCTCGGCTGCTGGATTCCAGATTTTGACATTGCCTTCTCGATCGAGCATGAGAATAGCGCGGGGGGAGGCTGTGACCAAGGCTTGCAGCGTGTCGTTGGTATGACGCAGGGCCACCTCGGTGCGTTGACGTTCAGCAATTTCGGCGCGTAGCGAGGCGTTGGCTGTGGCGAGTTCGACGGTACGCTGTTGAACTCGCTGCTCTAATTGGGTGTTGAGTTGCTGGAGTTGGCGGTAGAGTTCAGATTGTTGAATGGCGATCGCCACCTGGGTTGCCAGTTGCTTCATCCAGTTCACTTCCCAGGGTTCCCACTGCCGGGGATGGCTACACTGATGGGCAATCAAGAGTCCCCAGAGGTAGGGCTGGGAAGCCGCAGGGGCTTGGGCATCTGCTGCCGGAGTCTCGCGATGTTCCTGGATAATGGGCACAACCAATTTTGCCTGCACGCCGAATTGTTTGACAAACTCTGCCAGACAATCTTCCACATCGACCTGGTCAACATTGTTAATCGTACGAGTTTTCCCCTGAGAGTAGGCTTGATGATACTCCTGGGGAAATACCTCTTCAGGAAAGGTTTGTCCTAGAACAGAGGGATAGGGCGGCAAAACCGTTTCGTGAATGGCACATCCCGTCCCGTTGTCCCACAGGCGATAGATCAAGACCCGATCGGCTTGCAGAAAGCGTTGAACTTCCTCCACCGTTGTGGCCATCACTTCGTCGAGATCGAGGGATTGACGAATCTGCTGAGCAATCTGATGCACGAGCCGTTCCCGATCGGTCTGCTGGTGTAATTCTCTGGTAGCCCGGTGCCGACGAGCCATTTCCTGGCTGAAATATTGATACAGTCCAGCCAGAAATAGCCCCCCGAGAAGAAGACCGATCGCAATCCAAAATGGAGAATTCAGTAATGGCATAGGCATGGGCGATCGCATCGGTGCGTTCTCTAAAGGGTTGCCAGAGCACTAACGGCTGAATGTACGGCTGCGCCATTTATTGAGGCGGGCTTCTCCGATCGCTGCATAACGTCGGGCATCGGCAAGCTGTTCTTGCAACTGGGCAATTTGGGCAGATTGCATGTCTACCTGTTGTTGCAGCAACGCTGAGGTTGGTTCAGCAGGAGCGGGGACAGCAGGCGATCGCCAATCGTTTTTAACGATCGCAGATCCGATCGCCGCAAAGGGTCGCACATCTGCCAATTGCTGCTGCAAGCGTTCTATTTCCTGGGCTTGCTCTTGAAGAGTTTGCTGTAGAGCCTGATCCGCCACAGGGCGATTGGCAGTAAACCTGGCTGCCGTGATGACTGGGAACTTGGGCTTGAGAGCCTCTGCCACAATTTCACTGACATCTCTGATCTTGAGCTTGCCGTAGGGCGAATTCTGGATCAAGGCGCGGGTCAATTGCGGTTGATTCCGGGTTGCCAAATTTTTATCGCTGCTGGAGGCACTCCGTAAAAGTTGCAGCATATTGGTAAATTCCAGCATGGATTGTCCCGGTTGGGTGCGATAGCCCCGGTAAAAAGGCACAATGGTTTCGCCAAAAGCCGTCTGATACTCATCGCTATCCAGATAGGTATCAATATCTGCCTCAAATCCGCGCTCATCCAAAACGGCACTGTGATAGCGCATTTCATCAAAGTTATCGGGGGCACGTCCCAAAAGGTGCTTGAAATTTAACTCGATCGCCCGATACCGATAGCAAGGTTCAAAAAAGCGGGAGCGATAGAGATCGGATTTTGCCACTTGGCGGACAAATTCGCGCACACTCAGTTCACCACGCTTCAGTTGAGATTCAGCCACCGTCAACCGTTCGCTGTCCATCACATGGGCATTTCCCAATACTTGGCGGTAAACAGCACGAATGACCAGTTCAACCTCTGCTGCTGAGTAATCTGACTCCAGCCGGATCGGATCGGTTTCATCAAATGAACTAATACCCAACTTTGCGTCAGGGTTAACCAAAGGATTGACGAATGTATTGACCATTTGAATAATCTCCTTTACTAAATTACTACTCAATCGTTAAGTCCGAACTGTACCCGAACTGTCACGGTGAGAGTCAATCATCGAGCCAGTAATTAACGTGTTATGAAAAAATTGGTTTAGAAAGCATTAGCTGAGAACGCATTAGCTTAGGAAACATTTTGTGTAGAAAATATTGGCGTAAATTTGGGATTTTAGTCCCTAAACCTGTGGGTCGAACCTTGTCCGAAAGCTCCCGTATTTCAGCCAATACTGTTTGAGATCATGGTGGGGCGTGTGCAAACTCGCTTTTGCCCGATACAAAATCACTTGTCGATGATTGCCCATCCAAATCTTACCAACGGAATCTACTGAAATGACGCTTCCTCCCAATATCGTAATGCAGTCAGTAAATCGTTCAATGGCTGAGTAATCCACCGTTTCAAACACAAAAAAGTTGCCCGAACAAATAAGATGGCGACTGCGAATCCAGCACTGCATTTTTTTCTGTGCTTCTGGGGGTAACATTCCGGCAAGCGTCACAGAAGACTGATGAACAGAAAGTGCATGGATGTCCACTCGTAACGTCGTTGGGACTAGCGAAGTCATAGGTGACCTGGAAATAGAGGGTCAGCTCGAACTTTAATAAGAACGTCAGTTCGACAAAACTCGATGCCCGTTAATCTCTTGATCCCCCTAAATCCCCCTTATTAAGGGGGACTTCAAACCGAAAAGCAAACGGGAATGAGTTGAACGACGATTTCTGAACCCTTGAATTTTGCTCGGTTCCCCCTTATTAAGGGGGCTAGGGGGATCTGCTCGCCAGGATTCGTCGAACTCACGTTAATAAGAGGAGCCTACCCTACAAACTCCGTAGGATAGGCGAAAAGGAGAACCCCTAATCTAGGACGCTCTAGACGACCTCGGTGATGCTGATGATTTTGCCAGAGGTGCGATTAATCCGCTGAATCTGGGGGGTCATGTTATCACCCGCAACCAGATAGGTCGTGGTGCTAAACCGCCGGGGTGCATCAAATTTAGAGCCTTGTACCAGAATCTTGAACATCTTCTTGTTCGCTTCACCTGACCCACCTAAATTGGTGCTGGGAGGAGCAATTTTGGTGCTGCTGTTGGTGGCAACCGCATACCCCAACTGGGCAGAGGTGACTGCGCTGCTAATTTGAGAAGGACCGCGATCGAGAGCATACATCCGGTTAAATGTGACCTGGCTTTGCCCTGCCTGGGTGTTACTGCGTCGGTAAGGAACGGTGTTTTCTCCAAAGGCAGATTGATATTCATCACTGTCTAGGTAGGAGTCAATTTCAGCATCATAGCCTTCAGTCACACAGCGGACGATATGCTCTGAAATCTCTGCCTGGGATTCGGGTGGGCGACCCAGGAAATGCATGAAGTTTAACTCCACAAAGCGATAGGGTGCGCAGGACTCAAAATAGCGGGAGCGATAAAACTCTGACTTACCCACAGCGCGGACAAACTCACGGACTGAGAGACTGCGATCGCCTAACTGAGACTCCGCAACCACCAGGCGCTCACTGTCCATCACATGGGGGTTACCTAAAACATGCTTATACACCGCCCGAATCACTGCCTGCACATCTTCCGAAGAACTGGTAGACCACAATTCTACTGGAGTGGCATTAATGACGATACTACCCATTGAAACTCTCCAATTACATGTAAAAAGAACTTTGGTGACTGAAAAGCGGATTTAAATTGCCGTAATACTGGCAATCACGCCACCCTCACGGTGGATCTTTTGATAGGCTACCGACAGCTCATTGAAGGGGACTAAATACACCTGATTGCTGCGCCGGAACTGGGATACTTTGCTGAGGGTATTGGCGCGGTAGCCCGTGACTTCAATGCGGTAGACCTTACCTTGTGCATTGGCACTGACACCCAAGCGAGTCCGCGCACTTCCTGATGGATTCCGAAAGGCTGCACCGGCACCAGCAGGCGAAATCACGGCCGTTGGGGTTGGGTTGATGATCAGGGAATTGAGTTTGGGAGCCTTGCCCGCCAAATCTCCTTTCAGGCTACTACTGGATGCACCCCGTACCAACTGGAAGGTATGGGTAAACTGAACCATGCTGGTGCAGGCTTCAGTCTTATAGCCCTGGATGTAGGGAACGAAGTTTTCACCAAATCTGGTTTGATACTCGTCACTGTCAAGATAGGAGTCAATCTCTGCTTCAAATCCTTGGGTGTCTAAAATTGTGCTATGCAGCCGCATTTCTTCTAGATCCAGCGGCGGGCGACCCAGCAAGTGCCGAAAGTTCAGTTCGATCGCCCGATAGCGAGCACAACTGGTAAAAAAGCGAGACCGATATAGTTCGGATTTGGCAACGGTACGCACAAACTCACGGACACTCAACTCATTCCGCTTAAACTGGGATTCTGGCACAGTTAAGCGTTCGCTCTCCATGACGTAAGCATTCCCCAGAACCTGGCGATAGACCGCACGAATGATGGTTTCAGCCTCTTCCTGTGAGCGACCGGGCACCCACTCAATTGGCGGGGTTTCATCAAACAGGCTAACCCCTAAACGCGATGCTGGTCCAAATGGCATTGAATCTCTCCGGAGAAATACAACAGTCAGTGGGAAAAGTCACCCTATCCCAAGAAACTTTCAAGCCTAAGGATCACATATCTAAAGTAAGGAAATGGGTCAGGAAATGGTAAAGAAATCGGAAAGAATGAGAGATAGTAATAAATCTTGAAATTTTGTTTTATTTATTTAAGGTTGTTAGTTCCAATCTATGATTATGCTAAGAGGTCTGAAGATCCAGCTCAGTAGGGTAGGGGTCCATTAACTTTTGACACTCCTCGTCCTAAAAGCACGAGAATTCTTGGTTCAGTGAAACCACTTCAACTAGATACCTTGCAGTGTCTAGCCCAGAGGTAGGATTCTCCCCAAGCGTTGATTCGGGTATGCCCTACCCCTATTCGCTCAATTGCGAGTCCTGGTAAGATCTGAATGGATGCGCCTTGAATAGGGTATTTGATGATTCCCCGATCGCCCTAGAACTAGGCAAAGAACCAGATTGAACTCATCCACCGATGGTTTGCTTTACTTCTCCTGCCGCCAGACTATGAGAATTCTTTTAGTTGAAGATGATATCCGTCTTGCAGAAACATTGACGGAGGCTCTAACGGATCAACGTTACGCAGTTGATATGGTGACAGATGGAGAATCTGGCTGGCATCAGGTAAAAGTGCTGGACTATGACTTAATGATACTGGATGTGACGTTGCCAGAGCTAGATGGTATTAGCCTCTGCCGTCGCTTACGCTCTTACGGTTACAGCTTGCCGATTCTGATGCTCACAGCTTGTGACACGATCAATGATGAAATTAACGGGCTAGATGTGGGTGCGGATGACTATGTGGTTAAACCGGTGGATTTGCAAAAGCTCTTTGCCCGCATTCGTGCTTTGCTCAGACGGGGCAGCGTGACGGCACCGCCGATTCTGGAATGGGGGGGGTTGGGTCTCAACCCCAGCACCTGTGAAGTCAACTATGGCAAGACTCCCATTCACTTGACCCCCAAAGAGTATGCGCTCTTAGAATTGCTACTGCGCAATGGTCGTCGAGTTCTCAGCCGCAGTGTGATGATTGAACATGTTTGGTCACTGGACTCGCCACCGGAAGAACATACGGTCAAAGTTCATATTCGAGGTCTGCGCCAAAAACTCAAAGCAGCCGGGGCCCCGGAAGATTTAATTGAAACCGTTCACAGCATGGGCTATCGTCTGAACCAATCCGTGTGAACCGATTTCCCATCAGTCTCAGTTGATCTCAAAGTGGGTTGAGATTCCTCCTTCGGCGGACGACGCGATCGTTGCACCCTATTTCATTCCGGTGTGGACTGCGCGATCGATCCCTAATTTTTTCACCCTTATCCAGTTGACGGGAACTGAGATTACCGCTAAAGTTCTATGATTGAGTTGTAGAGGATGATCCCATTTTCTACTGCTTAAGCCCAAAAATCTAGCGCGATCGCCATGAGGTACGAACTCAAAACGATCGCTAAGCCCCCAAGCTGCGTCAACCAGCATGGTGACCTGGACTGCATTTTAGCACTCCACGCCGCCCTGTTTTGTCATGCCAGACAACGGGGCGGCTAGTTTTTTGGGTTCTCCTCATCCAGGTTATTCATGTTTGAGGAAACCCAATGAAACGTCAGACCAAACAGATCCAACTGCAACTGATCGGAGATGCCGATGCTGTCAATGCGGCGATCGGACTTTTGCATGTTCTCAATTTCATCAGCGCCCATGCCTGAAGCCGCCCCGTCCGTCTGTAAACGGGATGAATCCACCGTCGTATGCGTTGCTGCTAGAGAGATTATGCTAGAAGCAGAATAGAGAATACAGGTGCGATCGGGAGGGTGATAGCCAATCAATTGATTATGGCAACCCATCTCGATCGACCTACATCTCCGTGAACCCTTGAATTTAGCTCAGTTCCCCCTTATTAAGGGGGCTAGGGGGATCAGCATCTGTAGCGTTAGTTGCTGGATTTGGTATGATGCTCTTCAGTTCAGCGTTCCGACTTCATCCTGCCATCTTTCACCTGCTATGGAACCTTTGACGATCGCCCTAGCTCTTCTTTTCAGCTTCCTCAGTTCCGTTGGGTTTATTGGCGATCGCCTAGCGACCCAGCAGTTGCGCAAGCAGTTTAAGCAAGTGGAACAGTTGGAGGTACGGTTGGAAGCGGTGCCCACCTATCAAATAGCCCAGGGACGGCTCGATCGGGTTTTAGTGGCAGGGCGGGGTCTGTATCCTTGGGAGGGGCTGCGCATCGATACCCTGGAAGTGGAAACTGATCCGATCGCCCTGAAGGGCTTGCGACCTAAGTTGGCAAAACCACTCCAAGCAGGGGTGCGGCTGGTCGTGACGGAACAGGATTTGACCCAGGCACTGCGATCGCCCGCCGTGACGAATCGGTTGAAAAATTTAGGCATTCGCTTTTTGCAGGCTAATGAAGCTGCCCAGGCAGCTCGTTACGATTTGGTCAACCCTCAGATTGATTTCCAACCCCAGGGGCAAGTGAGTTTGCAAGCGGAACTGACAGAACAGGGCTATCCGGATAAACTGGCGATCGCAGCCCAGGCAAAGCTCAAACTGGTGCAGGGCAAAACGCTGCAACTGGAAAATCCACAACTGAAAATCAATGGTCAAGCAGCTCCGCCCGTCCTTGTGGATGCGATCGCCCAGGGCATCAGCCAACGCTTGAACTTACAACAACTGGAGCAATCCAAAACCACAGCCCGCATTTTAACCCTGGCAACGGAGGGCGATCGGCTGGAAATAACCCTATTTCTGCAAGCCCGCCCGTGATCATCGAGCGATCGTTTGGCTCAAGTGCAAACAAGATAAGGTGCCACCACCACTCCCCGCAGTCCTTTGGCAGACTCCACGTAATAGTAACTTCGCATACGCGGTCCCACCCCTTTGACCGTTACAGTTTCACCATTTTTGAGACTGCCAATCACGGCACCTTCTGGCGCATTACGCACATTGACCAAACCATTAAGATCGATGGTTTTGACGCGCATAATTTTGTGGTTCTTACCAAATTTCAACGGCTTCAGAGCACTGTCTACCTCCTGCCAATTCAGAACGCCTTCCACCCCACCCGCAGCCACTGCCCGCACTCCCCGCACCTGTTTAGGATTGCCAGAGGGGGCAGCCTCTCCTAACACCAGCAGCATCGCACCCGATCGCACCGTTTGAGACCGTCCTTCCTTGGTTTTCAGGTTAATGGTACGAGTAGTTTGGTAAAAATCTTGATAGTCGCAAGCCGCCGCCGTACTAGGTTCAAAGCCTTTGGGAAGTGCAGCAGCAGGCAAGTCGCCACCCGCTTGGGCAAGAGGAGGAATCCAGCCCAGGGCAAGCGTGCTAACTAGAGCGATGTTAAATAGAGTAGCCATATGCATCATGTGAGACAACAGTAGATACAGGTTTATCCATTCTCAGCAGGGGTCACAGGTTGGCTAAACTGTTGGATGAGCCAGCGATTGATGGCACCATCGTCCTCAGTTTGGCTCCGGTGTAAAGCTTCTTCTACGATCGCGATCGTCAGACCAGGTAAAGCTTGGGAAGTTTGAATTTGCCAACTGCCGCCATCCTTGACAGCAAAAGCCGTAACCGTAGCAGTTTCCACATTCACCACCCAATATTCCACAACCCCTAAGCGCTCATACAGCAACCGTTTCTGTCCTAAATCATCACTCAAGCTAGTTGCCGCAATTTCAATCGCCAGGGTTGGCGGACCATATTCATCGATACTGATGGGAGCATTTGTACGAGGAATCGTTGGTAAGGGTTGTCCAATATAGAAGGCAAGATCGGGCTGGCATTCACGTTGCCTGGGTTTCTGAAAGCTAGTATTCATTAGTGACAGAAAAGCAATATTTCTGAATGTTCCATACAAAGTCACAACCATCATTAAAGTAGCATTGTCTTTGCCATGCGAAAATCCAATTGCCATTGTTTCAATCCTCATCCAACCTCGATCGTAGTAGCATCGCAATTTTTCAATTTCAGAGTTTTCGCTTTCAATTAAAAATTCTTCCCAAGTAGCTTGCACCCAGGTATCCGTAACCTTACTTGTTGATGTGGTTTTTGGCGTAGATAAAGTGTTCACTTTAAGTTATCCACCTTTTACTTTTTCAACTTTTACTGCTTTGCCTCTTGTGTTTCAGTCTAGCGTGACTTGCAAACGAACCTACGTCAGTAGATCGATCGCAGGTTCACCAGGGTAGGACGCTGGATCGAAAACGAATTCCATGGAATAGGCTAGCTCCAAGGGAAACGTTGCTTCCGGTAAATTTGTTTCACCCATCGCCAAATCGCGCCCATTCGCATAACCATATTGCAGTGCTTCCTCTAGGAACGGTTGCAAACTTGGGTTTGACTGCAAAAGCCTAGTCAATTCTCGACGCTGAATCCGAATGGTAGCCAGCCAACTCCGACTTCGAGCTTGGGGCTGGTATTGCCATTTCAGCAAATGGCCCAGCAGGATCGAAAGGCGATTGACCAATTCCTGTCGTTGCTGTCGCCCCAATGCTTGCAGTTCCTCACTTAAATGATCCCAATCCAAGCTTTGCCACTGACGATCGCGCAGTAGAGCGGCTTGTTCGATCGCCCAGGCATGAAAATCTCGCTCGTAGAGAGGCAGCGCGATCGGATTTGCGACTTCAAAGACCGATCCTATGACATCTTCCATAACAGTGCCTACCTCCTGCTGACCCGATCGCCACGGGTTCTCACGCTATTTCCCTAAGGTTAGCTCATCTTTATTGCCGAGAATGCCCTGGGGTCGCCATACCATCAATAGAATCAGCAGCAGTCCAATAAACACCATTCGGAACGCATCGATCTGCTCCGTTGGCAAGGGCAGAACTTTGTTGAGGTCGCGGGTGAGGGCGGTATACATCCAGAAGATGGCAGCGCCCAAGACAATGCCGGGATTACTGCCAGCACCCCCTAGAACCATCAGGATCCAAATGTTGAAGGTCAGATCGGACTTGAAGGTGTCAGGATAAAGACTGGTCTGCTGCCAAGCCAGGAACGCACCTGCAATACCAGAGAAAAAGCCACCTAACATGAGCGACTGCAACTTATAGGAGAAGACATTCTTGCCCAGGGCTTTGGCAATTTGCTCATCTTCCCGAATGGATTTCAGCACCCGACCCCAGGGCGATCGCACCAGGGTTTCCAGGGTCAAAAATGCCAAAGCCAGGACGACGATCGTGCAGAAGAGCAACCCATTGACGACCTGATTGTCCCGAAAATGATAGAGTGACAGCGCCGTGACTCCATAGATCCGTAAACCCACCAAAGCAGTGACTAAAGCGATCGCGCTGAACCAAAGTTTGCGTTGCTCAGTTGCAGCTTTGAGTTTACGCTGTAGCCATTGCCACAGTTTCCACAGAGCCAGCCCAAAAATCACCGTCATGACCGCAATCATGCCCCAGCGGGTCACCAAAGCAGGACGAAACGCTTCCAACGGCAGTGGAAACAGCGTGATTCCCCTTGCACCTTCCCGCCCGTCCCAGATTTTTTCATTGTTGACGATCAAACGTATCAATTCCGATGAGCCAATCGTGACGATCGCCAGATAGTCTTCCCGCAACCGCAGGGTGGAAAAGCCGAGAAATAGACCAAACAAGGCTGCTAGCAGTCCCCCCGCGATCGCCGCCAGGATCAAAGGCAGTTTGAGCAAACTCAGGATCACTGCAACGTAAGCCCCGATCGCCATAAATCCGGCTAGCCCAAAGTTGATCAACCCGGTAAAGCCCCATTGCAGATTGAGACCCAACCCCATGAGGGCATAGATAGCCATGCTGGTGATCAAAAAGGCAAGATAGTTAATGACACCAGGGTCTTGAGAAAAGAGGTAGCTGAACATAATTGGCTCGGGGATCGATCGCTGGTAAGGAAAATGGCTAGAAATACGCAGAGCAAACTGTACGGATTGTCATTGAGGAGAATTGTAGAGGAAAAGAGCGCCCCCCATGGTTTCAGAATATGATCAGATAGGATCACAAGAAGCTAGGAAGGTCAGCAACGGGGCAGTCCCTGTTCAGACATGGCTCAGTTGTTGCGGGCACTCTAAAAACACAACTCCTCCTATCCGCCAAACCCCACTTTGCCAATATGCATTCCCTCAATATGCATTCCCTCAACCTGCATTCCCTGCGCGATCGCGCTCACCATTTGATTAATACTCTCACAGATGAAGAGTTAGAAGTGATGTGGACTGTGATGCAAACTCATTACTATGACCTCTACATGCTGGGGGAAATCCAGTCCGCCAAGGAAAATTTTAAGCCCGGTGATCTGCTGACCCATGAAGGAGCGATCGATCTCTTGAAAATGCTGCGATCGCCCCAGAATACGCTTTAACCCATTTTGCCCCTGGGTTCATACCCGCTTGACTCCCACCAGGTCTCGCGGCTATCCCTTCCACCTTAGTATCAGCCTGCGGCTCGTAGATTTCTAATCTCCTATCCCTCCCTCATCCTATGAACTCCTCAGCTTCTCCTTCCACGCCGTCCACGCCAACTCGCGGTGGCACTCCTTCTACAACCGCTGTTGAAGTTTTCTATGATCGAATGTTTATTCTAGACTTACATGCATTGGATCCAGTAATCAGCGATCGGATTCGCCAGTTCGTCTTCAGCGATGTCTTTCAAACCAAGCACCTCCATTTCTTGCCAGACTTTCGCCAAATGGGCACCAGCCAAATTTTCTACCGGTTTACCCTAGAAGACCATCTCATCAGTCTGGAGGTGACCGGGCAAATCATCAAGTTTCTACGGGTCCTGCCCAAGCCCGTGATTTAGTACGCTACGATACCGACCGAAACCGCTCTAAAATCTGCTTGCATTAAACTTTCCCAAAACAATCGGTTCGCTATGCTATAGCCCGCATACACTGGATTGTGTTTGAGATTGTGTTTGAGATGAGGAGGATTGTGCCATGAATGCCAGCGCTCTGTGGCAACGATATCAAAACTGGCTCTACTATCACGCAGATCTCGGACTCTATCTGGACGTGAGCCGGATGCGCTTTGATGATGCGTTTGTAGCAGCCCTCCAGCCTAAATTTGAGCAGGCTTTCCAAGCAATGGCAGCGTTGGAATCTGGGGCGATTGCCAATCCCGATGAAAATCGCATGGTGGGACATTATTGGTTGCGTGCGCCAGAACTTGCGCCCACTCCAGAATTACAGCAAGAAATTCAGTCCACGCTCACTGCCATTCATGGGTTTGTGGCAAAAGTCCACCGTGGAGACATCAAACCCCCCACCGCAGACAAATTTACCGATGTGATCTCTATCGGGATTGGTGGCTCCGCCTTGGGGCCCCAGTTTGTATCAGCCGCCCTCGCTGCCGATCAACCGCCGATGACCCTGCATTTTATGGATAATAGCGACCCGGCAGGCATCGATCGCATTTTGGCTCCCCTGCGCGATCGCCTCGATCGCACCCTGGTCATCACCATTTCCAAATCCGGGGGCACCCCCGAAACCCGCAATGGCATGTTGGAAGTGCAGGCCGCTTATCAACAGGCAGGTTTAGAGTTTGGTCAATATGCGGTTGGAATCACCACAACAGGCAGCAAGCTATATCAAGTAGCTCAGCAAGCGGGATGGTTAGCCACCTTTCCCATGTACGACTGGGTGGGCGGGCGCACTTCCGAACTCTCCGCAGTCGGTCTCTTACCCGCTGCCCTAGAAGGGGTGGATATTGACGCAATGTTAACAGGCGCAAAGCTGATGGACATTGCCACACGCCAACCAACGATCCAAGGCAATCCGGCAGCTCTACTTGCCCTCTCTTGGTACTTTGCAGGAAATGGCAAAGGCGAAAAGGACATGGTGGTTCTTCCCTACAAGGATAGCTTGCTGCTCTTCAGCCGTTACCTCCAGCAATTGGTGATGGAATCCCTAGGTAAACAGTATGACCTCGATGGCAACCCCGTTTATCAAGGCATCGCCGTCTATGGCAACAAAGGCAGCACCGATCAACATGCCTATGTCCAGCAATTGCGCGAAGGGGTGCCCAATTTCTTCCTGACCTTTATTGAAGTGTTGCAGGATCGCCAGGGACAGTCGATCGAAGTGGAACCGGGGGTCACGGCGGGAGACTATCTCTCGGGTCTGTTGCAGGGCACCCAGAAAGCCATTTATGAAAGCGATCGCGATTGTATTACCCTAACCATTCCGGAAGTGACTCCAACCCAGGTGGGTGCCATCATTGCCCTGTACGAACGAGCGGTAGGACTCTATGGCTTCCTGATTAACGTCAACGCCTACCATCAGCCAGGGGTAGAAGCGGGTAAGAAGGCAGCAGCGGACATTCTGGTCTTACAAAACCAAATTCTCGGGGCATTGGCGCAGGAATCTACCCCCCTGTCGATCGCAGCCCTAGCCGAGAAAGTCAACGCAGGCGATCGAGCGGAATCGGTGTACAAAATCATTCGGCACCTGGCTGCTAACGATCGGGGTATCCAACTCAAAGGCGATCTTGCTTGTCCTCAGACCCTACTGGTAAGCCAGGGGTAAGGTCTCGATCCATTCTGCTTCATCGGGGGGCAAGCCATGGATCAGAGCGATCGCAGGGGAACCAGTTGGAACAAGCTTGGATGAGATCATTTACAGATAGACCATATCCCGTATAATGGGAGGGTTGTCTAAAAATCAGATTCTTCAACCATGGCTTGTCCAAAGAAGAAAACCTCTAACGGAAAGCGGGATCAACGTCGTGCGACTTGGAAGCGCAAGGCAAACCTGCAAGCTCAGCGTGCCATGTCGATCGGTAAATCGGTTCTGACAGGTCGGGCAAAGGGATTTGTTTATTCCGGCACATCAGAAGACGAAGAGTAATTGCCTATCCAGTTAATTGCCAACCGTTGTTGATTCCAGTTGCCTATTCGGTTACTGACTTATGCTGGGAAAATTCTTCCAGAAACCAACTTCAGAATACGCCGATCGCGTGCCTCCCGGTCAGCACTTGGCAACAGGGTTTCCGGTGCTGACCTATGGAGAAACGCCCCAAGTGGAGACTGCGGATTGGGAATTGAAAGTTTGGGGTCTCGTGCAACCCAAGACCTTCACCTGGGATGACTTGATGGCCATGCCCCAGAGTGAATTCACTGCCGATTTCCACTGTGTGACCACTTGGTCCAAGCTAGATGTGCAGTGGCGTGGCGTGAAAGTCACGGATTTTATGCACCATCTAGAGGTCGATCCCCAAGCGGTTCACCTGATGCAACATGCCTACGGTGGCTACACAACCAACCTCGCGTTAGACGATTTTGTCCGCGAAGAGAACTTTTTTGCCCATACCTTGTTTGATCAGCCCCTGCCCGCTGCCCATGGAGGTCCCCTACGCCTTGTGGTGCCCCATCTTTATGCTTGGAAGGGAGCAAAATGGATCAATGGTTTGGAATTTTTAGCCGAGATGCAGCTCGGACTTTGGGAGCGCAATGGCTATCACAACCGGTGAGAACCCTTTGCCGAAGAGCGGTATAGCGATCGCTGGTAACCCCTAGGGTTCAAACACCCATCAGCTTGCTCTCACCCAATTCAGAAATTGTTAAAATAACGTGAGTTCGACGAAACTCGATTCCCGTCAAGCTTTCGATCCCCCTTGATAAGGGGGACTTCAAACCGAACAGCAAACGGGAAGGAGTCTAACGACGATTGCTGAACCCTTGAATTTGGCTCGGTTCCCCCTTATTAAGGGGGCTAGGGGGATCTGCTCGCCAGGATTCGTCGAACTCACGTCCCAATCAATCCCTGACAATTCTGATCTGGTAGTGAAGGTTTCATGTGGTCTCTGACTTTATCCCTCGTATTACCCCACTGGCATCTCCTGAGGAAACTGCAAATCGGGATGAGTATCAACTTTCGATCGCTCGCACCGTTTTAATGCCTGCAGTATTGGCTGCGAGTTTGGTGTTTTTATTCCTCAGTTCACCCTTATTATTTCTGAAAGGGCGCACAACGGGGATTACCGTGATCAATTCCCTCGATCGCTCCATTGAGGGCATGGTGGAAAGTCACAATCGCACGGTGGTGATTCGCTACATTGGGTTTGCCATTGTCCTGAGTTCGATCGCAGGTTTGACCGCTGCCGAAGTCAGTCGGAAATTACAAACGGGGCGAGCGGCCGAATTACCTCCTCAGTTATTGGACTGGCTACAGCGTTTTAAGCTCAGTTCGATCGATAGCTCGTTAGCCATCCCTCACAAATCAGAAGCGGATCCCAATGAACTTCTCCCAGGGGCTTTAGACGAAATTCCCCAGCTCTGCCGCATTCGGGTGCCCGATCAAGCTCGATCGCTGTTTGCCCTTCAGATTGGCAATCTGTTCTACAGTCTATTTCGCCTTAAATCCACTGAGCAACAAGCGATCGCGGTGATAAAACGATTGGCAGCCAAAGGCACTCAGGCGATGATGACGCAAACAGATGCTCACTACGCCGTTTGGGTCTGGCAGCCCGAAGCCGTGCCTGATCTTTTGAGTGGCTATGAAGTATCTGCCTATGCCTTGCCCACGGACCTGGCCGAAGCTGCTGCCGCCGCCGCTTTCCCCTTTACCCCCAATTCAGACCCATGAAAGCGTATCCCCTGTTAACCGATTATGTTGCAGGTATCCGCCAGTTTTACGGTGTGATTTTGCAGCAGGTTGATCTGCAGAACAGTTATTTGCAAGATGCCGATTTTTGGGAAGCGCAATTGCTGGAGGTGGACTGGCAAAATGCCGATCTGCGGGGCATGAGTTTCCGGGAAGCGCAATTAAAATCAGTCAATTTTCAAGGAGCGGATCTCCGAAGGGTTGATTTTAGGGAAGCGCAGTTAGAAGCGATCGCTTGGCAAGGGGCAAATTTACAAGGAGCCATTTATGATGAGACCACGCAATGGCTAGATGAAGCAACTGGTGAGGGCTTAACCCAGCTTGGAGCCTATTACCTCGCACCCCAAAGTAACCTGGCAGGGGCAGATTTGCGGGGTTTGGATTTGAGCGGTGTGGATCTGAGTCAGGCAGATTTAAGTCATGCGGATCTACGGGATACTTGCCTGTTGGGGGCTAATTTATGGCGAGCGAATTTACGGGGAGCCACGTTGCGAGGCGCTGATCTCACCACGGCTGATTTAACCCGCAGCGATTTAACCGGGGCAGATTTAGGGCAAACCAACCTGCGAGGGGCAGAATTGCGGCAGGCGATGTTATTGGAAACGGATTTGCGATCGGCGGCCTGTTTAGCTACCAATTTTCGAGCGGCTCTGTGTAATGAATTGACGCAATTTCCAGAAGCGCTTGATCCAGGCATGTTGGGCTTGTATTGGTTGGGGCCCGGTGCCAGCTTACAGGAAGCAGATTTGCAGGGCTTATCTCTAGCAGGTATGGATCTGCAAGGCGCAGATTTAACAAGAGCCAATTTGCAAGGTGCAGATTTATGGGGGGCTAATTTAGCCGGGGCGATGCTGCGGCAGGCGAATTTAACGGAGACCAATTTGTGGGGTGCAAACTTGGAGGGAGCCGATCTCGAAGACGCAATTTTGACCCATACCAATTTAGACAACACGGAATGGTAACCGTACTTTACTGGAGAAATTCTTCCACCCGAGCTGGGGCATTGGTGCGGCGTTCCTGCGGGGCTTCTAATTGGGTGGGATTGGGGGGTTCCTTGGGAATGATGTAGCGTTTGCCCCAGCCATCATTATCTGCTTCTGGACGAGGGGAGGGCGCGATCGCACTTTGCCCAGTCGGTAAGGGCAGGGTCAAGGCTTGATGGGTTTGGGCATAGCGTTCTCCATCACTGGTGCCCCGTAGAACCCCTTGGGCAAATTTTTGTCCCCGCTCCCGGAGCAAGCTTTCCAGGCTTTCTAACTGATCAATCGGTGCAACGGTGACGATAAACTGAACCGTTGGATCAGGCTTGAGCTGAGGAATCAGACGCGCTTCCGCCAATTGCCAAGATTCCTGAAACCGGTGATCGGGGGCGACTTGCCAGAGGTTGAGCTGCGTTTGCCATTGCCCCTGGGCGATCGCGACGGATTGGTAGGCCAAAATTGCATAGGTCGGAGCGGCATTGAGTTGGCGGGAGCCAGGTTCTTGGGGGAGCAAATAGCGGACGGCAATGACAGTCAGTTCGGTGCGATCGGGCAGATCGGTTTTTCCAGTGAGGTTAAATACTCCGGGCTGCTGACCTGGGGTGACTTGTAACGTTAAATACACAGGCTTAGCAGAAGAACTGAACAGAACTGTGGGCGTGAACCAATCTCCGGTGGAAATTTGCGTATTACATCCCGCCAGTCCCCCCACAAGGCTGCCTAACATAATTGGAGTGAACAGTTGCCAGATCAGGCTTGGACTGGATTTCATAAATGAAGCAGGTCTCAGAATGATGATGCTTTTAGAATTACGATGCTGGGAATTATGATGTTTATATGAAGACTGTTGTAATTATATCGTTACTATTGCCTATCCGCTTCACAAGTGTATTAAAACCAGGGATAATCAGAGAACAGTTGAATCCTTTTGTTCGCTAAGTTACAGCCTTTTCCATTCAGCGATCGTAATGATTGAGTCATAGTGATTGAGTCATAGTGATTGAATCATAGTGGTTGAGTCATCCGGTTAAATGCACTTGTAATATCTTTTATTAATTTTACTTTATGTAAGGGATTGTGTGAGGCTGATTGCGATATCAATGATGAGTAGGTCGGAATCTATTTCTGACTTTATGCAGGTTTGATTGTGAGTTATTACTAGCAATTGTTGGGCTAGTTTTTTGTCATGGTTGCACTTCCGTCTGTTGAGTTTTCTGATCTTTCCTTTGGATCGTCCGATTCTTCCCTGTTAGCAGTTCGTTCCCGCTGGTCTTGCTTGGGGTGGTTAGTTCAGTCGAGTCTTTACCTAAGTCTGATGGGATTCGGGATAGCACCGATCGCCCAAGCACAGGTTATAGAACCATTGCAGGCGAATGAGTCGGTTCAAATTAAGTCAAATCAAATTAAGTCAGGTCAAGCTGAATCAGATCAAGCCGAGTCGCTGATCCCCGAATCCCTTGCACCAGAACCAGCCTTCTTGGCTCAAGTGCCCACTCCGCCTCCCACCCCCCAAACTCCAGCGGGAGAAAAGCCTTTTTTGCGAGTCCCGATCGTCAAGACTCAGGCTGCCTACCTATTAGAAGGCAATGATAGTTCAGCGCGAGGGCGGGTAGAAGGTCGGTATCTCTTTAGTCCCCATGCCATGGTGGGCGCAGTGGTGGACTTGAGTACGGGGAATGCTTTTGCCGATACGCGAGAGTCTGGGCTGAGCCTAACGGAACTCTATTTTACGGGTTCTCTGCCGAGTTATCCCCAACTGCGTTTGACAGCAGGCTTAATGGATTTAACCTCCTACTTCGATCGCAACAGTTTTGCCAAAGACAGTCTGACCCATTTTTTCAATTCCACCTTTCAAACCAATCCTGCCCTCTCTGCTACGGGGATTTCCTCGCGCTGGGGTGCCATGCTGACGTGGAATCCGATCGATGAAGTGGATTTGAAAGCCGTCACCTTTTCATCAACACGAGATTTAGGGGATTTTAGCCTCGATGCCTTTGCGGCAGAAGTGGGGGTGAAGCTGGGCAAACATGCCATTTTGCGCGGCACCTATGTCAGCGATCGGGATGCGGGGGAAGAGGATGGATTTCGGGAGATTTTTCAATTGGCGCGGGGCAATGGCAATCGCTTTGGACTCCTGGATGGCGATCGCGAACGGGCCTATGGACTGAATGCGGAATGGTTTATGCCAGAAATTCGCTTAGGGCTATTTGGGCGCTACGGCTGGTACGAGAATGATGGTCTCGATCGAGGTGGGTCAACCTATAGCTTTGGGGCGAATCTGTTGGATGTGTTTATGCCGTCCGATCGCCTGGGGCTTGCCTATGGTCGGCAATTGTCGAACACCGATCTACGCCGCGATCGGGATGAAAAGACTCCGGATGTGTTGGAACTGTTTTACGACATCAAACTAACCCCAAACCTGCGGGGAGCGGTCATGCTGCAGGAACGCAATGCCTTTTCAGAGACGGTATTTGGGTTTCGAGTGCGAGCCAATTTTGATTTGCTGCCGTAGTGGGGTGAGCAATGCTTAGCACCACAAAATCCAGTCGCTGGTAAGCACAACAAGGCTACACAGTTCGACTAAGCGGTGAGATTCGCGAAGGTAGGAAGTGCAATATGGAGAGCAATGCAATGCATCAACAGGTTAGGATAACCCACAACCGGATCATCAAACATCAACCCTCCATGAGGGTAGGACAACTCTTACTGACCTTGCCGATCGCCTGCGCAGGTTTATTGGGAATCTCACCGATCGCCGCCTCTCACCCAGCAGATTCTGGCATTCCTGGTCAAGTGGAAATTGAATTCCTGAAAGATTTACAAAAACGACTCCAGTCCGATTCGACTGTGATTGCCCAAATTGATCCACAAGCGGTTAGTGCGGTCGCCCGAGAAGGCTATGTGTTGTTGCAAAAAGGGTGGGTGAATGATGCGATCGTGGCGTTTCAGAAAGCCATTCAGCGATCCCCAGAGAACGTGGATGCGAGGCTGGGATTAGCGATCGCCTATCAGCGAGCAGGGCAGGATAGTAAGGCTTGGGATGTCTATCAACAGGTGATGGGACAGGACCGGCGCAATGTGACTGCTTTAAGTGCGATCGGCACCTTAGGGGGCTATCGTCCAGAATGGCAAGCCCAGGGAATTGCCGCCTTGACCACCCTGCTGCAACTCCAGCCCAACAATTCTGCCGCCTTAGCCCAACGTGCTCTACTCTACGGCTATCAAGGCAAACATGATTTGGCACTTGCTGACTATGCCCCGTTATTGGCGAATAGTCCCACTCCTGCGGTGATGTTGAATGCAGCAGAAATTTATAGCTATCATCGCGATTATGCCAAAAGTGTCACTTGGTTTGAACGTTACTTAACCGCGACGAGCAGCACTGTTCAAAAACTACCGGATCAGGTAATTGCTCCCTATGGCAATGCATTACGCAATGTAGGTCGCAATCAGGAGGCGATCGCTCTACTCCGCTCTCGGTTGAATGGGAATAGCAACGATCGAACCCAATGGAACATTCGATCGACCCTTGCCGTTGCCTATGCCGCCAATCAACAACCGGATCTCGCCCTAGAAACCCTACAACCGCTGAAAGCACGTTCAGGCAATCAACCCGACAGTCAACTTGCCCTCGCCCGAGCGCTGCGGGATGTGGGACGGCTCAGCCAAAATTCCAGTCTGTCTGCTGAAGCGGTGAATCTCTACCGTGAAGTGGTGGGGCAATCGCCAACGGTCTCGCTGAGCTTGTTATTGGAATTAGCAGAGGTGCTGGAAAGTGAGGAGGTGGTCACAGTTCCAGCGCTCCAACGGCAACGCCTGCAGGTCTATGGGCAAATTCTCGATCGCGATGCGACCCTGACTTCCATTCGAGTTAAGCAACTGATTCTTGCCCAGCAATTAGGTAGCTCCACTCCGGCACAACTGACCCAACAGTTACAACAAGCGCTGACACCACTGCCCAGAGATGCCACCGAAAAGCGATCGATCGCCCTTGCCTTAATTCCCCTTGATCCACCCGATCCCGCCCTACAACCGATTTATGAACAGCTTGTGCAATCGGAATTGGATCTGCCATTTTTAGAATTTCGCCTTGCCCAGATCAATCTGCAACGCAATCAACTGCCTGCGGCTAAAACAGCGCTCGATCGCTACCGCACCACTGCCCAGGGAAGTGAGACGATCGCAGCCGAATTTTTGCTGGCGGAGATCGATCGGCGGGATGGCAACTGGGCAGCAGCGGTCCAACGGTATGAAGGGCTGTTAAAACGGGAGTTGAGCGATCGTCAACGCACCGATGCTTTAAAAGGCTTAGCTGGAATTCGCACGCAACAACAGCGCTATGCGGAAGCCCTGCAACTCTATAGCCAAGTGCGCGATCGCAGCCCCAATGACATCGATGCCCAACGTATTTTTGCCGACTTAAACCTCGCGCAGGATCGCCCCACGGCTGCCCTGCAACAGTTGCAACAGATCCAGCAACAGCAGCCCAGCCCCGACCCACAATTGGAACGGCGGATTCAGAAAGTGAAGGCAGATATCCTGCAACGGCGAGGCTTTCAACCTTCCTGGGAGCGATACTAAGAGAAAATATTCTATGTTTATGAGAAATCGATTAGGAATAATTTTAGCATTGGCAGTTATGTTTCCATCTGCATTACCAACGCAGAAGAAACTACTCGCTCAGGAAAACCTACCACCCACTGACCCCAATCCGGTTACCAGTCCTGCCATCAATGATTCGGTACCCGGTGCGGAAAAGGTGCCTGCCCGCCCAAAAAATCCTGAACCGGAGTATAAAGATCCAGATAAACCACCGACCTCGTTAGTTCCCACCCTGACTCCTGCGCTGCCCGGACAGTATATTTTAGAATTTAACCGCAGCCCGATCGTCGGTACCCGGCTGCGCATGGAAGGGATTTATGACGAAGCCCGTATTCGCTTTACCCGTCCCCGCAATTGGCAACCCAAAGCCATCAAGCTGTTACTCAAGTATCGTCATTCCGGAGCCTTGTATGCCAGCCGTTCCAACATTACGGTCATGATTAATGGGACGAGTGTGGGGAGCGTGCCGATGAATCAGCCTCAGGGCAAGATCGGTTATGTTGAATTTACCATTCCTAATTATTTAGTACAAGATTATAACGAAGTGACGATCGCAGCGTTGCAAAATAATTCTCCCACCTGTACGCAGGATCCCTACGATCCCTCCCTTTGGAGTGAGATAATGCCGGATTCTAAAATCGTTTTTGATTTCATTCCCCAACCTGTTGCTTTGAATTTTTCTCGCTATCCCTATCCCCTGTTTGATGTGCTGAGTTTGGAATCCAATCCGATTACCTACCTGCAGCCCAAAGCGATCGATGAGACTTGGTTAGGGCTACTGGGACGGTTTAATGCTTCCCTCGGGCGAATTGCTGACTACCGAGCCATGGACAGTCGCTTGATTGAAAACCTCACCCAGGTGAAACCCAACGATCGCCTGGTGATTTTAGGCACTCCCAACCAGCAAACCACGATCGCCACCCTGGCTTTACCAGCTCCGATAAAATTGCAGGATAAACAACTGCTCAAAGACAATCAACTGATTGCCCCGGATGCCGGAGTTTTAATTTGGACCACCACGGCGGATAAGAAGCAGCCCATTTTGCTGATCACGGGCAATAGCGAAGCCGGGGTGGCAAAGGCAGTGCAATTTCTGGTGCAAGCCAAGGAACAGTCGATGGCAACAGGGGAAGTGATGATTATCGATCAGGTGACCCAGGTTGCCTCCCCCAATCTGCGCGACTGGCCTGGTTTTTTGCCGCTGCAGGATCAGTTTAAATTACAAGATTTACGCAGCCGCGCCACCCGAGAACCCTACGGGGATATCACCATTCGTGGCTCCAGTTCACCTGCACTGGAATTGGACTTTAAAGCCCGACCGGACGATGAATTTTTGTCAGGCAACTGGATAACGGTTTACTTTAGCCATGGACCACAAATTAATCCGCTGACCTCTTTGTTGGAGGTGGAATTGGATGGGGTGGCGGTGGCTGGCAAGCGCTTGACCAACGTGGAAGGGGTGAAACGGGATTCCTTTAATGTGGAATTGCCCAGCGATCGCATTCGTCCCAATTCTAAATTGCAAATCAACTTCCGCCTTGATCCTCGTGAGCGTCGGTCCTGTAGCCGGGTCACGGATGCGCAACTCTGGGGCACGATTCATGGTGATACGGAGTTTAAATTACGCCGGGAAAATGCCGTCAAATTGCCGGATTTGAAACTGCTGCAATTTGGCTATCCCTTTGCGGCTCCCCAGGATTTGTCCAATACGACGATCGTGGTTCCCGATAATCCCAGCCAGACTGATCTGCATCTTTTACTAGAAGTGACGGAGCGCTTGGGGCGATTAAGTCGTTCGGAATCGCTGCAAGTGGAAATCTTTCGGATTCAGAAATTGCCGGATGATCGCCGCAACAATAAACATTTAATTGGCATTGGCACCCGCGATCGCTTCCCCTTACCCGAAGCCTTTAAATCAGAAAACTTTGCCCTGACGGAGAAATCTGCTCGTCATTGGCGAGACAGTAAAATTTACACTGCCCCCGATCCCGATGGTTTAATTCAACAAATCATTTCGCCGTGGAATCAGGATCGAGTTGTATTAGTGCTCAGTGCCCACACGGAAACGGGTTTAGAGCAAATTCGTGATTTTATCCAGCGGGATTTTCTGTTCTTTCAATTAACAGGCGATACGGTTTTAATCAGTGCTAATCCCGACAGTCGATCGCCCTTTGATCCCAACAGTTACAACTTAGAATTTCTCAACCAAGCCAAACAAACGGAGGTACGGGGCATTGATAGTCTGAACTGGGAACGGCTCCTGCGGTACAACTGGTTTATCATCACGCCTGCTCTTTTGTTAGGGGCTTTAGCCCTGTATGGCATTGGGCAGTTATATCTGCACAAAATTAACTTGAGAAAACTGGGTAAATCGGACAAAAAACTTTAACGGCTCCCTTGGCTGATCTCATACTCAATCCACAGGTCGTTAATACCGATTGTAACCCAGCAAGCCGCAATTCATCAGGGTTTGACACTTCAAATTTGACCATCCAAAATCGCAACTCTAAACTCCAAAATTGATCTCAGCTATCTCTCTGAACCATGATGAGACCCCTATTCCCCAAAAAATCACTACGCGATGGGATCAGCAAATCCCCACCCCGCTGGCAACAGGTTTTGCAGCAGCAATGGCAACTGGGGATCCATTGGTTGGACGATCGTCTGACTGATCTCTTAGTGGATGTAATTCCTGCCGGATTTCGGAATGTGCTGATTTGGCTGAATCGGTTTCAGTTGGTCTTGATGATTCTCTGTATCCTTTGGCTCTGCTATCCTTTGATTGTGGTACGCCCCGGCACTTGGCAGCAAGGGGTGATTGCCCTTTGTTTAATTATAGTCGGGCAAATCATCCTGCGTTTAGAAGAGCGTAGACCGGACGATCGCACCAGTGAATTTCTCCATTTGCTGTTAATTGCCCTGAGCAGCTTAGTCACGTTTCGATATTTTTATTATCGTACTTCTTACACGTTAAATTTAACGCACTGGTTTGATGCAACTTTTTCCCTATTGCTCTATTTTGCAGAATTTTATGCGATCGCAACCCTCTATCTTTCCTATTTTCAAACACTAAAAATTAAACAACGAAAGCCCGTTGATTTATCCACCATTGCACTGGATCAGTTACCCACGGTCGATATCTATATTCCGACCTATAATGAAGATGTGGAAATTGTTCGCAAAACGGCTTTAGCTGCCTTGGTGCTGGATTATCCCTTGGGCAAAAAACAGGTCTATGTCTTAGATGATGGACGTGCTGAGAAGTATCGCGATCGCCGAGCTAAATTACGGCAAATGTGTGAGGAACTCGGCTGTCAGATGTTGACCCGTGATAATAACGATCACGCTAAGGCTGGCAATATCAATACTGCTTTGACACGTACCACAGGCGATCTTGTTCTGATTCTCGATTGCGATCACATTCCCATGCGCAGTTTTCTGCAGGAGACGATCGGCTTTTTCAGCAACGATCGAGTCGCCCTGGTGCAAACGCCGCACTGGTTTTATAATCCTGATCCCTTTGAACGCAATCTGCTCACGGGGGGGCGCATTCCGGTGGGCAACGAATTATTCTATAAAGTCTTACAAAAGGGGAATGATTTTTGGAATGCTGCCTTCTTTTGTGGCTCTGCTGCCGTCATTCGCCGTGCCTACTTGCTGGAGGTGGGCGGCATTGCAACTGAAACCGTGACGGAAGATTGCCATACTTCCCTGCGTTTGCATTCGTTAGGCTATGAAACCATTTACTACGACAAAATCATGGTGGCGGGCTTAGCGCCGGAAAAATTTTCTTCCTACGTTGGGCAACAGGTGCGTTGGGCCAGGGGCATGGCGCAGATATTACGGCTGGAAAATCCGCTCTTTAATCGCAAGCTCAAACTCAGTACAGCTCAGCGGCTGTGTTATTTTAGTGCGACTTCCCATTTCTTTTTTGGGTTTCCCCGCTTGATGTATGAGTTAGCGCCTGCGTTGTTTTTACTCTTTGGAATTAACTCTGTGAAGGGCTTGGGGCTGGAAACGCTGTTCTATGCCGTCCCCCACATCATTCTTTCCATGCAAACCAATCACGTTCCCTACAAACATGTGCGGTTTTCCTTCTGGAATGAGATTTATGAGTTTGCGATGTCGTTTCAGGCGGGCATGGTCACCCTCCTAGCGTTGATTAATCCTAAGTTGGGAACCTTTAACGTGACAGATAAAGGATTGACGGTGGAGAAACGCACCTTTGATTTAGATTCTGTCCGCTATCTGGTGATTTTAGGGACGATTACAGGTTCCTCCATTCTGGCTGTGCCTTTTTGGGTGCTCATTAGTCCTCAGGATACCCAAGCCGTTTTGATTAATGTGATTTGGGCAGTTCTGAACTTGGTGTTGGTGCTTTCTGCTTGTTTGGTGGCGTTTGAACAGCCTCAACTGCGGCGATCGCATCGTCTCCTACGGCAATTAACGGTTTATATTCACAGTGAAGGCAAACGTTGGGTCGGGCAAACGATTGATATTAGTGAAACGGGGGCAAGAATTTTGCTGGAAACCTGGCCGGATATTCCTGATCAAGTGCGGCTGGAAATTCTGGGAGATTATGACATGCGAGTGCTGCTGGATGCACAGGTGTTGCGAGGGGGGGCGACCGATCGCCTGCAATCTGTTCTGACGGTGGATTTTATTAATCCGCAACGGACCCAACTGGATGATCTCGTGTTAGTGCTCTATTCCGATGTGCGCCAGTGGTATTCCCAACATCGTCCTAATGCCGATCGCCCGATGGACTCCCTGCGGTTTATTGCCACCAGTTTAGCCCGTGCCTTCCAGGAATTTCGCCCCGAGATTGGTTTAAAAGTGCGCAAACAGGTCTCTGCCAATGTGCAAATTTATTGTGAAGCTTGGCAGGATCGACTCTATTGGGGCAATTTAACTGAACTGGGCAGTCGCGATCTGCGTTTGGAAATCAGCGGCATTGACGCAGCGGATCTAGGTGCATTAGAAACCCCCCAATCCTTGCTATCGCTCTTGGTCACGGGGGATTCCAGCAAGACCGATCAAAGTTTATTGGTGGAGGTGGAGGCGATCGAACTCGTCCCGCTCCTACCGGGGCAGCCCAATGTATCTCGGATTGCTCTAGAACTCAAGTTTCCCGATCGGCTGAAACAGCAACAACTACCCAAAATTCGTAAACTGCTGCGATCGCTCAGTTAATGATTGGCTATTTCCCATGAGTCTCAGGTGCTCTCAAAGTTGAGATCCTTCCTTCGGTGGACGACGCGATCGTTGCGTTGATCCGCGCCGGACTGGAAGTCGGCGCTCTTGGGGGCGAAGTCCGTTGAAAACGGACTGAAGCATCTGAAATTGCCTCTTCTAGTCTACTTTGAGTAGACTTCGCCCTGAGAGCACCGAATTTTATTCCGGTGCGGACTGCGCGAGTGCTGATGCTATTAAGTTTTAATCCCCTTACGGGGAGTAAGTGATGAAAGCAACGCGGTTGTGTACCCGATTGGCCTGTACGTTATGTTTCAATCCCCTTACGGGGAGTAAGTGATGAAAGTCTTCCTTGAATTTCGCATACGAACTTAGAGAAGTGGAGTTTCAATCCCCTTACGGGGAGTAAGTGATGAAAGGGGATGCAAATGCCAAGGCTCAGCTTAATTCGCAAAGTTTCAATCCCCTTACGGGGAGTAAGTGATGAAAGCCAAAGAAGAAAAATGAAAGTTATCATCACCATCGTCTCCGCGTTTCAATCCCCTTACGGGGAGTAAGTGATGAAAGCAAGGGAAGTCCTTATTGGTTTGTAGATTTGCATTCTGTTTCAATCCCCTTACGGGGAGTAAGTGATGAAAGCGTCTACGCCCTCTCCGCCGCCCTCTCCGCCGCCCTCTCCGGTTTCAATCCCCTTACGGGGAGTAAGTGATGAAAGCGG
>JAYKGX010000386.1:0-5657 GCA_035285565.1 Synechococcales cyanobacterium
AGTATCGCGATCGCATGAGCTTTGGCGATCGGCTGTTAGTGGAAGCAGTGACCAATGCAGATAAACGGGCGGGGATTCAGGCTTTCAGTCAGGGGGATTATCAAAAAGCGATCGCTGCCTTTGAGAAAGCGCTGATCAATCAACCCAACGATCCGGAATCGCGAATTTATTTAAACAATGCCAAGGTGATCATGTTGGCTAAACCCATGGTGGCGATCGCGATCGGAGTTCCTGCTAAAACCAATCCGGAAATTGCTCAGGAAATATTACGGGGAGCTGCCCAGCTACAGCAAGAAGTCAATCAAAATGAGGCTGAGACGCTCAAACGAATTAAGTTTTTGATTGTCAGTGATGATAATAATCCGGATCTAGCGGAACGCTTAGCCCAACGTTTAGTTGAAAAATCAGACATTATTGCAGTTCTCGGACATAATGCCAGTGATGTTTCCAATGCTGCTGCGCGGAAGTATCAAGACAACTTGGTGATGATCTCGCCGACTAGTTTTAAAAAAGACTGGCTAGAAAAAGACAATTTAAGAGCAGAAAAGAATTATATTTTCCGCACCGTGCCCGATATTGGTGCAACAGCAGAAAAGCTGGCAATCTATGCCCAGCAGACGGAAAAACAACCGCTCATGGTGTTGTGCTATGACCCCCGCGCTGTGGATAATGAGTCCTTTAGTCGCGAATTTTCTAATAAGATTGATCAACGTCAGGGGCGGGGAAATGAGGATGAGGTACTGTGTGATTTTTCCGCCAAAAATTTCAATCCCCTCAGTGTGCTGACCAAGGCAAAATCCGTTGGGGCAAATATGATCGTTTTAGCGCCCTACGTCAATCAAATTGATCAGGCGCTGAACCTCGCCCAGGTGAATGCCACCCAGCAGAATCCTTTGCAGCTATTAGCCAGTTCCACCCTCTACACGCGGCAAACCCTTACGGTGGGGCGAGGTGCGGTGGGCATGGTTTTAGCGGCTCCTTGGCATCCTTCCGTGTCGCCCAATCCAACTTTTGTGGAAGAAGCCAAAAAACTCTGGGGCGGCGATCGCACCCTTTTGACCTGGCGCACCGCAACGGCCTATGATGCGGCTAAAGCGTTGGCGGAAGGGATTCGCTACCTCGATAAACCCAATTTGCGCTTGAATTTGCAGGAAAAATTAACGGAGGGGATTGCCAGGGGGCAGCCTTTGTCCGTGGAGGGGGCAACGGGAACGGTGCGATTTTCTCGTTCTGGCGATCGCATTGGGGGAAATATTGTGCTGGTGCGCGTGGAAGCCCCGTTTAATCCTAATGGCACCTCAGCCCAGACGGAATTCATGGCTTTGGATGCGGCGGCGAGTCGGATCAGTTTGGGCGATCGGGTGCTGATTACGGGTGAGAATCAAGCAGACAAAGGGGCGGGGGCGATCGCGTTTGCCCAGGGAAATTGGTCTGCGGCCCAGCAATCCTATCAAAAAGTGCTGCAAACAAAACGCAATGATCCAGAGACTTGGATTTATTGGAATAATGCTAAAGCGGCGGCGGCAGGAAATGCCTTACAGATTGGGGTGAGTGTGCCGATCGGGGGTAACTTAGGCTTTGCTGAGGATATTCTGCGAGGAATTGCCCAAGCCCAAAGTGAAATCAACGATCGCGGCGGCATTCGAGGTCGGCTGTTGCAGGTGAAAATTGCCAACGATGATAATCATCCAGATATCGGTCAGGCGATCGCCAAAGAACTAGTTGCAGATCGCAAAATTTTAGCAGTCATAGGACCAAATAATAGCGATGTTGCCATTCAAGCGGGGGAGATTTATCAAAAAGGGGGGGTTGTGATGATGACTCCTACCAGTACCGCCCGTCAGGTCTCTAACATAGGTCGCTACATTTTTCGATCGACCCTCTCAGAAAGAACCTATGGCCAACAACTGGCTCGCTACGCCATCAAAACTCAGCCCAATGCGCGCATGGTCGTCTGCCAAGATTCCCAATCTACAGGCAGTACCACGTTGGTGGAGCGGTTTAACGAGGAAATTCAGCGACTGGGGGGAACGATCAGTCCATTAGCCTGCAATTTCTCTGCGGCAGATTTCAACCCTCAAAAGATGAGTTCTCAAGTGCGATCGGATGGGGCAACGGGTTTGTTATTGTCGCCTTCCACCCGTAAGTTATCTTATGCTATGGATTTGACTAAAGAACTCAATCGCGACCTACAACTCTATGGTAGTGTTTCGCTGGTTAACTCAGAAACGCTGAAACAGGGACAAAATGCCACCAATGGCATGATACTTTATACACCTTGGAATGCAGCATCTAGTCAAAATCAAACTTTTTTGTCCGCCGCTAAGGAACGCTGGGGAGAATCCTTTGGTTGGCGGATGGCAATGGCGTATGATGCAACGATCGCGATCGCTACAGCCCTAGAAACAGCAAACAGTCGGCAGGAATTACAACAGGTGCTCAGTTCCCCTAATTTTCAAGCGAAGGGGGTGAATGGATGGGTGCAATTTACAGCATCGGGCGATCGCAAACCTTCTGCCAATGTGGGGAGTTTGGTAGAAATTCGTCCTGTCAGTCGTGCTCCCTTTGGGTTTGACTTTGTGGCGATCGAACCGTAATCATGGAGGTCTTGAAAATTATCATCCACCTCTTGCTCCCCCAAATTTGGGAACTGGGAAGCAGTCCGCTAGATCTCATGAATCAAATCGGATTGCTATATAATGATCTGCGGTAGATCAAGGATAGGTCGTATGTTGAATATTCCTCAATTGCTCGCGGATGAACTCTCTCTTCAATTGCACCAAATTCAGGCAGTTTTGGACCTATTTGCAGAAGGCGCTACGGTTCCCTTCATTGCCCGCTACCGCAAAGAACGCACCGGATCCATGGATGAAGTGCAATTGCGTACCGTCAACGAGCGCCACGCCTACCTGACGGAATTGGAAGATCGCAAAAAAACCATTCTGGACTCGATCGAATCCCAGGGAAAACTCACCGAGGAACTGCGCACCAAAATTACCGCCTGCCTGCTCAAAACCGAATTGGAAGACCTCTACCTGCCCTACCGCCCCAAACGCAGAACCCGCGCCACGATCGCCCGCGAAAAAGGCTTGGAACCCCTAGCAGACTGGCTGCGATCGCTGAATCAGCCCACCGCCGATCCGGTACAGGATTTGGAAACCGAAGCGCAGCAATACATTTCTGAAGAAAAAGGTGTTAAAACCGCTGCAGAAGCCCTGCAGGGAGCCTCGGATATCTTGGCAGAAGAAGTGGCAGACAAGGCAGAACTACGGGCCTATCTGCGGGACTTTTTCCTCAAAACCGGGTTGCTGGAATCGCGGGTCAAACCCGATTATCCTGAGGGCAGCACCAAGTTTGAAATGTATCGTCAATACCAGGCAAAGGTGAATGCGATCGCCTCCCATAACCTGCTGGCACTCTACCGAGGAGAAGCCGAAGACATTCTCAGTGTGGATTTCACCTTTGATGAAGAAGCAGTCCAGCAATATTTGGAATCTCGCGAAATTCTGAGCAAAGCGCCGATCCTGCGCCAGTTCTACCAAACCATGCTGAAGGATGCCTTTACCCGCTTGATGAAGACTTCCCTGATTGGCGAAGTGCGAACCCAGAAAAAGCAAGAAGCGGATATTGAATCGATTAAAACCTTTGAAGCCAATTTGCGGGAACTGTTGCTTTCTGCTCCGGCGGGCATGAAACCGACCCTAGCGATCGATCCGGGTTTCCGCACGGGGTGCAAAGTCAGTATTTTGGACAATACAGGCAAATTTCTGGAATATCAAGCCGTTTTTCCCCACACCGGAGAAGGCAAACGCAAAGATGCGATCGTCCAACTCAAACAGTTAATTGAAAAATACAACGTTGAATTGATTGCCATTGGGAATGGAACAGCCAGCCGGGAAACCGATGAATTTGTGGCAGAAGTTTTTCAACTGCTCGATCGCAAACCGATTAAAGTCATCGTCAACGAGTCTGGTGCTTCCATTTACTCCGCCAGTGATGTGGCGATCGGAGAATTTCCCGATCTGGATGTGACGGTGCGGGGAGCCATTAGTATTGGACGGCGCTTGCAAGATCCTCTAGCAGAGTTGGTGAAAATTGATCCCAAGTCGATCGGGGTAGGACAATACCAGCATGATGTCGATCAAAAACTACTGAAACGCAAGCTGGATGAAACCGTTGAGAGTTGCGTCAACTATGTTGGTGTCGATTTAAATATGGCTTCTAAAGAATTACTAACGTTTGTTTCTGGTATTAACGCAACAGTTGCCAACAACATTGTGGCTTATCGCAATGAAAATGGAGCGTTCAAAAATCGTAAAGCCCTGCTGAAAGTTGCTAAATTAGGTCCCAAAGCCTTTGAACAAGCTGCCGGGTTTCTTCGCATCCGCCAAGGCGAAAATCCCCTCGACAATACCGCCGTTCACCCAGAAAGCTATAAACTCGTGGAAGCGATCGCCCAGGATCTGCAAGTGCCCCTCACCGACACCCAACGCATTGCTGAACAACTCCGCAACAATTTGAAAAAATACGTCACCGATCAGGTGGGAGAACCAACCCTGCGCGATATCATTTCCGAGCTAGAAAAGCCAGGGCGCGATCCTCGGGCAGAATTCACCTATGCTAGCTTCCGAGACGACATTAAGGAAATGTCTGATCTGCAAGTCGGCATGGAATTAGAAGGCGTAGTCACCAACGTTGCCAATTTTGGGGCCTTCGTTGATATTGGGGTGCATCAGGATGGGCTGATTCATGTTTCCCAGCTCGCCGATCGCTTTGTGAGTGATCCTAAGGAAATTGTCAAAGTGGGGCAGGTTGTTAAAGTACGGGTGCTAGAAGTCAACATTGGTCTCAAACGGATTGGGCTGTCCATGCGATCGCCAGAAGGAACACCTGGAGCGACAGGGAAGCGGTCCGATCGCGATCGTCCCAACCCCGCATCAGACAAGAAACCCACCCCCAAGTCCTTGCAAAACGCCAATTCCAGTAACCAAGGCAAATCCGATCGTCCCACCCCCGCCACAGAGCGTGCCAAGCCCACCGAATCCGCCAAGACCCAAAACCCTACCTCCTTTGAAGATTTGAAGGCAAAGTTTAATCGCAAACTCTAACGAAGTAGTAGGATGCAGAAACTCCAGCGGAGTAGTAGGATGACGATGTGGATGTATTCTCTGTTGCTCTAAGGCTATGAACCCAGATGATTTGGTGCCCCCAAATAATTTCACCCAGAAGACCATCATCACGGAGGGAGATGCGCCGCAGCAACTTCCTCCTGCCATTTCTTACTATCTCCGCAAACTTCTGCGCCAAAATTTAGATCGACTTTGGTTTACAGGGGACAATCAATCCCACGATCGGCTCGATCCCAACACCATTCTGGAAAACCTCTGTTGTGAGGACACAATTCCAGAAGCCACGATTCAAAAGTTAGAAAGTCTTGTCCTCAGCCATCAGGAATTCCTCAATCAAGGCGTGAAATACCGTCGCCCCCTGCATCAGGTGGAACAAGAGATTTTCTCTATCCTAGGATTACGCCTCAGGCAAGCCAATCACTATGGAACTATTCTAATTGTTGACGATACGCCCGAAAATCTCCGTTTGCTCTCCACCACCTTGATGCAGCAGGGCTACGAAGTGCGCAATGCCATTAATGGGCCCTT
>JAYKGX010000387.1:0-3549 GCA_035285565.1 Synechococcales cyanobacterium
GTTTTCAATTGTAGGGGAATGCAACCATGATCGAACCTCACGCTAACCTTCAACCGAGAAACCGATTTGCCATCGAGTTTGTACGTTGGATTGCTCTTAGCTGGGTGGCGATGGGTTGTGCGCTGCTGCCCTCCTTTGGCACACCTCAAGAGGCTAGTAATCTGTACCAGGAGCGGGAGAACCGCCAAGCTGCCAGCCCTGCCAAGCCATCCCCCTCTGCTACACCGATCGCCCCGTTGCCCAGCTTTAACAGCCCACAATTGGATCAGCAAATTCGCACCTACCAACGTTACCTCGCCGCAAATGGTCGTCCCGATTTTTTAATTGTTGGCAGTTCCCGAGCCTTGCAAGGAGTTGATCCAATTGCCTTGGAGAAAGCATTAGCAGAGTTGGGGCATTCCAACCGCCGGGTCTACAATTTCAGCATCAATGGTTCTACGGCGCAGGTGGTGGCATTTAAACTAGAACAGTTGTTGTTACCCGAGCAATTGCCGCGCATGATTATTTGGGCGGATGGAGCCAGGGCGGTGAACAGTGGACGACGCGATCGTACCTTTGCCAATATTTTAAATTCTCCCGGCTATCGGCAACTCCAACGGCAGCATCAGTCAACCACGCAGTCCAATGCATCACTCAATGCCCCAACTGAACCAGCCCCCACCCCAGCCGATCCCTGGCTAGAAACCCAAGGATTTCGACCCATTGTCGATGTGTTTGAACCAAAGCAATATTTTCAGAAATTCCCTCGGGTTTCGGGCCGTTATGATGCGGATTATCACAATTTTTCACTAACTGGAATACAAGATCGATCGCTAAGAGAAATTATTAAGACAACTCGCGATCGCAAAATTCCCATCATCTTTGTCAATTTACCTCTCACGGATCTTTACCTAGATAGTACCCGCCACCGCCATGAGCAGCAATTCCGCAGATATTTCCAAGGCTTTGCTAATCAAGGACTGCTCACCTTCATTGATCTCAACCAACAACCGATGCCACCCTATTCCTTATTTGCTGACCCCAGTCATCTGAACCGTCAAGGAGCGATTGCCGTGGCTGAAAGTTTGGGGCAAAAATTAGCGACCTATCTCGATCGGCTACAGGGTAAATCGGCGTTGCTGAATAGGAATATGATTTGCCGGAGAACGGGCACATCAACAAATTTGAGGTAATGGAGTAGCAATCGAATCGTTTTTTTGACCCCACAAATGTCTCTAGTTCATCCAATTCACCGACTTGCGGGCAACCCTCTGGCTCATAGGCATCGGGTAACAATTCACCCGCTTGTTTGACCCAAGTAATGACGGTCGTATGATGAACGCCTTTGACTCGCTCAATCGCCCGAAACTCCATACCATTGACATACATTTGAAACATTCGCGCTTCACCTCATCAAAATAACCAGAGGCAGATCATAGATTTTGATGAATTGCCACCGACAGGTTTTGCAGAGATAATTTTGTTCCGATTACTGAAACTATCAAGGGGCATCAATAACTTCGCACTATCCAGAGGAATCAGCAATTTTCACTTCGGAAAATCAGGTCAACACCTCCTCGACCCAGATAATCCACTGATCAGGGTTGGAATTACCTCGACTATAACAACTTGTTAAAACTTGGGAGCTGAGTGTAGTGCATGGGAATAACTAAAAAATGCTTTATACAAACTTCACAGTCAAGGAACCTCTACCATGCTGCTGAATCGCCCAAATACCAAACATCTGAACACGCTCGCCCATGAAGGCAAACTATTGATGGTGGCGACGATTTCGGAGAACCTCTACCATGCTGCTGAATCGCCCAAATATCAAACATCTGAACACGCTCGCCCATGAAGGCAAACTATTGATGGTGGCGACGATTTCGGAAGGTAATTCATCCAAACTTTATTACACAATCAAGCAGGATGGTTTTGAAGACAGTGCTCTGCAAAACCCCAATGGCAGTGGTTGGGAGCCATTCCAGCCACTGGAGTTGCCCAATGAATCATCTGCTGATCAATCCGTAGTAGACCAAGAAAGAAATGAGTTGACCTATAAAACCCATTTGACATCTTTTAGGTGGCTAATCGTTTCACCATCAAGCGGATGAAACAAAGATTGAGCTTGGCTCTGGCATGTTCATGTGTCCAGTCAAAATTCTTGACTAAATTCTTGCAACAGGATTCTTTTTGGCGCGGGATGCTTGCCCCGATGGGTTGATCGTTCCTACGATAAATATTTCGTGCAAACGCTCATGACCGTGCCTTCGGGTAAATTCAGCATTTGGATTTATGTTTCAGATGTGATGACATTCCAAGGACTGGGACGACTCCATTCATGGGCCTCGGCAAATCCGCGAACATGTAAATTGTGAATCGTTACTTGCACATCTTCGGGTTTGCCAATCAGCCACACCTGCAGGGGATCACGAGGCTCATCGAGTCCCCCAATTTCAACTTTTCTGGCAGCAGAATGTCCCGATCGCTCTCTATACAAGCGATCGCTTCTTAATTTCGTCATGGAAAAAAACTCCAACAGACTTCGGCGGGCAAGTCAATTAGTCATTGAAATCCTTTTGGAAGGATAATTGGGGTCAACCCACGATGCGGTGGGGTGTTGATGACTCTGGGATATTTTGGTTTGCAGGGCGATCCAAAACAAACTTGATGCGCCGGCAAATCAGAAAAAACGCTACTTCTAGCTCCTACAACTGCATTCGCGCCGATCGTCACCCCCGGTGCAATAAAACAATCCGCTGCCACCCACACCCCATTGCCGATCGCGATCGCTTGGGTCTGTAACTGGAAAGTCGGATCGGTCACATCATGACTGCCTGTACAGAGATAAGCCTTTTGCGAAATCACACAATGATTGCCAATCACAATGCGATCGAGACTGTACAGCACCACATCATCCCCAATCCAACTGTAATCCCCAATTTCTATCTTCCAGGGATAGGTCACCCGCGCCGTGGGACGGACGATCACCCCCTTGCCAATCTTTGCCCCAAACAGCCGCAGCAACCTACAGCGAAACCCATGGGCATGATGCAAACTCAGGGGAAAAGCGATTGCCTGCACCAACCACCAGAGTAAAATCAGCCAGCCCGGACGACCGCGATCGAACCAAGTTTGATCATACCGCCGCAGATCGATCGCCGCAGGCAACTGAGTTTCCGGGCGAGCAGACTTTGAGTTAGCATCAGAGGAGGGTGCAAGAGGCATTGGAGTTGCAGGCATTGCAGCATGGGAGACTGGAAAATCAGTCTGTTGAGGGTAGGGGGGTCGCATAGGCTGAGACATGTGAATGCAATCAGAATTTAAATAACATCCTGCAAAACAAAACTATCTACCCCTAGGTTTCCCAATTTTCCGGAACCCCCATCCTCTGATTAGTAGTTCTAGATGTACTAGAAGAGCCTCATGCTAGAGCGTTGTACAAAATGATCTACCCACCATTGTCTTACAGCCGTTTATAGATCAATCAGCCACGTCGCCCGCTCCCGGGGGGCCCCGGGGGCGCCGGCCCCCCGCGGCCCCCGGGGGGGGCAGGGGGGCGGGGGGCGG
>JAYKGX010000388.1:0-22671 GCA_035285565.1 Synechococcales cyanobacterium
CGCTCACCCGGTGCTCTAATTCCAGATTCGATTGCTCTAGGGCAGAAAACGACTCCTGTAACTGGTTTGCCATGTGGTTAAAAGCATTCGCCAGAGTCTGCACTTCTTGAATGGGAAACGTCTCCACCGTTGGGGCTAAATTCCCCGCTGCAATCTGTTGAGAGGCTTTACTCAGTTTCAAAATGGGATACAGCACAAAATTGGAGGTATACCAGCTCAGGGCGATCGCCATCCCCAACGCCGCCAGACAAAGCACGATCGTTTGCTGGGTATTCTGCTCAATTTGCCCCATGAAATCTGATTCGGGAATGGTCACTACCACCAACCAATCTAGCCCTCCTGCATCCCGCCAAGGCGAAACCTGCACAAATTGCTGCTGCCCATTCCAGGTAAACTGCAAGGTTTGAGAATATTGGATCTGCTGAAGTTGGGAAAACCGCTGATGCAAAACGCGACCCGTTTCCCGCGTTACCGGATCAGCAAACTCCTGTACCGCCAACCGCTGGGACTTGCCATCCACCACCCGAAAAGGTTGCTCTGGGGCAGAACTGGCAACCAGGAGACCATTCCGTTCCAGGATGAAGGTTCGGGTAGCGGGCGTAACCTTAACCTGGCGCAGGAAATCACTGATCTGGGAGAGCCGCTGTTCCACTGCAACCACCCCAATGAGTTGCTGACGACGATCGCGCACTGGATGACTATAGGCGACGGCAAGGGGATAGGGATGAGTTTCCCATTGATAGATCGGAGTCCATTGGGGTTTTTGAGTCTGGATGACCTGGGCATACCAGGGTTCTTTCTGAAACTGATAGTCTCGGTTGAGATCCACTTGCTGGGTACGATTGCCCAAAGCATCCGTCCGATAGACATAGTTATGCCGATTGCCATACTTCCGGAACGACAATTCATCGATCGTGACTCGCCCATCCTCCAAATATCGACCTGCACCTGCAAATTCCCCTGCCCTGCTGCCATAGAGTAAATACCCCACAGGATACAGCTGCATTTGCCGCCAAAAGAACTGCCCAATCCCTGGCAAGTCTTGCGGATCCAATAAACCTAATTCTAGAGTGTCGGTATGGGTGGTTGCCAATTGTCGGGAAGTTACTAAATAGGTATCTAAATGTTGATCAATGCGATCGCTAATTTCCTGACGCAGTTTAACCGCCAACGCATTGACTGCCTGCTGTCCATTCCGGAGAGAAAGATAGCCCACCAGGCCCACCACCAACACAATTTGCAACACAAACGGAAAGGTTAAGAGCGATCGCAACGATACTTTGGACAGCCAGGAAGGAGAAGCAACAGGGGGCATAGAGAACTCAACTCTCAGTGAATGAGAAAGGGGCAACCATCACAATGAATGGCAACAGTCCAGGAGCAAGGGTTTACGAAAATTGCAACCTCTGTCCCACTCGGGGTATACCATAGCGTTTAACCCATGGATCTGCAGCAAGCTATCAGGCATTTCGTTATGTCAGCAGGAGGCATCTCACGGGAGGTGCGATCGGACAATCCTTTGCGAACTGACCTGGAATAAATCTTGAATGAACCGGCGTCAATGAACCTGCATCAATGAACCTGCATTTAAGTAGTGAATCCATCTAAAGTGAATCCATCTAAAGTGAATCCATCTAATTAGTGAATAGCCTTTTTTGCAGCAATTTTCCGTATTTTCTCTCAAGCTAAATATTTCTAGCCGATGAAAGTATTCTCGGTCAACCCCTCCATCCCCGTCACCCCGTCACCTGCTCTTTCCACTGTCGCAAAGCCGCTAAGGTATTGACTGGATCCAATTGATTGACTTGCTGTTGGATAGAAGGCTGATCGCAGCGCAAAAAGGGATTTGTTCGTTTTTCTAGCTCTATCCAGGTGGGGATCGTGGGTTGCTGCTGCGCTCGGAGGTGTTGTACTGTCTGGTAGCGAGCTTGCAGAGCTATATTATTGGGATCAACGCGTAGGGCAAATTGTAAATTGCTGAGGGTATATTCATGGGCACACCAAATCCGGGTTGATTCTGGCAGCGATCGCAGTCTCGCCAAGGAAGTCCACATCTGTTCTGGAGTTCCCTCTTTCAAACGACCACATCCGGCGGAAAAAATCGTGTCACCACAGAATAAATCTCCAGACCCGTCTTCAGCACCGGGTTGTGCGATCGTGGATTCGACCTGGGGAGGAAAGTAGTACGCCAGATGACCTTGGGTGTGACCAGGAACCAACAAGACTTCAATCTGCCTAGATCCGACAGAAATGCGATCGCCATCCTGCAGAAAAACTGTCTGACCAGGAATGCGCCCCCGATCGACTTGGCTACCATAGATAACCACCTCTGGAAAAGCCGATTGCAGCGCTAAATTGCCATCTACGTGATCCCAATGATGATGGGTATTCAGAATTGCCACCAGTTCTGCATCTAATTCTTGAAGTTTACGGAGTACGGGAACTGGATCACCAGGATCAACGACGACCGCCATCTTTTCCTGGGGAAAATGGAGCAGGAAAAGATAATTATCTCTAAAGGCAGATAAAAGATAGATATTCATCATCGGATTTATGAAAGGCTTCTATGTAATTTCTACGCGCCGTTTAAGTATTATCGGTAGAATGACTCATTCATGGGTAGATATTGGTAGATATATACTACAAAGTAGCAATTACTGCAAAGTAGCAATGTATTCTAGGTTCTAGGCAAATTGTGTCTTCCTCTTCAGACAATCGCTGTTATTTTTTCGGATCAGGGGTGCATTCTGAGAATATCTAATTTGTCCACCTTCCCTCCCCAATCTCCCCCCATGCGTTCTGTCATTTTTGCTAGACCCCCCTTTGCCCAGCGCCCAGTATGCCCCAAGCGTTCAGGCGATAAACAGCTCACCCCTAAGCGTCAACTCTCAAGCGTCAACTCTCAAGCGTCAACTCTCAAGTGACAACTCCCTAGCGTTAGCTCCCTAGCGTTAAGCTCTCCGCATCCATCCGCCAGTGCTTATCCTGAAACGACTCTAAGCACTTACGCTACCATTGTCCAGTTCCTCTACCTACCCGGCTTGAAATTGCTATGGTTCGCTCATCTCCTCGAAATAATGCGGCGATCGCTAGCCTCGTCGAAGAAATTGACAGCAAACATCAGCTCAATAGCCAAACGTACTTGATCCTGACAGGAGCCTTATTGTCGGGTCAACGGCTGAGTTCAGAAGAACGACAACAGATTATCCGCGTGCTGGACTATCTCAAACTAGGGAGGATTCAACTGATGGATTAGGGGCTAGTTGAGGAGGGCGATCGCATCCCTTCTCGATCGCTGCTCAAGCTGCCCTCACAGATTCCCTTCCCAGCCCAACGGCAAAGGTCACCTTGCCAAGCTCAATCACGCGATTCAAAGACGGGACAATAGCTATCATTGGCGACTTGAAATTGGTACAACGGCGATCGAGTGTTACGGCAGATCCCCACTTTGGCATCACTGAGTTTAGCAGCACCGAATTTAGCAGCACGAGCGCGATCGGCGGAAAGGTGGTAGTAGCGACAATTTCCACATCGTGCTCCCTGAAGTTGTTGCTGTCCGAGCCACTCTCGTTGGGAAATCCCCCGCAGCACCAGTTCTTCTCCTTGCCAGCGTGCTTCGATTAATCCCGTTTCTCCCAGTCTAGACCAGCGTGGATCTGTGATGATCGTGTCTGGTAAGGAAATCGAGACCATCCCTGCCAACTCTGCCACTTCGCCTTCATAGGTGACTGCAGGTCGCTCAGGTTGGATAAAAGCTTCTCCGATGGGTAACTCTAACCAATGTCCAGTAATGGGAGCATGAACTTTGTAGCGATCGCTTAATTCGTTGAGGGCTGCGAGTTCCGCAATTTCTGCTGCCGCACCATGCACAAACACCAAATGCTGGGGTTGGAGATTATGAATCAGTTGGGTGGTACTAGCTTGATCACCATGCTCCGCTAAGGTATAGGTTTCTACGGTCACGCGTTGGACAGCAGTAGACCTCATCCATTGCCGATCGGCTTTCTCTTCAGGCTTCTCCCGTTGTGCCTCGGTCAACCAATCCAGCCGCAAATCCTGGTGCTGAGGGAGGAGGAGTAACCAATCGCCCCCGATCTGGCAGAATTCCTGGAGTTGGGCGATCGCATCGGTGAGGACAATGCAAGCTTTTTCTGGGACAGCTTTTACTGAGAGCGTAGGTTGTTCCAAAATCGATCGCAACCTGTCCACTGAGGAGAGCCGCCGCAGGTAGGGACGGACTCGGATATCCCAAAAAAGAGACTGATACTGGGCAAAATTTTGAATATTCACCGGAAAGCAAGGCAGCAACTCTTCATACACATCACAGGCTGCCCCAATATCCCCATGCACCCACAGGGTGACATCTCGACCACTAAAGAGTGAATGGGTACGAAGCAGGATGAGAATTTCCTGCGCCAGTCCCAATTTGGACAGTGGCAATAATACCGACTGTCCAGAGGCGATCGCTCGATCCAAGCGTTCGATCAATTGATTTTCTTGCCGTCGCCGTTGGGGAAAGCGCGCCGTTCCATAGCCTGCTTCTAGAATTAAGACTTGGGGGGATAAACCGCGCAAATCTTCAATCTTCAAACCATCCACCAACTTGGCATTAGTCAGTTGATAGTCTCCAGTGTAAAGAACCCGTTCTGTTCGCCCTGCTTCTGTTTGACCTGTGAGGGCGATCGCCGCTGCCCCTGGTAAATGACCTGCCGGAAACAACTGTACCGTCAATCCCGGTTCTACTTCAATTTGAGTCCGCCAAGGCAAGCTCTGCCAAAACCAAGGTACCGCCTCCCCCAACCAATTCAATGGCAGGAGCGGGGCGGTTAATTCACTGACATATACGGGTAACTGGGGAAAGGCTTGATGGAGTTGCAGCAACGATCGGGCGTGATCGGCGTGGGCATGGCTACAAAACACGAAATCGGCAGGGGGTTGAGGCTGATCAATCAGCGGGGTGATATCCTGCAACCCACAATCCAGTAGCACCCGATAGCCACCAATGTGTAACAACAGACAGACTCCTTCATCACCCTGTCCCACACCATAGGGGTAGCACTGCAACATCGGCTCAAGGCGCGAAACTAGTGGGCCGAGCCATTGCCATGGTATTTATCCGTATCGTAAAATCCGTTCTTAGTGCCAAAAAACAGGCAGGCAACCGTAAAAACCGCCGTGAGAACCACGATGACTAGTTTAACGTCCATTGAAATGAATCCTTCTCTTTGCAAGTAGGTCTACGCGATCGAACAGTTACGAACTTGAACTCTGTCTGCGATCGTAGCGAAATTTTGATCAATCCGTACAAACGCAAAGATTTCTTTAGGGTTGCAAGATTTCTTTAGGGATGTTGAGTCCGGTGACCCATGAGGAGCGGTAAGCAACAGTATGAGCAACATCATTTCTTCCGACTGGCTGAATCGCTCGGTTCTTGAAGTTGCGCCGGATTTGCTGGGTTGTACCCTGGTGCGGCAACTGGCAGATGGGCAGATCTTGCGGGGTCAGATTGTGGAAGTGGAAGCCTATCAAGCAGGGGATCCAGCCTGTCATGGCTACCGTAAAAAAACCGATCGCAATGCCATGATGTTTTCTGCCGCTGGAGTTGCCTATGTGTATTTAATCTACGGTCTCTATCACTGTTTAAATATTGTGACCGATCGCGAAGCCTTTGCCAGTGCGGTTTTAATTCGGGCATTACAGTTGGAATCCTACCCAACCGAGCGGCTCCCACCCAAGCAGAAGTTCGATCGCCTTGCGGCTGGACCGGGGAAACTGTGTCAGGTTCTGGAGATCGATCGCCGTTTGAATGGCTGTCAGCTAGAACCGGGACAAGGGTTATGGTTAGAAGCGCGATCGCCCCAATGGCAACAGGACTGCGATCGGGGGGCGATCGCCATCACCCAAACTTCTCGCATTGGTATCACCCAGGGAGTGGATTTACTCTGGCGCTGGTATCTACAAGACTGTGCTGCTGTATCACGCCGCTGAACGATGCCGTAATTTTCTGAGCTAGCTTGTCAAGCGATCGCTCTGGCAGTAGTATATAGCAACTGATCAGTAGTATATAGTAACTAACTTAGAGTTGCGTGTTCAAAATGATGGCTGATCGATACCTCTCAGTAAAAGAAGCTACTGATCATGGACGACGATCGTTTAGTCCCCCCCCTCTCAAAGCCTTAAGCTTTTTCTCGGGCTGCATGGGGCTAGACTTAGGATTGGAAAAAGAGGGAATTCAGGTTCTGCTTGCCTGCGAGGTTGATCCATCTGCTCGCAACACGATCGAAATGAATCGACCCGATATGGCTTTGATTGGAGATATCAGAGACTATTCGGCAGTAGAAATTCGGGCAAAAGCAGGTTTGAGTTCAACAGACGAGATTGATGTGATAGTCGGCGGTCCACCCTGCCAAGCCTTTAGTAGCGCAGGAAAACGACAGGGGTTTAACGACGATCGCGGCAATGTTTTTTTAACGTTTATCGACTTAATTGTTGAATTGAAACCCAGGGTTGCCATCATTGAAAATGTTCGGGGGTTATTGTCTGCGCCCTTAAAGCATCGACCCCATGAAATGAGAGGGAAGAATTTTGCCCCATTATCTCAAGATGAACAGCCAGGAGGCGCTCTGCTTTCCATAGCACACAAGCTAAAAGAAGCGGGATACAGCATTTCATTCAACCTATACAATGCTGCAAACTTTGGTTCCCCCCAACAACGAGAGAGAGTGGTCATTGCTTGCAGCCGTGATGGCAAAAAACTTCCCTACCTGACACCCACCCATTCGGAGAAACGCTTATATGGATTGCCCCCATGGCGCACCTTAAGAGAGGTCTTAGCAGGGCTTTCCGAAAAGAATCAGCATTTTGTCAAGTTTCCTGAAAAACGACTGAAGTATTATCGACTGCTCAAGCCGGGACAATATTGGCGGGACTTACCAGAAGAGTTGCATCCAGCAGCCATGGGAACTGCTTACCATTCAGGTGGTGGAAAAACTGGTTTTTATCGTCGCCTAGCTTGGGATAAGCCTTCCCCGACTTTAGTCACTCACCCAGCCATGCCTGCAACGGACTTGGCGCATCCAGACCAAGACAGACCCCTCAGCATTGAAGAATACAAGCGTATCCAAGAATTTCCAGATGACTGGATCATTGCAGGCACACTCCTTGACCAATATCGGCAGGTCGGGAATGCCGTACCTTGTTCCCTAGGACGGGCGATCGCCAGAATGATCTTGACTCACTTGCAAGGTGAAGACCCAATTCTTTATCCCAATTTTCCCTATTCCCGATATCGTGAAACTGATGATCTGAGCTGGATGAATGGCGTTTTGGGCAACACTTGATGGAAAAAGAGGATTTGGGGTAATTCGTTGAGGGTAAGAATAGGGATCCAAAAGTTTGTATGGCTTCCAAAATCTATTCAACTAAAGAATAATCTCCTCTTTTCCATCGGTGAATTTGACATCCTGGATCTTCCAAGGGGCATAGCTGGTCAAGGTCTTACTGATGCTGCCAAAAAAAGCCATCTGCTCACAGCTCGACATCGACACAAAGGTTCGTTGCGCATCCGGAGCCAAGCGTAAATCGATCGTGGCGATCGCCCCTTCCTGTTTCACCCGATAGCTGGCAACGCTGAAGTCTGTGCTATTACTGTCTCGCAGCAGATCGCCCACCACCGCTTCCAAGGTGTCTTGTTTGGGAAATTGCTTCGCCTTGCTGACGTAATTCTCACAGCGATCGTCCAATTGATAGATTTGCACTGTCACGTTGTCTTGGGCAGCAGGGCTGGGTTTGACCGTTTGGGAGACTGTGGGACTGGGAGTGGGTGAAGGTTCGGGACTGGGACTCGACGAAGCGGCGATCGTGGGGCTGGGGCTGGGGCTGGGTACAGCAGCGGTGGGACTCGGGGTTGGCGTAGGTGATGGGGGTTGTACGCCACAGCCCGCTATCCCTAAAACCATCAACCCCACGATCGCCCCCGATCGGATTGGCAAATTCCAGCAGATGCTGACTCGCCCGTACTTGCTGGCTTGACCCAATTTGCTGTTGCCCATGATCCGTAACCTCCTCACCTGCTGATGCATCATCCTATTCCAAGAGAATTTTCACAATTTCTTATCACACGCTCTATTGCATCTTCCGTGCAATGCGTGCTGGTTTCCGTAGGTTAACTGCTGTCTACACCTGATTTACACAATCCTGCATCATCTTACTCAACGAGATCTGAAAAATCAGTAAGGGATAAAGGAATCGATCGAGTGCCACAGACAACATTGTGGTTACGCGCTTTCGAGGGTAGCATAGGCATAGCGGGATCATGAATGTGAACCCGATGTTGCTTTTTGTATCGTTTCATGGACCAGAGTCCATTACCCCACAGTAGTAGCCTCCTATAGTGCTGGGATCCATCAGTCTCCCAGCGCGCGGGAGATTTGAGGTGACGCATGTTGACCCAGGAAGGACGTACTTCGCTGTCGGAAATTACTGACTTAAATCGACTTAAGTTTGAACTCAATCAACTGCCTCCGGTGGATGTAGGGGACTATATGGCCGATCTACCCACCGAACGACGGGCGATCGCCTTCCGCCTGCTGAGAAAGGATCAAGCCACGGCGGTATTTGAATATTTGGATCCAGACGTAAGAGAATCGCTGATTGGTTCCCTGCATGATGCCCAAATTTGTCAGTTGATTGAGGAAATGCGCCCAGACGATCGGGCAGAATTGTTTGATGAGCTGCCAGCAGGCGTAGTACGGCGTTTGATTCAGCAACTGAGTCCGGTGGAACGGCAAGCCACGGCGACAATTCTAGGCTATGCCGAGGGAACTGCAGGACGGGTGATGACCACGGAATATGTCCGGCTCCGGGAAGGTCTGACCGTGGCGGAAGCCCTCAGTAAAATTCGTGCCAACGATCGCGATAAGGAAACCGTCTATTACGCTTACGTGACTGATAATCACCGGAAGTTGGTGCGGGTGATTTCCCTGCGGCAATTGCTTTTTTCTTTGCCGGATGCCTATGTGCGGGATGTGGCGAGCGATCGCGTCATTAAGGTGCAAACGGAAACCCCCCAGGAAGAAGCGGCGCAGGTGATGAAGCGGTATGATCTGCTGGCAGTGCCCGTGGTCGATCGCGAAGATCGATTGGTGGGCATTGTGACGATCGATGACATGGTGGATGTCCTGGAAGAAGAGGCGACGGAGGATATTCAAAAAATTGCTGGGGTGACCAGTGGGGATGAATCTTCGTTGTCGCCGCCGTTGGCAAAGTTACGCAATCGCCTCCCCTGGCTGTTGGGGATTATGGCGTTGTATATTGGGGCTTCGAGTTCCATTTCGCCCTTTCAAACGACGATCGCCAAGGTGCCTGTGCTGGCGGTCATTATGCCCTTGTTTTCTAATACTGGGGGAACGGTGGGCATTCAAGCGTTAACCGTCACAATTCGATCGATCGGACTGGGGGAAGTGACACCGGAAGATACGCTGCGCATTTTGAAAAAGGAATTGCTAGCGGGCTTGGGAACAGCGCTATCTTTGGGAACAACGATGGTCTTACTGTCGTTAATTTGGACGAAACCGGAAGAGCGATGGGTTTCGCTGGTAGCAGGTACGGTCATGGCAACCAATTCCTTAGTGGCAGTGACCCTGGGAACGCTACTGCCGATCGGGCTGAAACGGCTGAAACTTGATCCGGCATTGGTGAGTGGACCGCTGGTGACAACAATGCTAGATACGATCGGTTTTATTCTATTTCTAACGCTGATTACGCTCAGTTTAAATGTACTGAAACTGCAATAGGCGGATTGGAAACTAGGGATTGTTTGTCAGTTACTGACCCCTGCGGACATTTCTAGGGGATTCCCGTTCCGGGAGGTTTTCTGCTAGGGCAGAGGCTTTCTGCTAGGGCAGAGGCTTCGCCAACGCCAACGCCAACACCAACGCCAACGGCTCGCCAGGAAGCGTCGAACTTGATTGACTGAAAAAACGTTTGAAAGTCTCTCTGCTGCGTTGTCAGCCCGCACCGGAATAGAATTCGGTGCTCCTAGAGCGAAGTCCGTTTCCAACGGACTGAAAGATCCTGAACTCCTTTTCTAGTCTACTTTCAGTAGACTTCGCCCTGAGAGCGCCGGTCGCGTAGCGTTTCCGTAGGAATTATTCATTCCGGCGCGGGTCAGCAACGTCGCCAGGAAGTTTGGTCAGACAATCAGGTGTCGAACTCACGTTGATCAAAGGATTCATCGCGACCAAGCGAATGGTGGTCTGGGCGGCGCGGAACCAGGTCATTCATTCGACTTCTATGAAGAAAAGCCAATCCTTATAAATATAATTTGAAAAATATAAAAATAAGTGTAATTTTCTCTGATTGTTTGATTAAAGAGGAAGACGTTGATTTAATGAGTGACGTGTCTCAGCCTGATGAGTTACACACCGCACTGTTGCAACTAGAGCCAGCCAATGATGCATTTCAATCGCCGACTTTTCTTCCTAAGATATCTACCCCTAACCATCGCCGGTCTGCTGGCACCACTGCTTAAATCGCGATCGTCCTCTGCTGAGACTACTACGTACAACGATCTGCCTGCCCCTACCACGCTGTCTTGGTACGGTAAGGTGCCCGGTATCGATCAATCGCCCGACATCAAAAAATCGAGGCGTTACAGAGTGCATGTGCGAGTTGAGGGTTCTGACACCTGGAAGTTCGTCACCGCCTATGAGACCGGCAGCAAAGCCAGACAAATCCAGGATATTAATCCGTTACTTGCTAACCAGGCGTCTGATCTCGGCTACTACACCCATTTGAGGGACTGGACACACACCTATGTCAACTTTGAAGTTCCAACTGGAATACGCGTAGAGGTCAAAATCTCTCGTGTCGATGGTCAATCAATTACAAGTGCAGCGGTACATCCGCGCCGCGCATCTGCCCCTCATCGGCTAGAGGGTAAAGATGTAATCGTTACAGTCACTAAACCTTGCCTCATTTTTCGCAAAGGCAACGCCTCGCTTGAAGCACACCCACGGCAGGATTTGATGGATGAACTGTCCGTGTCCCGCATCAAGCAGGTGCTTGCCGAGAAAGCCACGGCTTAGCCCCACTATGTTTAACTGTTCCACTGCGATCGTTTCACCCTCGTCACAGAGTCGATGGGCGGTTTTGAAGATGTACCACCCCGCAATGAGCAAGCGTTGATTGGACATTTGCGCGCGGCAATCCAGTCTTTTCGCTCTTTCAAGGCGTAATTCCAGACTGATGAGCAGACCTCCAAAATGTGATCCATCTCGGCAATCTGATCTTTAGTTGGCATTAGCTTGTACTCGTAAGTGAGTGTTAGCATCCCAATATGCTAGCTGAGTTGTTTTCCTGTTTTCTGGAGCCGTTCTTACTGCCTGATGAGCTGCGGTGGCGCTCCACTCTCTGTCCTCAAACAGTCCATGAGCTGGATCAGGCGCTGTTTCATATTCTTCAAAGCGCTGGCAGAAGCCCTTATCCCAATAGAGAACTCTCTAGGGAACTCTGCCCAATCCACTGTAGCCCGCGCCGATTTTGCGAGAGATGTTGGGAACAGCCACAGGTCCAGCCATGGGCTTGTGCCGGAGGAACTGGATCCGCGATCGCTGTCAAGTCATCCCCAGTCCCATCAGCACTTCGCAAATTCGCCAAACCATTTCCACGCTGCCAACCAACCGTTTCTTGAACGGCTGCAAACCTGGGCAGGTCATAGGGCTGCGCAGCCCCATAGTTGACATTCCAACCTAAGTCTCGCAAAGCGGCGATCGTTAACTGACTGACGGGCATAGCACCACCCCATTCAACAAACGGCGTGAGCAGCTCTGTGTCAAATCGAACTTCATCCCAATGGGCATAGACCGTATCGACCGGAATTGCGATCGGGGTTGCACTCCCGAGTAATTCCCCATAGGCAAATCCGGCATAGGTTTCTGCCAAGTAGGTTTGATTGCTGAAATTCACATAGGTTCTGCCCACGGTCACCCCATTACTAAAGGTAAAGGGTCGCCAAATTGTGCCAAACCCCAGGGCATGGGAAAACTCATGGGTCATCACCAGTCGCAGACGTTCTAGACTGCCATTCAATTCATGCACCCGTTGACTATTGATCCGAGACGTTCCACCCGTGATTACCAAGCGTCCTGCGTTGTTTAGCAAATTGGGACCCGCCTGCGCCAAAATCCCACCATCGTTGAGATTTTCCACCGTCAGGTTAATCGTCAGATCTTGGAAATTGGTAATGGCACTGCGGCTGGGAATGACCGCTTCCCAATAGGCTGCCGCACTGGCGATCGCCCCTTTCGCCGCTTCGGTTAACAGTTCTGTGCCAGCCCCATAGTTGATATTTAGCTTGAATTGTTCTGGATTGGATGCAGCAGGTCTAAAGTTGCTAGATAGTGTGTAGCCTGCCACTTGACCATTTGCAAGTAAACTACTAGGGCGCAGCACTTCAATAAAGTACCAACCGGGTTCCACAAACCGGCGAATCGTTTCGGGATTCACACCCCGTTCCCACTGCCAAGCCAGCACCTCACCCGCATCGATCGCCCCGTTGTTGTTACGGTCAGCAATAATGCGGACATCAGCATCTCCCGTCAAGCCAGTCAAGAAGGCAGACAGATAGCCCCTTTCGCCCACTGCTACCCGATAGATATCACTGCCATCGCCCCCGCCCACTGTCTGAGTCCGGAAGAAATCAGCATATGTTTGTTCTTCCGCTGTTGCCAGACTGTTGCCCACTTCCGCTGCGACCGAGCGCGTGCCAGACAGCAGCCCGACGACTTCCCATTGTCCGCCTAGCCCAGCCGTGCCAATGTTGTATTCTGCTAAGACCGTTTCCTGCTGCATGACCCATAGCTGAAGCCCATCTGCAGCTCGGTTTTGCCAGAGAATATCGATACTGCGATCGTCATTAAAGTCTGCAATGGCGACAATTTGGTGCTCTGCCCCCACCCGTTTCGGTAAATTACTCGTTGCCCCCACACAGGTTGCCCCACTCATCCACCACCAGAGGTGCTCACCCGTGGTCGCATTCCGCCAAAGAATATCAGTTTGGTTATCTTGATTAATGTCTCCTGCACCCACCACTTGCCAATTGAGATCCGCCACCGCCATCACAGGCAAAGCATTGACAAAGCGATCGCCATCCATAAACCAGAGGAGATTCGCCCCGGTGACGCGGTTCCGCCAGAGAATATCCAGACCCGTATCCCGGTTAAAATCGGCCACGGCAACCACCTGCCAAGTCATATCAGGCACCGCCGCAATCCCAAAACTCCCAGTCACCTGACTGTTCCGCATCGTCCACCAGGTGTTTTGCCCACTAAATTTTTCTCGCCATAGGATATCAAGTTCTTGATCTTTGTTGAAATCCCCCGTCCCCACAATTTCCCAAGTCGGAGCCACCGTTGGTAGCGATTGACTGTCGCCTGGAGCAACACTATTCAGCGGGGTGAAAAAATTCTGACCGGAAGAGGAATTGCGAAACAGCAATTGGAGCGATCGAATATCAACCTGATTCCCAAGCTGAGCATTGGCAACCGGAGAATTTGAACCAAATGGATCAGGAGCACGAACTAACATAATTGATAGGCTTTGGAAATAATCAGGAACCAATGAGTCAAGGCAACCGCTGTAGGCAGAAATCGCTCAATTGACAGGCACGATTCACGACGATCGCGCCCTTCAATTGTTAGATGAGTTCTCTCCCAGACGATGTGCCAAGGAATATTGTCAAAATTGATGCCCTGATAGAGATGGAAATGATGCAACCTAATTAATCAAGCAGTGAATAGCAATATGCAAGGATTAAGCGAATCACCAGATTCAGCTAATTACCAAATTCACCTAAGAGAACTGACTTTCAATGACAGGATGCACCATGTCAAAAAAAGAGAGCTATAGGCAATGCTGCTGTGAACGTGAGGAACCCTCATCCAAACAGCTCAGCCATGCCTTAATCAGTTCGCACCATTTTTTCCATGCCGAGAAAGGTATGCCTAGAGAAAACTAATACAGTCTGTATTTCTTGATTTCTATTTTACAGAGCTTTCTCCGGAAGATTGCGGTGAAGAAGTTAAATTTTGACTGAGAAATTACATCGGTTTTGTGAAGCCAGTATAAATTGTGGATGATGGGATAATGGGGTAGAGACGTTTCGCCGAGACGTCTCTACGTTCGGCGAAACGTCTCTAGAGGGATGCAGGTAAGTAACCATTCGATCGATCGGTGCCAGAAGAAACAAGAATTACCGAGGGACCGTCGGGGAGTATGGCACAATAGAATCCTGTTTTGCTAGCACCCCGTTTTTTGTCGCTAACCGCATGTCTACAGAATTGCAAACCGAACTTCAGCAGGCGGTCGATCGTCGCCGCAATTTTGCGATCATTTCCCACCCAGATGCCGGGAAAACCACCTTAACGGAAAAGCTGTTGCTATACGGTGGAGCAATTCACGAAGCGGGGGCTGTCAAAGCGCGCAAAGAACAGCGCCATGCCACCTCGGACTGGATGGAAATGGAGAAACAACGGGGGATTTCCATCACCTCCACGGTGCTGCAATTTGAATATCGCCAGCGCTACATCAACCTGCTAGATACCCCTGGGCACCAAGACTTTAGTGAAGATACCTATCGCACCCTGGCAGCCGCCGACAATGCGGTGATGTTGATTGATGCAGCAAAGGGTTTAGAACCACAGACCCGCAAGCTGTTTGAAGTCTGCCAATTGCGATCGCTGCCTATTTTTACCTTTGTGAACAAGCTCGATCGTCCCGGTCGATTGCCCTTAGATCTTCTGGATCAGATTGAGCAGGAACTGGGAATGCGAACCTACGCGGTGAATTGGCCAATTGGCATGGGCGATCGCTTTAAGGGGGTGTTCGATCGGCGGGAACGCAAGATTCACCTGTTTGAACGCACCACCCACGGGAAACGGGCTGCCAAGGATACGGTGATTGACCTTGGGGATCCCAGCGTTGAAGAACTTTTGGAAGCGGATCTCTACTATCAATTTAAAGATGAATTGGAATTAATTGAAGAACTGGGCGGCGAGCTGGATCTAGAAGCCATTCACCAGGGAAAGATGACTCCGGTGTTCTTTGGCAGTGCGATGACCAACTTTGGCGTTGAACTGTTTTTGAATTCCTTTTTGGACTATGCCCTTAAACCTGGTGAGCACGAGAGCACCCAAGGCATGATTGCGCCAACCCATCCGGAATTCTCCGGCTTTGTGTTCAAATTGCAGGCAAATATGGATCCTAAACACCGCGATCGCATTGCCTTTGTCCGCGTTTGTTCTGGCAAATTTGAGAAAGATATGACCGTCACCCATGCCCGCAGCGGTAAAACGGTACGGCTGTCTCGACCGCAAAAACTCTTTGCCCAGGATCGGGAAGTGATTGAAGAAGCGTACCCCGGCGACATCATTGGCTTAAACAACCCCGGAGCCTTTGCGATCGGCGACACCATTTATCTCGGGCAACGCTTGGAATATGAAGGCATTCCCTGTTTCTCGCCGGAATTATTTGCCTATCTGCGCAATCCCAACCCCTCCAAATTCAAACAGTTTCGCAAAGGGGTATCGGAACTGCGGGAAGAAGGGGCGATCCAGATCATGTATTCCGTGGATGAAGCCAAGCGCGATCCAATTTTGGCAGCGGTCGGACAATTGCAAATGGAAGTTGTACAATTCCGGTTGCAAAACGAATATGGCGTAGAAACCACCCTCGATTGGCTACCCTATACCGTTGCCCGCTGGGTAGAGGGCGGTTGGCCTGCCTTAGAGAAATTGGGTCGGCTGTTCAACACCATTACCGTCAAAGACAGTTGGGAGCGTCCGGTTCTGCTATTCCGCAACGAATGGAATTGCAACCAATTATTAGCCGATCATCCCGATCTGGTTTTAAAATCCGTCGCCCCCGTCGTATCCGGCAAAGAACCCACCGCCATTTAACCCCATTCGTCCATCCCTTTGCCCCATGACATCCCGATCGCACCTCAGGCAATTGACCCCATGGCAGTGGGGAGGCGCGATCGTGGGGCTATCCCTCCTGACGGGCTGCTTCTTACAGGCATTCCCAAAAAGTACCCTACCACCTAGCACTCACCCCTCACGCCCTTCTCAGCCCGATCGCTCACCCGAGCACCCTCACCTACCCAACGTGACTCTCACTGTCGATCCTCAGCCTCGGCAACGGTTTGAAGGGTTTGGCACCTCCCTACTCAACGCCGATCGCACCTATCACCAGCTCACCCCCAATCAACGCCGTAGTTTACAGCTTATCCTCTGGCGCGATCTGCAATTTCGGCATTTACGGCTGTGGTTTGATCTACCCAGCTATGCCCCTACCCCGACTCAGCGCAATCTCACCCCTTTTCGCCGCACCTATGTGGACAATGGTTTGATCCGAGAAGCTCAGGAAGCGGGAGTTGTAACTCTATTATTGGCCCCAGATAGTATGCCAAATTGGCTGCGGCAACCCGATCCAGCAGGCAGTGTGCAAACGGGAATGCGACTGAAACCGGGCATGGAAGTTGCCTATGGGGAGGTATTAGCAGAATTTATCGCCGATTTGCAACAAACGACGGGCATCACCCTGCAAGCCACCGGAATTCAAAACGAACCCAATGATCACGATCGCATCTTGCCAGAGCAAATCGTCCTAGTGGTGAAAGCACTCCGCCAAGCCCTCGATCGACGCGGTTTACAACAGGTCCAGATTATTGCTCCTGAAAATGCCAATGTCGATCAGATTTTGCTAGATACCCTGGGTTTGCTGAAGCGCGATCGCCTTGCCTGGGACAGCTTAGCGGGAATTTCTGCCCATACCTACACCATGGGAGCCACGGAAACCCTAGCTGATCAACTGGCGGGCAAACCTTACTGGATGACGGAAGCGGGCGAAAATGGACCAGAAGAACCGGGGGACAAGTTTCGAGCGATCGCCATGGCAAGCCGTGTGTTGAATGATCTGAATCACGGCACCACCCATTGGTTTCATTTCATTGGCTGGGAAGTGAGCGACCCCAGGGATAACGCCACGCGGATTTTGCGCTATGATCTGCGCCCCTTTCGCCTCACCCCCTTTCAGAAATTCTTTCAATATCAGCAGCTCAGTCGCACCTTCCCAGCGGGCACCCGCTTTCGCCGTACTCGCAGTTCCCTGGATGGGGCGATGCAATGGAGCTACGGCAAGAAACCCAGAATTTTTGCGGCGATCGGTCAAGCCCCCGATGGCAGTTGGCGGGTGGGGGTGAGCAATTTCACGCATGCTCAATTTCGCAATAGCTCAGATCCCCATGATCAAACAGGCTATCCGGCACAAGCCTATCAAGTGACGCTCCGGATTGCAGAACTCACCCAGGGAAAACCGCTGAAATTTCAACGGCTGCGTAGCTTGCCTCAACAGTCTGGGCGGGTCGAAGATCCCATTACCCTCCATCAAGGGGTGCTGCAATTCTCGATCGCTCCGACTGAACTCATCACCCTGCGATCGCATTGACAGACTCATCCAAACAACACATCCTAGCGAATCGATCCCAGGCTGAATGGCATTGGGTATCCTGGAAGGGATTGATGTTGGGGGACGAAGCCCATGAATTCTCAGCCATTTCAACCGTCACAAGCCAGCGATCGCGCCCAACGCTGGAATCCTTTGCCGCCCAAGTCAGATCTGCGGTTACGGCTGGCTCAAATGGCAACCCCGATCGCCCTCTTTTTAATCCCCACCGGTTTAAATGGGCTGCTGACAGTCGCCCAATGGTTAATGAGCAAACTGTCCATCGAAGTCTTCCACCAAGGGGGAACCGTCCCAAATTTTTCGGTTCCTTGGTTACCCATTGTGGTCAGTTTAACGTTACTTTATGGACTGTCTCCTTGGATCCTGACGACGATTTGGCGGATTTTCTATGGCATGAAACCGATGCCCTCAGCTAAATTAGCGACCTATAGTCCAGAAACCTACCGTCTGCTGCAACGCAGTAGCCAGCAACGCCGTCGCCCGCAGCCCAGGCTGATGGTATTTCCCAGAGCAGAGCCTTTTATTTTCAGCTATGGCATTACCGCCAAAACCGCGACGATCGCCGTTAGTCAGGGACTGCTGGAACAACTCCAGGATGATGAATTAGCCAGTCTCTACGCGGTGGAATGGGCGCATCTCAACAATGGCAGTGCAGCCACCCTCAGTTGGGTCGCCGTTATTTTGCAGATTCCTTTTGTTATTTACGATCAGGTGGCTCGGCTCGGCGATCGCTATCTTCAACTCCTCCAACAGATCCCGACCCTGGGCAAGCCAGATCAACGAGCAATGCAATGGCTGAATGGGTTCCTGAGAGGGATGTTGCAACTTCCTGCCTATGGGTTGTCTGTGATTGCTGCCATCAGTTATGGCTTGTTCCGCAGTTTCCGCTGGGCCGGCATCCCCTTAGCGAAGCAACGAGTTTCCTACAGCGATCGCACTGCTTGTAATCTAACGGGGAATCCCAATGGACTGGCAAATGCCCTGATCAAACTGGCGATCGGCACCGCCCAAACCGTCATTACCCAGCAGCAGAGTTCTCCCCTGTTGGAAAGTCTAGACCCTCTCCTGCCCCTCAGCCCTCAGGTGGCGATTCCTCTCGGTAGCTATCTCCAGCATTTTTCTCCTGCAACCGTGCTTGCTTGGGATTACCAGGCGAAAAATCGTCGCACTTGGAATCTCTGCCACACCAGTCCGCTGCTGGGCGATCGCCTACAAAGCCTGATGCAAATGGCAACTGTTTGGAAACTGCAGCCTCATTTCTCATTGCGTCAGCCTCTATCAGAAGCTGCATCCTCCCAAAAAGAATTTGTCTCCAACCCGAATTTTCAACAAGCGATCGCCCCGATCGTCGGATTACTGCTGGGTTTGGGCCTAGCGGTTCTGGCCTGGGGGATCGGCTGGTTGGGAATTTTGCTGCTCAATAACTATCGCTTCGCCTGGTTGGGCAGTGACTATGGTCTGTTGATCGGTCTCCCCCTCTTCGGCTTTGGAATCGGCACTTTTTGGCGTTTTAATGCCTACTTCCCCGATCGTGGGCGAAGCCTTTCCTCTAGAGAATCGTCCAGCCCAGTCCGTCATCGGCAATCCCCGATCGCCAGCCCATCGGCACCCTTGGACGAACCCAACCCGTTGGCGCACCTGGTTCAAGATGCCACTGCTCATCCGCTCCAAGTTTATCCTGTCCAGCTAACGGGGCAGATTTTGGGGCGATCGGCAATGCATAACGGTTTGGGACAAGATCTCTGGCTGCAAACGCCGGTGGGACTGCTCAAACTGCACGATCGTTCTCTCCTGGGGGCGATCGGTCTCTGGTGGCAGGGATCCGCTGGCTGGCTGGCTGGTCTGAGTGATCGCCGAGGAGAAGCCGTGAGGGCGATCGGGTGGTTACGGCGAGGTGCGACTCCTTGGCTGGATCTCCAACAACTGTGCGGGTCTGCCTCCCCTCCCTATCAAGCCTTCCATCAATTTTATTCACTCCTTTTGGGGATCATAGCAACTCTACTTGGAACTTTTGCCCTACTCTAACCCAGCTTGCCCTGCGCCATTTGCCTCGCGCTGCCCACTTGCTTGATCTACCAAAACTTGACTTGATCTACCCAAATTTGTTAAGAACAGTTGCACAACCATCGACAATAATGTTACATTTCTTTACAGGAGCCTGATAGTCCTGCAACTCAGCCGTTTCAGCAAGTTTTGCTGGAGATTTGTCCCATAAGAGGCGTGATCGCTCAGCATTTTGCTCGTCATGTACCCTCCTACTTGTGGCAGCGTGCGATCGTTGTTGAAGCGGAATGGTCTCGATATCAGAATTTTCTCCTCCCAACACAGCAAGCTTGACCAGTCGAGTTCCGGCTGGTTTTTTTTTAATCCTGGGTTCGCCCTAGCCCAAAGGAAAGGAGCATGGTACCTTAGTGAATGGCAATCATGTCCCAGCCGCTCTATCAGAAGTAAACGAGTTTGTGTCATTTAACAACCAGATGCTGAACTGTTGGTACCCTGCACCTTGTCCCAGGCAATTTGCAGATAGTGGCCTGTTGAATGCAACTGAAATTACAGAATGCACTAAATTAGATCTGGCTAGAGTGAGTTTTGGTCTACGACCGATCGTGCGTCATCGGGCGGCAAGTTGCTCGACGATCGAGTAGGGGAAGAGACCGACACCGAGGTAGGCAGGGGTTGGCACGGGTGAAGTTCAGGGTTCAATAGGGGATGAGTGGATTAAATTGCGATCGCTGTTTAGCACCTAATCTAGAACCAGAATTTTCACCACTCAGTTACGACAGTTATAGACTCTGGAGGTCTCTTGGTTATGTCTGTTCGTCTTTATATTGGTAACTTGCCTGAAGATTTAAGCCGTCAGGAGTTAGAAGCCGTCTTCTCTGAATCGGGAGAGTCTGTCTCTGCAAAGCTCATCACCGATCGCAAGACGGGGAAATGCCGTGGATTTGGCTTTGTCACCGTCAAGAATGACGAAGAAGCTGATCAGTTCATCGAAAAGTTCAATGGTGCCGCTGTCAAAGAGAGCAGCCTGAAAATTGAAAAGGCTCTACCCCGTACCAAAGAGAAAGGCGATGAAGCACCTGCCGAAACCGCTGCCACCAGCAGTGGTAACACCAGCAGTGGTAACAATGGGGGCAAGCAGCGCAAGGGCAACAACAAGGGCAATAATAATCGCCGCAGCAACAACAGTGAGAATGATTCCTTCCAGCCCGATCCCCGTTGGGCACAAGATCTAGAGCGCCTGAAGCAAATGTTTGCAGCCCAAACGACGGGATCCTAAGCAGTCACAGGTTGAGCTTCAGTAGTTTGACCTTGAGCCTTTTCAACTTGAGTGAAGTATTCCAAAGGTTGTTGCAAGTTACGGAGTTAACCATGAGCGTGAAGAAAGGGGCGATGGTGCGTGCCATTGCTGACAAATTGCAAGGAAGTTTGGAAGCACAGGCTAGTGATATGCGATTTCCGAGCTACATTTTTGAAACGCCGGGTGAAGTCTTAGATCTGCGGGGCGATTATGCGTTTGTCAAGTTTGGAATTGTTCCAACTCCCAACATTTGGTTAAGGATTGATCAGTTAGAAGTCTTTCCTGGTTAGGGCTTGATAGAGTGGAGGCAAGACCAGGCTGTGCCTCTTGATTCAACCGCACTTGAGTCAACCATGCTTGAGTCCAGTTCTGAATCAGGTGGTAGCCCATTCCAAGTTGGAGGAGCCTTGCCATGCTGATCTCCCAATATCCCACTTGTTCCCAGTTCCGAGTTTCTGTCATTGGATCTGGGAATGTTGGTAGTACGCTTGCGCAGAGAATTGCTGAAAAAAATTTAGCGGATGTAATCTTATTGGATGTGATTCCAGGTCGTCCGCAGGGGCTTGCCCTAGATTTAATGGAAGCCCGAGGGGTTGAGCGGCATAACCGTCAGATTAGTGGCACGAATGATTACGCAGATACTGCCCAGTCAGATGTGATTGTGGTGACAGCAGGGGTGGCTCGCAAGCCAGGTATGAGCCGAGATGACCTGTTGCTAACCAATGCCAGAATTGTGGAACAGGTGGTCAAAAATGCGATCGCTTATTCCCCTGATGCTGTGATCTTGATGGTGACCAATCCCTTAGATATCATGACCTACTTGGCATGGCAAACGAGCCAACTGCCCCCCAGCCGAGTGATGGGTATGGCCGGGGTTCTGGATGCGGCGCGCTTTGAAGCTTTTATTGCCATGGAGTTAGGGGTGTCTGTGGCAGAAATCCATGCGACTGTCTTGGGCGGTCATGGGGATTTGATGGTGCCTGTTCCGCGTTATTCTACCGTGAGTGGCATTCCAATTTCGGAATTGATGGATGAAGCGACGATCGCTCGGTTGGTCGATCGCACCCGAAATGGCGGTGCAGAAATTGTCCAATTGATGCAAACGGGCAGTGCTTACTATGCTCCTGCTTCTTCTGCCTGCCTGATGGTAGAAACGCTGCTGTATAACCAATCGCGTCTCTTACCCGCAGCGGCCTATCTGGATGGGCAATATGGGTTGAAAGATATCTTCATTGGAGTTCCCTGCCGCTTAGGGTGTCGCGGTGTGGAATCGGTACTGGAACTGAATCTGACGGATGCAGAACTGCAGGCCTTGCACCAGTCAGCCAATTCTGTGCGAGACACGTTGGATCAGTTGCGATCGCTGATGATATAGGAGTTTGGAGTTTGGATTTGCGATCGTTAGAGGAATTCAGAAATTGTCAGTTGGATCGCAAATTGGAATAGCAGGATGGATGCCGAAAGGGGTTTGTTCAATAACATTACCCTTGCGGAGCGGTGAGTGAATCCAGCATTAGAAGTGGGTACAAAAAGCGATCGCTGGGGATATACCTCTGTTTTATCCTGGCGATCGCTAATTAGACCTAGAGTTGAAAAGAATTGAAATCCTCTACAACTCAGAAATAACATCCCATTGGGTAGGTTGGGTTAAGTTGATGAAACCCAACATTTTCGGGGTGTTGGGTAACCCTTCGGGAAGCAAGCTACAGGCTGCCCAACCAACCTACATAGGGATTTAATCTAGAGGTGATTTAATCCAATGTCAGCAGCTCGATGCAACTCGATTCCCGTGAATCTCTCTATCCCCCTAAATCCCCCTTAATAAGGGGGACTTCAAACCGAAAAGC
>JAYKGX010000389.1:0-31401 GCA_035285565.1 Synechococcales cyanobacterium
GCTATTGGCTGCGCTGGTGGGATGCGGCAGGGAATCTTTTGCCCTGGGCGATCGAGCAAATCGACCAGGAGAAGCAACGGGCTGAGGCAGAAAAGCAAAGAGCCGATCGCCTTACTGAAATTCTCCGTGCCCAAGGCATCAACCCTGATGAGATCTAATCCGCAAAAAGCGAGATCCACTCCTGACTAGTAGGAAGTAATTAACAGTTCCGTAATTTTGCCGCGCTTGTCACCTTTGGCATTGATATGGCGGGAAGCATAGATCGTACGCATCTTGTAGCCCGCATACAGTTCGCGGATAAACTCACAATCGGAATTCGATAGCATCACCTTCACCCCACGATCGCTCAGTGCCACAAACACATCCCGCAACCGAGTTTGCTCAGCTTCTAGAAAGGTATAGCGATTGTAAGAAGTGAACTTACTCGTTGCACTAATGGGATGGTAGGGCGGATCGAAATAGACAAAATCTTGAGGAGTCGCCAGATCAGGAATCACTTCAAAAGAGTAGGGTTCAATCTGGGTTCGGCGCAAACTCTTTGCACAGGCGCGCAGTAATTCCGGATCATAAATGCTGGGGTTTTTGTAGCGACCCATCGGTACATTAAAATGACCCTTCAAATTTTCTCGATAGAGACCATTGAAACAGGTCTTATTCAGGTATAGAATTCTGGCGGCCCGTTCAATGTGATTCCCCTGAGAGAACCAATCGTCTGAAGTGGTAATCTGGGCACGAACTGCGTAATAATGATCGGCGCAATGGTTGAGGTGATGTTCCCGCAGGAGATCGATCACTGCCCCCACCTCATCCCGGATACAGCGATAGACATTGACCAGCTCCAGGTTAATATCTGCCAAGAAGCTGCGATCGGGCTGCAAATGAAAAAACACCGCACCTCCTCCCAGGAATGGCTCGAAATATCTTCGATACCGACTGGGGAAAAATTCGGCATACTGCGGCAACAATTGACTTTTGCCTCCAGCCCACTTGAGAAAAGGGCGAGGCTGAACAACGGGTCGAGTTTGGGTCAGCATTCCTTTATCATAGAATCAAACTAGCAGCTTGGAACGAATTTATTACCATGCAAGAACTTTTAAAGACGATTTCAAAATATCCTCGCTTTTTGGCTGGGGTGATGCTGGGCATTCTGCTCTATGCCTTTTCGCCCCTGGTGCCACTGTTTAAGAACCCAATCACCGCGATCGCCTCCACAGGCGTTATTGTGGGTGGACTTGCATTTTTGGCATTTACGTTACAGGCAATGCTGGGTCTGTAGGTTAGGAGATGCCCTTCCCTAAATTTTTTACCCCTGTACGCTTGACGGGAACGTATGATCACCGCTAAAGTTCTATGATTGAGTTGTAGAGGATGATCCAATTTTCTACCGCTTAAGCCCAAAAATCTAGCGCGATCGCCTTGAGCGTAAGGACCTCAAAACGATCGCTAAGCCCCCAAGCTGTCACAACCAGCATGGTGACCTGGATTGCATTTTAGCATTCCAAGCCGCTCTGTTTTGTCATGTCAGACAACGGGGCGGCTAGTTTTTTGAGTTCTCCTCGTCCATTCCATTTAGCGTTGAGGAAACCCAATGAAACGTCAAACCAAACAGATCCAACTGCAACTGATCGGGGATGCCGATGCCGTCAATACCGCGATCGGGTTGTTGCACATTCTCAATTTCATCAGTGCCCACGCCTGGAGCCAAGCTGTCCGCAGACGAGATACATCCACCATCATCCGCGTCGCCACCCGAGAGATCATGAACTTTTTCAAAAGTTCATGATCTCTCCCTTAGCCCTCCACGCGGGTGTCCGTCATGCCCATAATCTCATAGCCTGAATCTACATACAGCACCTGCCCGGTCATCCCACTGGAAAGATCGCTCGCCAGAAATGCCGCTGTATTGCCTACCTCAATCTGAGTCACTGCCCGCCGCAGGGGTGAAACTTCCTCCACATGCTTGATCATGTCGCGAATGCCCCCCACCGCCGAAGAAGCCAAGGTACGAATGGGACCCGCAGAAATCGCATTGACTCGAACCCCCTGGGCACCCATTTCATAGGCCAGATAGCGAACATTCATTTCCAAAGCCGCCTTAGCCACACCCATCACATTGTAGTTTGGGATTACCTTCACCCCGCCTAAGTAGGTCAGGGTAATAATGCTGCCACCCTCGGTCATCAACGGTTTGGCCAGACCAGCCATTTGCAGCAGGGAATAGGCGCTGATATCCAACGCCAGCTTGAATCCATCGCGGCTGGTATTACTGAAATCCCCTTTCAGTTCATCCTTATTGGCAAAGGCGAGACAGTGAACCAGGATATCCAACCGCCCCCACTGCTCCTTCACCGTCTCAAACGTGCTCTGCATTTGGGTATCGTTCTGCACATTACAGGGGACGAAAAGACTGGGGGCAAGGGGGGCAGTCAACTCACGAACCTTCTTCTCCATCTTGCCGCTCTCATCCGGCAGGTAAGTGATCCCTAGGTTTGCGCCTGCTTTATGAAGCTGTTGGGCAATTCCCCAGGCGATCGATTTGTCGTTGGCAATGCCGGTGACGAGTGCATTTTTTCCAGATAGGTTCAGCATAACGGTTGGATGATTTCTCCCAAGTTGCAAGCCTTTATCAAGCCTTTATGAGAATACTCAAAGATGGGCACCGGGAAAAGAGCAGCACCCAGAAAAGAGGGGCAACTAGAACAAATCACCTCCGGAACAGATCACCTCCGGAACAGAGGGGCAGCAGGAGAGAGGCACCGGCTCAAGAGACGACCTAGCGCCTGGTTCAGTATTTCATGGAGCAGATCGAAAAAATTTGGTTCATATGTTGAACAAAAACGTGCATCTTGCCACACTAGAGGGTAAGATAAAAGTCAAAATTTATTCAGCCTCCTGAGCAAAAAGCAACTTTTGTCAAGTGCTGAACTAATTCACTCATTGGATGTCCTTCTGGATTGCGATCGCGACGGAGTTAGATGGCAGTAATTCCTGATAAACCACTTGCAGCCATGTTTCGCCAGATGGGAGGTGGTGCCTTCCCCCCGATGGTTGAGAGCTTTGAACGTGGCAAGACTATTTTTTTTCCGGGTGATCCGGCTGAGCGGGTTTACTTCCTGCAAAAAGGAGCAGTCAAGCTTTCCCGTGTTTACGAAGCTGGGGAAGAGATTACGGTGGCACTGTTACGAGAAAACAGCGTGTTTGGCATTCTCTCCCTGATTACGGGGCAGAAGGCCGATCGGTTTTACCATGCAGTTGCCTTTACCCCCGTAGAACTCTTATCAGTGCCGATCGAACAGGTGGAAAAGGCGCTCAAGGACAACCCCGACCTCTGTATGTGGATGCTCAAGGGTCTTTCCTCTCGGATTCTTCAAACGGAGATGATGATTGAAACCTTAGCCCACCGCGATATGGGATCTCGTCTGGTCAGCTTCCTCCTAATCCTCTGTCGAGATTTTGGCATGCCCAGCTCGGATGGGATTACGATCGACCTGAAGCTCTCTCACCAAGCGATTGCTGAAGCGATCGGTTCCACTCGTGTAACCGTTACACGTCTCCTAGGGGATTTACGCAATGGTCAAATGATTTCGATTCACAAGAAAAAAATCACCGTTCACAATCCCGTCACGCTCAGTCAGCAGTTCACCTAGGATCGTAGATTCAATCACCTGTGTAGCCTGTGTAGGTTGGGTTGCAACCTAAAACCCAACATTTTTGGGTAGGTTGAGTTTCCGGAGCCGGAACCCAACCTACCCACTCCTACAACCCACTACCACTGACTCCTACGCACTACGTGAGTCTAAAGTGAGAATTATCCCCTGACTGACTGGCGCAACAAGATGGAACGGTGCAAAACAGTCGATAGGCTTTAGACTAGGCTTTTAGGCTTTAGACTAGGCTTTTAAGCTTTAGATTAGGCTTTCATCATAGGTCTGAGACACAAAGCTTGGGGCTGATGCGCAGCATTTTTCTGCGTCTTTAGGGGTGGGGGTTGAATGTCGAGCGGCTATATCTTGATTCTGGCGGTGCTAGTTCTGGGGGGCGTGATTGCTACCCTGGGCGATCGCATTGGCACTCGGGTCGGTAAGGCTCGGCTTAGCCTCTTCAAAATGCGACCCAAGCGGACAGCCGTGTTCGTGACAATTTTGACCGGAATTCTGATTTCTGCCTCCACCCTAGGCATCATGCTGGCAGCGAGTAAGGAATTTCGGGACATGCTGTTTCGCTTTGGGGTCATCCGGCGACAGTTGGGCAATTCCCAGAAAGCGTTGGATCAGGCACGTTCAGATATGAATGCCTTGAATCAGCAAAAGCAGGAAGTGGAAAGCCAGCTCAACCAGAGCCGCCAGGAAAGGACTGACGTACAAACAGCCCTTGATCGGCTGAAGGAGTCTCTGGCAGATTCTCAGGAACGGCAACGGGCGATCGAAGACCAGCGCGATCGCGTTCGTAGCCAATTGAGCCGAGTCTCAGAACAAGCAGGAGTCCTAAAGCGGGAAATTGCAGAGCTGCAGACAGAAAAGGATAATCTGGCCGCAGAACGGGATGCCCAACTCGCCCAACGGGATGCCCAACTGGCGCAACGAGACAGGCAGATCACTAGCCGCCAGCAAGAAATTGCCAAACGCAACCGCATGATCCAACAGCGCGATCGTGAGATTAGCGAACGGGATAAGATTTTGGGGAGCCGCGAGACGCGCTTAAAGGAACTGGAGCAAGAACAACTTCGGCTGCTGCGGGAATTTGAAGTCTTGAACCAGGAGATTGTTGCCCTGACGGATGATGCACAGCGCTTACGAGTGGGCAGACCCGCCATTTTACGCAATCAGGTGTTGGCAGCAGGGGTGGTACGCATTGAAGATCCTCGGGCAACTCGTCAAGCGATCGATCAGATCCTGCGCCAAGCCAATCGAACTGCCACCCTAGCCATCAATCCGGGTCTATCGCCGAACGCACCAGAAGGAGAGCAAATTATTCAGATCACCCAGTCTGATGTGGAGAATCTTGCCAAACAGATTAGCAATGGGGAAGAGTATTACATTCGGGTTCTGGCAACCTTCAACTACTTCCTAGGTGAAAAAATCGGAGACAAAACAGGCATTGCCGTCTTTTCCGATGTCGTCCGCAATCGCGTCATTTTCTCCCCTGGGGATGTCCTAGCCACCACCTCCCTCAACCCCATGCAAATGCCCTCCGCCGAAATTCAAGCTCGCATTAATCAGCTTCTGGCGGCATCAGGATTTCGGGCAAGGCGAGAAGGCGTATTAACGGATAATGTCCAAGTCAGCCGTGTGCAAAGCTATATCCGGTTTCTCGATCAACTGCGGGAAGTGGAAGGCACGGTCGAAATTCGGGCGATCGCGGGGGAGAAAACCTATCCCTCCAGTCCCATGCGGCTAGAATTTATGGCAATCCAAAACGGACAAACGATCCTGCAAACGAACTAGTGGCCTTGATTGTGAGGTGATCCCAATGTATCTGATTGGTTTCGATCCGGGGCGGGATAAATGTGGTATTGCCCTGGTTACCGACAAAAAGCAAGTGCTGTTGCATGAAGTTGTGACAGCGGCAAATGCTCTGCCACGCTTACAACAGTTGCGCACCCAATATGTCATTACCCAAATCGTGCTAGGCGATCAAACATCTTCCAAACAGTGGCAGCAAGCCCTGCAAACCCAGTTTCCCGACTTACCGATCATCCAAGTCGATGAACGCTACAGTAGCCTGGAAGCCCGCGATCGCTATTGGCAATACTATCCCCCCCGAGGTTTGCAACAGTTAGTCCCGACTGGAATGCGTACTCCTCCCCGCCCAATCGATGATCTAGTCGCGATCATTTTAGTAGAACGCTTCCTCAGCCAACCTGCCTAAAATCCCCCTCCACTCCTAATGCCATCCCCAGGCAATCCCAACTTACGGAACTTCCAATCAACCAAACCCTACACAACTCAACCAAACCCTACACAACCGTCCGAGCCATACTGGAAGCAACCCCGATCGCCCCCATCCAAAATCCAAAATCCAAAATCCAAAATCTCAAATCCCATGCCACGCCATAACCCTTACAGCATTCAACTGCAAATTTCTCGCCTGTTCCAACAGGGGCAATCCTTCTTCGCCCCCATCAAAGTCCAAGACTGGCTACGCGAGCGCGGCCATGACCCAGCGGATTATGACATCCAATTTCACCAGCAACCTGCTCCGGCAGGATCGAAGGAAGTGATCCAAGTGCGGATCGAACTAAAACGCAAGGATGGACAGCCCACCGATGAATGGTTGCAGCAGGAACTGAATCAGCAGAGCTAGTTTCATCGTCTAAGGCTAGGGCGCGATCGAGAATGAACTGCTTTGCTAATCTGACGTGAGTTCGATGAATCCTGGCGAGCAGATCCCCCTAGCCCCCTTAATAAGGGGGAACCGAGCCAAATTCAAGAGTTCAGCGATCGTCGTTAGACTCCTTCCCGTTTGCTTTTCGGTTTGAAGTCCCCCTTTATTAAGGGGGATTTAGGGGGATCGAGAACTTGACGGGAATCGAGTTTCATCATCTTGACGTTAATCTGAACCCTCGATCGCGGGAAACGTGCGGCTGCAGTAGGCAATTAGCCCCACCAGTAGTAAAAGACCCACCAGGTATTTGATCGGAGCAGGAATGATCGGATTAGGGGAGAAAAAGCCTTCGATCGTCCCAGCAATCACCAACATCGGAACAATGCCATAAACCAGGTGAGCCGCCTTCAGCCCATAGACCTTAAAGGCATCGACTCGGCGATATTGCCCCGGAAACAGCAGCGCCCTGGCAAGCAAAAAACCCGCCCCCCCGGCAAGGAAGATGGCAGGCAATTCTAAAGAGCCATGGGGACAGACAAAAGCCCAGAAGGGATAGGCCAAGTTGTTTTGCCCTACCAGGGTTGCCACAGCTCCAATCAACAGTCCATTGATGATTAAGGCCCAGGTCGTCAACAGTCCAGCCGTGATCCCCCCCGCCACCACCCGGAAAGAAACCGTCAGGTTATTCACCATGATGTTACTCGATCCTCCGGGCGAGTCATCCATGATGGATCCCATCCAGAGCTTGCCCTGGTCCCGCACGAGACTAATGATGTGGTCGGGGACGATGAGTGCCATAAAGCTGGGATCACGCCAAGAAAACCACCAGGCAACCAACCCCGCCAACCCAAAAATTGCCGTCGCCAGTAGCGTATAGGGTAAGGTTTCCTGAACTACTCGAGGAAAACCTGTGAGATAGAAGTCGATCGCCCCCTGCCAGTTTTGCCGTCGATAGCCTTGATAAATCTGACTATAGGCCCGACCCGTCAGGCGTTGTAAGCTTTGCACCAGCGTTTGACCCACTTGGTAGGTCCGCGCCCGCGCCAGATCCGCAGACACCGCCCGGTAGAGACTAGAGAGCGATCGCAATTCCGCCGCACTGAGGGAAGGGAGACCTTTGCGTTCCGTCTTTTGCAGCAGCGCTTCCAGTTGTTTCCAGTTGGGTTCTTTGCGGGCAATCCAGCGTTGAATATTCATGCAGGAAAAAGTGAGCGACTTCTCTTTTCTAGCCTACATTGAAGGAAATGTTGATATCGATCACGGATATGAGACAACCCTTTGATCCCTTACCGCCCCAAGCGTCTCCCCAAGCCTTGAGTGTGGGTAATGTCGTGAGTGCCGGTTTTCGGCTCTATAGCAATCACCTGCAGGAATACCTGACCTTAGCCTTTCGGGCAACTGGGTGGACGATGATTCCCCTCGTTACCACGTTTGTGGTGGTGATTTTCCTCATTGCCTTTGCAGCCGCTGGCACTGGCACTGGCACAGATAATGCTGGGCCCATATTCATTTCCATACTTTTAGGTCTTATTCTCGCAATTCCGATCTTTTTCCTATGGATTTTCTGCTTTGCTAAGTTCTATACCAATACGGCGTTGATTTCCCGGTTAGCCTATGGGGCATTAACCAACCAGCCAGAAAGCATCCGGGAAGGTCTGCAAGCCATTCGGGCCAAGATGTGGAATTTCTGGCTCGTCCAGTTTCTCATCTGGGGCATTCTAGTAGGGGTTAATTTCTTATTTTCATTTGTTCAGCAAATTTTATTGATTCTCCCGGCGGCTTTCGTGGGTTCGGGGCGAGATAATACCGGTACAGGCATTGCTGCCATTCTGATTGGCTTAATCACCTTCGCGATTGTGTTGGTGCAATGGGGTGTGCAGCTTTGGGTTTCAGCCCGGTTGTTTATTCCAGAACTATCGATCGCCTTAGAAGACCGGATTGGGGCAGACAAAGCGATCGGGCGGAGTTGGAGCCTTTCTAAGGGACATTCCCTGCGGATCATGTTGGTACTATTGGTAGCAGGTTTGATTACTGCACCCCTCTATTTCCTGATCTTGATCCCCATGGCGGTTTTTCTGATTGGGCAGGTGCAACGGCTCGCCAGTTTATCTGGACTAGAATCACCGGATCCAGGTACCTTTGTAAGCTTTGTGATAGCGATCGCCCTAGGGTCGATTCTCTTAACCTTGCTGAATATTTTTGTCCTACCATTTTGGCAAGCCATTAAAGCAGTAATTTACTACGACCTACGAATCCGGCGGGAAGGTCTGGGTCTCGAATTGCGCGATCGGACGTAACTTGCAGTGAATGAGCAGTGGGATCAAATCGGATCAAAGGATAGGTTCACAGTATGAGTCCATCATCCAGTTCGCCCCAGCCCTGGCGATCGCTGAGTATCGGCAATCTTGTCAGTGCTAGCTTTCAGCTCTATCGCAATAATTTACAGCCTTATCTCAGTATTTCCTTTCAGGCAGCGCTCTGGTCAGGTTTGTCCCTTGTGCTATTGCTCCTCGTGGTAGGAATTTCCTTTGCTACCAGCGCAACCGACAGCGCAGGCATACCCAGGATGCCCAATTGGGGAGTCTTGATCTTACTGCTGCTGGTTTGGATAGGCATCGCCCTCTACTGTTCTGCCCGCACCCTTGCCTGCGCAGGAGCCATTAGCCGCCTTGCCTATCAGGAGTTGACTAATCAGCCAGAAGCCAGCCGAGAAGCCAGCCGCTTTACCCAATCGCGATCGGGATCGTTTCTGGGAGCAGCCTTTCTCATCGGAGTTATTTATTTGGGACTCTACATTGGGTTCTGGATTATTTTTACAGTGTTGGCCCTGCTCTTGATGGGAATTTTTGCGGGGATCGGCATAGCAACCCAACAATCCTCTTCAGCGGGAGTCGTTGCAGGGATATTCACCGTTGGATTAGTTCTAGTGGCAACCCTTCTAGTCCTGTTGTTCTTGTCTTGGTTCTCAGCAAGACTCTCTATTTGGGAACTACCGATCGCGGTGGAACGAGATGCAACGGCTAGTAACAGTATCGGACGGAGTATGAGTCTGACCAAAGGCAACGCTTGGCGCATTGTGATAGTGCTCTTTGTCGGTTTTTTGATTACCCTGCCGCTGTTCCTCCTCATCCAACTAGGGTCTTGGGTGGTTGATCTTGGGTTAGCCCGATTTTTAGCCGACACAGACCCCCTATTTCAAATCCTCAGTACCCTATTTGGCTATCTGATCGGCATTCTGGGCAATATTTTTCTCCTTCCCTTCTGGCAAGCCCTCAAAGCCATGATTTACTACGATCTCAAAGTCCGCCGAGAAGGGCTGGGGCTGGAATTGGGAAGGAAGAATGGAGCATGAAGAAGTGGGAATAGGGAATTTTAAGGGAGAAGTTGGAGGCTGTATGCCTAACTAACTTTTCCAGGGTAGCTTAGAGGAATCAAGGCGCATCGAAGTGAAGTTTTCAAGCAGCCTGGATTTCAATAACCTGTGCCGGTTGAGTGGAAGCCTGTAGCTTGCTGACTGCAGGGTCACCCAAAAAAACGAAAATGTTGGGATCCGTCAACTCAACCCAACCTATGAAATAGCATGTTATTTCAGTCTGATTCCCAGTCTGATTCCTAAGTGTCTTGACAATTGACTTTCTCTTTTTTCATTCTTCATTCTTCATTCCTATGAAGTATTTCAACCGCATTACCCTTCGCACACCTGAAAGTGTCGAATTGGAATTTCTCTTGCCGGGGATTGGCAGTCGGGTCTTTGCCTATGTGATTGACTACACCATCTTGATGGTCAGCATGGCGCTGGTGTTCATTTTTGGCTCTCTGTTCTTTGCCCAATTGCTGGAATACCTCGATCGCATTGGGATGAATACCGAACCCATTGTCCAGTGGATAGGGGCGATCGCGCTCTTGGCACTTTTTGCGCTCTATGTGGGCTATTTCGTCATCTTTGAAACGATGTGGAAGGGTTCCACACCGGGGAAACGCTGGGCAAAAATTCGAGTGATTCGGGAAGATGGCCGACCGATCGCCCTCAATCACGCAACAATGCGCGCTTTATTGCGACCGATTGACGATCTATTTTTCATTGGTTTTTTCTTGATTCTGCTAGGGCAACGGGAAAAGCGCCTAGGAGATTGGGTCGCCGGGACGATCGTGGTGCAAGAAGAATTACCCCCCGTAGGATCTTCATCATTTCCCCTCTCAGGTCAGGCACAGGATGTGGCAGATAGTTTGTTGCAAAACTGTGATCTCTCCCATCTATTACCAGATGATTTTGCCATCGTGCGGGAATATTTGCAGCGCCGCAGCCGCATGGAAACCAAGGTGCGATCGGACACCAGTTTAAATTTAGCTCGGCAAGTACGAGAACGGCTAAGACTGGAAAAGCTACCCTTTGAAATGACCTCAGATGTATTTCTAGAAGGCGTGTATCTAGCCTACCAACAGCAAAACTGATTCCAGCCAGAGCATCCTGTCCCATCCTTCCCACAGCCGTTCCCCTCCCCCCCTCCCTCTCTCTCCCCCTCTCTTTCCCCTCCCTGTAATCTATTTTGCTCCCAGCAGTGAATTATGCGGCGATCGCGATCGCTCTATACTGTAGCGGTACTGTAGCAGCAACAAATGAGTGCAGTCTTGGCAGCAGTACCGATGTAATGCATTGTGAAGGGCGATCCGGCTGGGGGTGGCATGGTGGAAGGGACGTTTGATGGAATGTTTGATTGTATTGTCGTGGGAGCAGGACCTGCTGGCGGCACGGCTGCCTACCATTTAGCCCAACGAGGGCGATCGGTGTTGGTGTTGGAACGAGAAGCCTTGCCGCGCTATCGCATCTGTAGTGGGGGCGTATCACCCGCAGTTGGGAAGTGGTTTGAGTTTGATTTCAGCCCGGTCATTTCTCGCAAAGTCAACCAGATTCGCTACACCTGGAAGACTGGCGATCCAGTAGATGCGGATTTGACCACCCCCGAACCGATGTGGATGGTAAAGCGAGATCTCTTTGATCAATACCTCATTGACCAAGCACAACGAATCGGCGCAAAACTCAGCGATCGCACCCCAGTAATCGGCATTGAATTTCGCGAAACCCATTGGCAAGTCAAAACCTTGGATGGGGAACTGCAGGCAAGGTATTTAATCGCAGCAGATGGAGCCATGGGACCGATGGCAGCTTGGCTTGGATTTCCAGCCAAAACATTGCGGAAGGGAGCCGTACTAGAACTGGCAGATCCTAACGTTGTTCCTCGCGCCCAGTTTGACTTTGGGCTGGTCAAAAATGGTTTCCTTTGGAGCTTACCCAAAGCAGATGGTTATGCGATCGGCGCAGGCACCTTCCGAGGCAAAGACGATACCGATCTACCAACAGCCCTATTGGACTATCTGCGGTTAATGGGTCTGAATTCCGCTACCGCCACGATTCACACTGCACCCATGGGACTTTGGACTGGGGACCTACCCCTCCATACCCATCAGGCCCTCTTAGCGGGAGAAGCCGCTGGAATTGCTGATCCCTTTACCGCAGAAGGAATTCGACCTGCCATGTTCACGGGCATAAAAGCTGCAGCAGCGATCGATGCCGCTCTTGCAGGTGATGTCACCGCCCTCGCCACCTACAGCCAAACCATCCAGGAGGAGTGGGGCAAAGACATGGCCTGGGCACAAAAGCTAGCAGGTCTATTCTTCCGAGTTCCCCTCCTAGGCTACAAAGTGGGAGTAAAACGGCCAACCGCAACCGATCGCCTCAGTAAAATTATGTGTGGCGAGATGAAATATGCTGATGTAGCTACCCGTGCCCTCAAACGATTAAGCGGTGGTTTAATTCCCGGTCTGGGATAAACGGAACCCCCCGTCGGGGTGCGTCGCCTCTGCACTTATCGCACGCCTAGAAGCTTGTGAGTCTGCAAGCTAATTCGCCATTGCGGATTTTTGAGCACATAGTTAAAAATCAGAGCCTGACTCTCGGACTGATTCCATTCCGGTTGCAAATAGCGCAAGGCGGCTGGATTCACCTTTTCTGCCTGCTGTTCTGCCCACTGTAGATCTTCTGCACAGCTCACCACCACCTTCAACTCTTGAGCCTGAGCATAGATGGCAGGCAAGGGAGGCTTAAACGGTTTAGGAGATAGGGTAATCCAATCAAAACGCCCCGAGAGAGGATGGCTCCCAGAAGTTTCTAGATGAACTCGCAACCCTTTTTGATGCAGTTTTTCAGTTAGCTCGGTCAAGTCATGCATCAAAGGTTCCCCCCCCGTGATGACCACAAAGGAGGGCTGAACCTGTTGGGCAGCCGTGATCAAATCAGTCAGCGGCAAGCGGGGATGAGGACGATCGCTCCAGGAAATTTTAGTGTCACACCAGGGACACCCAACATCACAGAGGGCAAGCCGAATGAAAAAGGCACTAGCACCCACCCAGGCTCCTTCACCTTGAATAGAGTGAAAAGTTTCAACGATCGGCAGGGTAGAGAGATCTACGGGAACTGTGTGAGCCGCAGTGCTTGTAGGGGCAAGGGTTGGAGAAGGAATCGTTGTAGGGAGGATAGTGGGAGAAGCGACTGTTGTAGAGACGATCGGGGTTTGAACGGTCATGTTAAATGTAAGGGTGGAATAGAAATATTGCTGGTTTTGTAGCGAGATTGCAGTTGGATACAGGATGTTGGGGTTGGACGCGGGATGCGCACCCCTATAGATCACCATATTCTGCCCAGGAATTAGGGGTTTCGGAGACAGCTACGATGAGGTGAATCTCCGGCGGCAAGAGACTTTTAGTTTTGTCGTAAATAAATTGAGCAATCATCTCAGCGGTAGTTTCATACTCAGGGGGCATGACTTCATTGAGCACACAGTGATCCAGTCCTCCCTGGGTGACATCTTTTTTAGCCCAGCGCAGGGTGCGAAAATCCGCCACCATGACCGGATGAGGACAGTACTGAGAACTCTGAAGTTGATCGCAACCGGCGGTCAGCCGAACGGTATAGTTGTGCCCATGCATCCGGGCACAGGGTCCGTCATAATCTCGAATGAAGTGGGCTGCGGAAAAAGTAAATTCCGTGCTGAGTTTCCACCTAGGCATTACGATCACTCACCAGTTTGACAAAATTGGCCAGCAGTTGCATCCCCGCTGTGGAGGATTTTTCCGGGTGGAACTGCACCGCCATTAAATTCCCTTGGACGATCGCCGCTGTGACGGTTTGGCTGCCATGGGTAATGGTAGCGGCTTGCACTTGCGCATCCTCAGGATCCACATAATAGGAATGGACAAAATACATCCAGGAAGCTTCTGGAATTTGTTCCCACAGTGGAAAATCAGGTTGCTGCAGGTGTAAGCGGTTCCAACCCATATGGGGAATGGTAATCGTGGGTTCCGGCTGAAATTTGCGCACCCGCCCCGGAACCACGCCCAGTCCAGGATCATTGCCTTCATCACTCGCCTCAAACAGGACTTGCAGCCCCATGCAGATACCTAAAAAGGGTTTGCCCGCTGCGATCGCCTGTTTGATCGGATCTTCTAAATGACGATCGCGAATATTTTGCACCGTAGGATCCCAAGCCCCCACCCCCGGTAGGAGAATGCCATCTGCTGCCATCAATTCCTGGGCAGAATCAGTGACCTGGGCCGTGCCACCAGCCGCTTCTAAGCCCTTGCAGGCGGAGTGTAAATTTCCGGCATCATAATCAATCACCGCGATCGTCGGCATCATTCCTCTCCTAACACAATTCACATTGGGCGCTGGCTTCTGGCAACTTAGGCTGCAGGTTCTGTTGGATTCTGGGGTTCTTTCAGCTTAGCTTCCACGATCGCCACAGTGGTGCCAGTTGCTGTCCCACCGCTGACGGAATTCAAGGTCGTGTTATTCATAACAGCATTGGCATTCTCCGCTGCATGACCTGTCCCTGCTTCCGCCAAGGCTGGCGCTTTGATCGCCGCCAACGCTGTTTTAATCACCACGGCTGTGGGTACCGCAATAATCACACCCAACAGCCCACCCACTCGTGCCCCGGTCAGAATGGAAATAAACACCCAAACGGGATTCAAGCCGGTGATGCTCCCTAACACCCTGGGGGCAATCAGATTTTCAATGATCTGCTGCACCAGAACCGCAGTGGCCAAAACTTTCAGCCCTAACCAAATATCCCGCAGGGCTACCAAGAGGGTGACGAGGGCAATTCCCACTGAACCGCCGAAGGGCACCAGCGCCATGGTACCGATCGTCAAACCAAACAACAACCCAAAGGGAACCCGCAGCCATAGGAACGCCAGCGTCAGGGTAGAGCCGAGGGAAGTTGCTAAGATAAACTGTCCCAGGAAGAAATTCTGGAAGCTGAGCCGTAGGGTTTGAGAAAAGGGCTGACGAATCCGGCTAGGGAGCCAGTCAATCAAGCTATGCCACAGTTCATCGCCATGCTGCAACAAGTAAAAGGTCAAAACCAGGGTCAGCAACGAATCCAGCAGACTGGTGACCGTAAAAATAGCCAGGTTAAAGGCTTTCTCGGTAATGGCTTGGAGTTGGCTCTTGAGGCGATCGACAATCTGCTCCGTCAGGGCATCTAGGTTGATGGGAAAACCCATCCCTTCAAGCTGTGTGTTCAATAAGAGCAACTGCTGCTTCCCCGAATCAATCCATTTGGGTAGGCTGGAAATCAACTGCTGAGCCTGACCCAGCGCTAAGGGCACCAGCGTGACTCCTAAAGCCAGCAAAATCGACAGCGACAGGAGAAAAACCACGATCGCCGCCCGTTCCCGATTATTGCCCTGGAGCTGCAGCAAACTGACGGGATAGCTCAGCAGGAATGCTAAAAGTGACGCGGCAATCACGATCGCCAACAGAGAATGAAAATAGTCAACAATGGCTGAAATCGCCCAAATATTCACCACCAGCGTGGGAATGGCTAAGGCGATCGCCATCAGTCTTAGCATGGGGGTCATTGTGCCCCACCAAGTCAACCACCGATTGGTTTGCTGCATGGTGCTATCCACCGGGTCTGCTCCAAAAGGTCATCCAAATAGGGTATCTCAAGACGATGTTAAACGGGACTCTAAGCTATCACGGGAAAAATCTCGCTGGCCGCATTTGAGGAACGAGCAGGGTGAATGAGAATTCTTCAGGATGATGGGTTTGGCTAAACTGCACCTACCCCACGGAATCTTCACGAATTTTGCGGGTTCGCACTCCATTATCACGAAAATCTTGGACTCAAGATCGTCTGTGCCTGGAAATTCCGCTGCCAGATCGCAGAATGGAGGGCAAAATAGGGAAACAGCGATCGCATCAATCGTTGATGAGAGGCATAGCTACACAAAATCCTATGAACGATTCCCTCAACAATCAAGACCTCAGCAATGCAGACCTCAGAAGCCTGACTCTGCTCCTATATTTAATGCCGATTTTTGGCGTAGGGCCCGCACTATGGACCCTCAGCCGTCCCAATCGACCTCGGCAAGAACGCGCCCTGAGCCGAATGGTCATTAAGCTGGCACTCATTTGGTTTGCCAGTACCGTGTTGCTGGAAATGGGAGTGGAAGGCTCGCAAACCCTGAAGTTGCCCCTCCTGGTCATCAGCAGTCTAGTCACTTCGGGCTATTTTGTACTGAATTTAGGGTTAATGCTGCGGCTCTGGCAACGCCGATCGATCACCTTGCCGGGAATTGGTGCCGTCAGTCGGATCTCTTAGGATCAGGTCTCTTACGGATCGTGAATTCAAGCATCTGTGTAGGTTGGATTGTAGCCTGTAGCTTGCTTCCCCCAGGATCCCCCACCGCTCCGAAAATGTTGGATGATCGCTCAAATTTCCAGCGACGCTAAGCCTAAATATTGCAAGCCTGCTGGCGAAACCTGGAACCGACAGGGATACACCTCTAGCCCTCGATCGATCGCCTGTCGCAGTAATTTGCCATAGGTAGGATCTTTCTCATCCCCAGGAGAAAAGCGATCGCAGTCCCCCCGGTTGATGAAGTAGAGCATGACCGCTCGGGCAGTGGGCATCAGGGACATCAGTTCTCGCAAGTGCTTTTGACCTCGGGTGGTGACCGTATCCGGAAAGAGCGCCAAGGAGCCACTCGTCCAAGTCGTATTTTTCACCTCAACATAAATCGGACGAGGATCTGGGATAGCAACGGAGTCTAACCCTGGATCCAAGAGAAAATCAATTCGACTTTTTTCCTGCCCATAGGGAACTTCGGCTCGGATTTGCTGGTAGTGACTCAGCGCAGGAATTACCTTCTGTTGCAGCAGCAGTCCAGCCACTTTATTGGGCAATCCGGTATTCACACCCACCCAAACAGAGCGATCGCTGCTGATCTCACGGCTCATTAATTCCGGCTGGGTCAGTTCAATCATTTCCCAGGTGTAGGCGAGTTTGCGATTGGGATTATCGCTTTGGGAAAGCATGACACGATTGCCTGGAAGACAGATGCCCGTCATCGGACCCGTATTAGGACAGTGGGCTGTAACAATTTCACCAGAGTCAAGTTCAATGTCAGCAAAAAATCGCTTGTAACGCTTAACCAGAGTACCTCCTAGCAAAGGTGGATAGCGGTAAAGCCAAGAACCAGAGTCATCAGAACCCAAAGGGATCGCAGGCGGCTGGCTGCCCTCGGGTTGCGATTTTGACGGTGACTTTGACGGTGACTTTGACGGTGACTTTGACGGTGACTGTGGCATGGGCGATCGAGCCTGGTCCCTAGACTTCCTTCACTGCCTCGCTAGCCTAGCAGAACGCGATCGCAGAAATCCGGATCACAGCCCCTAATCTTTAAACCAATGCAGCAACACTCACTCCCCCTCCCCCTCCCCCTCCCCCGCTCCCTCCCCCTGCTACAAACTTCATAAAGTCAGGATATTTGTAACAGATATTTGTAACAAAACGTCAACTTCCTGGGTTGGAGCATAGATCCGTTCAACCAGCTTGATACACTAGAGGGCGGATGAAAATCAGCGTAATGAGCGATCGCACCCATGGTAGATTCCCTTAAGAAACCCCAATTTGAAGAGCTTCGCCCAGGGATTAAAAAGCCTGCGAAGGAAACCATTCTCACGCCGCGCTTCTACACCACAGACTTTGAAGAGATGGCGAAGATGGACATGACCATCAACGAAGCTGAATTAGAGGCGTTGATGGAAGAGTTTCGGGTGGACTACAATCGCCACCACTTTGTGCGAGATGCCGATTTTGAGCAATCTTGGGATCACATTGATGGCGAAACCCGTAGCCTGTTTGTGGAATTTTTAGAGCGTTCCTGTACGGCTGAGTTTTCTGGGTTCTTGCTGTATAAGGAACTGTCCCGCAAGTTGAAGGATCGGAACCCCATTCTGGCAGAAGGCTTTGCACTGATGTCTCGCGATGAGGCGCGTCATGCTGGCTTCCTTAACAAGGCAATGTCCGACTTCAATCTATCCCTAGATTTGGGCTTCCTGACCAAGAGCCGCAAATATACCTTCTTCAAACCAAAATTTATCTTCTACGCCACCTATCTCTCTGAGAAGATCGGCTACTGGCGCTACATTACAATCTATCGCCATCTGGAGAAGCACCCCGAAAATCGCATCTACCCACTGTTCAAATTCTTTGAAAACTGGTGCCAAGATGAGAACCGCCATGGAGATTTCTTTGATGCAGTAATGCGCGCCCAGCCCTTTACCCTAACCGGTCTGCGGGCAAAACTGTGGTGCCGTTTCTTCCTGCTGTCAGTGTTTGCCACGATGTATCTCAATGATATTCAGCGGACTGGTTTCTACGAATCACTAGGACTCAACACCCGTTGGTTTGAGCGAGAAGTGATTAACAAGACCAATGACACAGCAGGGCGTGTTTTCCCAGTGATCCTGAATGTGGAGCACCCAGACTTCTACCGTCGCTTAGAAATCTGTATTGAGAACAATGAAGCTTTAACGGCGATCGCCGCTTCAGAAGCTCCAGCACCCCTTAAGTTCCTGAAAAAGCTACCCTACTACCTCAGCAATGCTTGGCAGTTAATTCTGCTGTATTTGATCCAGCCAATCAATGCAGAAGCCACCCATGGTATGGTGCGCTAAAACATCATGACTTAAGAGAAAAGTTGCTTGAGAGAACCCAGACTCTGTTTTTTGCAGAGTCTTTTTTTGGCTAAAATTTTGCGAGGCTCCTGTGGCATGGGAGCGATCATGAGGGCGATCGCAGGGGGAGAGAGGGATGATTTGGCAGAGAGCTGAAGTGAGAAAAATGGGGCTGGCTGGCAACGCAAACCCCTATGGCAGGATGATCTTCGGAATGATGATCCTGGGGCTAGGCATCCAGAATGCAGCGATCGCAGTTCCCCTCAACCGGGCTGAAAATTTAGATCTAGATCCAAAAGTCATTCAATCAAGTCCGACCCTGCAAAAATGGCTGCAGTCTCCCCCCAATGTGCTCCGGGAGATTCGGAATCAACCGAGTTTTAAAACCCGATTGCGCGTAGGTTATAGCCGCTTTGGCAAATCTGATGCCCACGGCTGGACGATCGGGGTGGAAGATCTGCAATTGGGGCGATCGCCACTCACCTTCAGTGCTGACTACAGCGCCGGTTATTCCAGTACCAGTCCTGCCAGTGGAGCCTCAGGTTCTGATGATCCAACCGATCGCTCTCTCCAATCCTTTGGGGCAAATTTGCACCTCTACGCCTTACCCCTGGGCAGCTATGTCAATATTACGCCTGTGGTAGGATATCGATCCTTTCACCAGGGCGGACAGGTCACCGATGGGGTGAACTTAGGAGCGCGACTGTTACTGGTACCCTCTCGCCGGGGTGGGGCCGATCTTCTGGTGCAGCAAACCTGGGTGAATGTGGGAACCGACACAGAAGTAGGCATGGGCAAAGTGTCCGTGGGCTATGCCATCACTCGCAATTTTCGCCTAGGCGCTGATCTAGAACGGTGGCAAGGGCGATCGCTCCAGGAAAGGCGAGCCACACTTCTCCTGGAATGGATCCCTTAGCCTGAAACTTACCATCCCCCTGTCCGCTTGCCATTGGGTTTGACCGTCATCCAGTTAGTACGCGCCATGGCTAACTGCTCCGGCGAGATTTTACAATTGGTCAAATTTGCTCCGCAGAGATTCGCTCCCCGTAAGTTGGCATTCAGCAGATAGGCATTGGTCAAATCAGCCCCCCGCAAATCAGCATCCTGAAGATCAGCATTGCTCAAGTAGGCTTTCACCATTTGGGCATCCCGCAAATTCGCCTGACTCAAATTACTCCGTCCGAAGTCCGTATTGTTCAGCACAGCCCCCTGGAGATTGACCTGTTTCAAACTAGCTTGATGGAAGTTAGCCCCCGAAAGATCGGCTCGCCCCAACTGTAAACCCTCCAGCGCATGGGAAGAAAAATCCCGTCGCCCCTTAGCGTAATAATTCTGCAACTCAACTGCACTGAGCTTCTGAGGCGTTTTGCTGTGACCTCCAGTATTAGAAGAACGCCCCCGAGAATCCCCAGTTCGCATTGCGGTTGAGACGGCCCGGGCAGCAGCAGTGCGCTGATGACGCATGAGCCCCCCCTGTAAATTGCCAGAGTCGGATTTGAAATTCTGCTGTCTAGCGCGAATAGCAGCAGCATCTCGGGCAGCAGGTGAGACAGAAAATCGGGCACTGGAATCGAGATCAGAGCGCTTGCCACCCCCAGTCTTGGGAACGGTGTTCATACTATTGGCCAAACTCTCCTGATGTTCTTCCGATTGCAGCGCACTGAGCAAGGCATCAGCCGTTTGATAGCGATGTCGCACCGAAACTTCCAGCATTTTTTGCAGCACCTGGGCAAAGTAGCTACTGACATGGATATGCTGTCGCCACAGCAATTCCCCCGTCTGATGATCGTAACGCATGTCTTTGGGTGCTTTGCCGGTGAGCAAATAAATACAGGTCACCCCCAAGGCATAGATGTCACTGGCAAATACAGGGCGCATCGCCATTTGTTCCGGTGGGGCAAATCCAGGCGTACCGATTGCATAGGAGGTAAAGGCAGTATTTTCAGAAGCCGCCGTTATGATGGTGGAAACATCATTCTTCACCGCCCCAAAATCAATGAGAACTAACTTTTGATCGTGGGAGCGTCGAATCAAGTTAGCCGGCTTGATATCGCGGTGAATCACCTTGTTTTGATGGATATAACTCAGAACAGGCAGAATTTCCAAAAGAAACTGCTTGACCTCGTACTCTGTGAAATAATCCCCATTGCGACGTTTGACTTCTTGCTGCAACGTCGAACCACTGACGTATTCTTGCACCAGGTAAAATTCCTGATACGCTTCAAAATAGTCCAACAGACGAGGAATTTGGGGATGATTGCCAATTTTGCCTAGGGTATTAGCCTCCCGCTCAAACAGTTCCCTTGCCATCTGCATGACATTGGGAGCCGTGGCGTTGGGGCGCAATTGCTTGATAACACAATTGGGCTGACCGGGTAGGATCTCATCTCTTGCTAAATATGTTGCCCCAAAGCCACCCTGACCTAAGGCATGCAAAACTCGATACCGATCGTTCAACAGTAACTTGGCACCGCAAGCCTGACAAAACTCAGCATCCATTAAATTTTCGGGATTGGGACAGCCTGGATTCAAGCAATAGCTCATGGGGCATTACCCGCTTCAAACTAACGATCGAGAAGATAGAAAAGCTATCTCAATTATCACTGCTGACAATCAAGACTGGGGAGCAAACCAAGGGAACTCAGATAAAGATTTGCCAAAGGAAAAAATATAGGTGTGAAGCATTGATAAACTGCAGGGAATTGAGCGATGCCTCGACTGTACTAGCCCTGGAGACCTTGAGCGCTGCTCTTCCTTCAGATACGCTTGCCTAACACTATATTTCCAAAAATCCGAAACCAAATATGCATAAATCTTTACCAGATATGTATTTCGGCTAGGCGGCAAACAAATATGACGACTTACCTCTCTATTATTCACCCTCCTCGCTCGAAGTAACAGGAATCTAGAAATCTTGTCTCATCATCTGAGAAGAGTGCCAAGACGGGGCAGGAGAACGATACAATAGTCGGGTTTTGAATTGGGCAAGTTTTGAATCGGGCTAGTAAGTTGCAATGCGTATCTCCCTGAATTGGCTGCGAACTTTAATCGATATTTCCCTATCTCCCGAAGAATTAGGCGATCGCTTGACCATGGCGGGTTTTGAAGTGGAGGAGATCGAGGATCGTCGCACTTGGGCTGAGGGTGTGGTGATCGGGCGCGTCTTGGATCGTCAGCAGCATCCCAATGCCGATAAGTTGAGTGTCTGCCAAGTGGATATCGGACAGGCCGAACCCAGCCAGATTGTTTGTGGGGCAGCTAATGTACGGGCGGATATTTGGGTTCCGGTGGCCACAGTGGGAAGCTTTTTACCCAAAGCGGGAGACGGGGGGCTGAAGATTAAGCCTGCTAAACTCCGGGGAGAAGCCTCGAATGGGATGATCTGTTCTTTGGCAGAATTGGGGTTAACGAAGGAATCGGAAGGCATCCATATGTTTGATCCGATCGCGATCGCGGATTTGAAACCGGGTCTGGATGCCCGATCGTCCCTGGGCTTGGATGATGTTGTACTGGATCTGTCATCCACAGCCAATCGAGCCGATGCCTTAAGCATGATTGGGATTGCGCGGGAAATTGCCGCCATTACAGGGGCAACGCTGAAGTTACCAGAAAACCCCGAAATTCCGACGATCGCCGACGGAGAAATGACAATCGCCGTTGCCGATCCGCACGCTTGCCCTACCTACATTGGCACCCTGATCGAAGGAGTCACCATTGCCGCTTCTCCTCAGTGGTTGCAGCGTCGTCTCCAAGCCGCTGGAGTGCGTCCCATTAATAATGTAGTGGATGTGACCAATTACATCATGTTGGAATGGGGGCAGCCGCTTCATGCCTTCGATCGCGATCGCATCCGCACTGTAACGGGCAGTCAGGATTACACCCTGGGTGTGCGCTTTGCCGAGAGTGGGGAGCAGTTAAAAACGCTAGATGGGCAGGAACGGCAAGCGACGGAACAAACCCTTTTGATTACTGCCAATCAACAACCAATCGCCTTAGCAGGGGTGATGGGGGGGGAAGCCACAGAAGTTTTTGATGGCACGCAAAATTTAGTGCTAGAAGCTGCCATTTTCGACACCGCTGTGGTGCGGCGCTCGGCTCGGAGTCAGGGGTTACGCTCCGAAGCTTCTGCTCGCTATGAGCGGGGGGTCAACCTAGCAGAATTGGAATTGGCACAGCGTCGTGCGGTTCAAATGATCATCGAACTGGCGGGTGGTAAGGTCATCACCCAGGCGATCGCCGATCAGCGACCCAGTACCCTAACGCGATCGATTGAACTACGGCTCGATCGCGTCAATAGCATTTTAGGTCCGGTGGAATATCAGGGTGAAATTGTGCCCCTAGGGGTGGAGGAAGTGGAGCAAGCCTTAACCAAGCTCAATTGCCAGCTCGTTGCCAGCCAGTCAGGGGTTTGGAATGTCACCGTGCCGCCCTACCGCTATCGGGATTTAGAACGAGAAATTGATTTGATCGAAGAAGTGGCCAGACTGCATGGCTATAACAACTTCTGCGACACCTTGCCTGAAAAAACCGAACCAGGATTTCTTTCCCTAGAACAGGTCATTTTACGCAACCTGCGATCGAGTTTGCGGGGCTGTGGGTTAACCGAGTTGATTCACTATTCTCTGGGTAAACCAGGACAGGATCGGGAAATCATTTTGAGTAATCCTCTGTTTGTGGAATATTCTGCCCTGCGCACAAATTTGGTGGATGGCTTAATTGATGCCTTCCAGTACAACCTAGAACAGGGGAACGGAGCCTTGAATGGGTTTGAAGTGGGCCATGTCTTCAGCAGTGAAGAAGATGGGTTTGTGGAACTTGAATTTCTAGCAGGCATTCTGGGTGGAGATACAACCCAGGGTCGGTGGGCGAACGGGGGTAAGGCACAGCCCATCACCTGGTTTGCCGCCAAAGGTCTGCTGGCCAGTGTGTTCGATCGCCTCAATTTACCCATAGAATACCAGCCCGATCGGCGGGATGAGCGTCTGCACCCAGGTCGAACGGCTTCTCTATGGATCCAAGGCGATCGGTTGGGCACCTTCGGTCAACTCCATCCCCAGCTTTGCCAAGCGCGTGATTTGCCCGATGAAGTCTATGTATTTGAACTGGATCTCGAAGTCATTTTCAAACACTTAGATACGGAAACCACCCTGGTACAAACCTTCCAGCCCTTCTCCTCCTATCCTGCCAGCGATCGCGATATTGCCTTCTATGTGAATACTGAGACCTCTGTGATGGATTTAGAGCGGGCGATTCGTAAAGTGGGTGGCAATCTACTGGAATCGGTGGAATTGTTTGATGAATACCGGGGCGATCGAGTTCCGGTGGGGCAACGCAGTCTGGCCTTCCGGTTGGTGTATCGAGCCAGCGATCGGACGCTCAAGGATGAGGATATCGATCCGATTCAGCAAAAGGTGCGGGATAGTCTAGTGGAAAAATTCCGAGCTGAGCTTCGTAGCTAATTCCCATGGGGATTTTGAATGGTGGGGTCTTGTTTTTTTCCTGGTTTTGGTTTTGGGTGGGCATTGATGATTGGGCGTGGGATGCACGCCCCTACGGGGTTTTATGGCGAAATATATTCTCTTGGGTTCCTATTGCGATGACGTGCTGGAAAAACGTGCTCCTTATCGCGAGGCACATCTAGCAGGCTTGCAACAACAAAAACAAGATGGGATCCTGATCACCTTGGGGCCAACTCAAGATTTGAGCAAGGTCTTTGGCATTTATGAAGCTGAAAATGAGGCGATCGTCCGAACGCTGATTGAAGCCGATCCCTATTGGCAACATGGCATTTGGACAGAATATGACATAAAAGAGTGGATCCAAGGAATTTGATCGTCGCAGCATCAACGGGTTTCATCTCTGACCTAGAAGAGACCTTGAAATCTTTGGGTTTTCAGGCTGCGAAAGAGTTCAATATTGATGGTAACTTTGGGACAAAACGGTGAATTCTGAAAGGAAGTGAATCTGAAATGTGAGGGTTCTCTCTGTTCGCTTTTTCCCAATCCTACGATCGCCTCCTAAAGGTTGATGTGGATTGAGAGTGATGCTCGTGCTTTCCGAGGCCTTTCAGTGATGTCTACAGAAATCACCGTGATGAGTCGGTTGCTACTCACCTTGATGACGTTGCAGCAACAGCGTGCTACGGGTGAACTACTAATCTTTCTCGATCGCCAACAATCATCTCATTGGCAGATTTATCTGTACCTGGGGCGGCTAGTATACGCCACCGGGGGAACTCATCCTGTGCGCCGTTGGTATCGTGCGGTCAAGCAGCATTGCCCTCAACTGTTGCAAGAAGACTGGCAGGAGAAGTTTCAGCCCGTCAGCGAGCTGTGGGAAGCAGAAGTTTTGAATCAAGCGGTTACCCAGAATCAAATTACGGCTGCCCAAGCTCGTGTTGTGATCCAAAACATTGTCAAGGAAGTCTTCTTTGCCTTTGTGGAACACCAAACGCTGGAAACTCAGTGGAATCCAGGTAAACAGCCCCTGGGGCAGGGGGCATTTCTGTCGCTAGAGCAGGTGATTAATGCGGCCAAACATCTACGGGAGCAATGGCGCAATGAGGGGTTAGGTCCCTTACAAGAGCTACTCTCCCAATTCTCCCCGGATATGGCTCCGGTCATTCGTAGTTTGGATCTGTTACAAAATCGAGTCAAACCAGGAACCTACAATGTCCTTTGCCAATTGATGCAGGGTAAGTTGACGCTGTGGGATGTTTCGGTACGAATGCACAAACCCATGCCGAATATCATGCGATCGCTGTTGCCTTTGATTCGTCAGGGCGCGATCGGGCTAAAGGACATTGAAGATGAGCTTCCCCCATTTCAGCCCAGTATGAACTCAGGAACTGCCCCGATTCAGATAGAAGGCAGTCCAATTGTGGCTTGTATTGATGATTCGCCCATGGTGGTGGAAGTTTTGCGTAATATTTTGGAACCGGCTGGCTGTGAAGTAGTGGGAATTAACGACCCATTGCATGGCATTGCTACCCTACTAGAATGCCGCCCGCACGTTATTTTTCTCGATCTGATGATGCCAACCACCAATGGTTATGAGTTGTGTAATTTCTTGCGTAAGACTTCCATCTTCCACAGCACCCCGATCGTGATTCTGACCTCACGAGACAAAATGGTGGATCGAATGCAAGCTAAAAAGGTGGGAGCATCAGAATTTTTGACGAAACCGCCCGTGCCAGAACAGGTTCTTCAAATGGTGGATCGCTTCGTTAATACCCCTAAATTCTCGCTCCAAACCCTGCCCAACTAATCAGCGGGGATTCAATCACCTGTGCAGGTTGGATTCCATGCTTCAACTGTCGTCAATCTCAAACCAAGCTCCGAAACGAGATAACTAGGGATTGGGATCCACTGCTTCTAACACCCCAATCCCTCCACTAGGCGATCGGTTAACGGGCAGAAATATTGGGACTCCGTTGCTCAGCATACATCGCCCGAAGGACTAAAGCCGGATCAACCCACTGACGAGCATATTTCAGACCCCAATGGAGGTGCGGTCCCGTCGTGCGACCCGTCATGCCAACCCGTCCGATCCTTGCTCCGGCTGGAATCATTTGCCCTTCATAAATTTTGAGACCCCCTTCGCGATCGAGCATGAACTTCCCCTGAGCATCGCGGCTGGAAAATCCCTGCATGTGGCAGTAGATATGCTCCCACTCGCCAGACTCAATCACCACCGAAGTCCCACAAGCAGAATTATCAGATACCTCCACCACTCGACCCGTCCACCAGTTGCGAATATAACTCCCTTCAGGAGCTGCCATATCTAAACCTCGGTGAAACTGGGTGCCACCCGATCCATCTGGCGATTGACGATAGCCAAAGGGGGACGTATAACCTTGGAAGTTTTCTACCGGGAAGGAGGCCCCACGCCAGACATTACCTGTGGCGTACTGAGTGGCTTCTGTCGCAGAGATCAGCGGCTGCCCTCCCCAATAAACACCTAAGAGGGTGAGAAGACTCAATCCCACTAGGAAAAGGCGCTTTAGTAAAGTTCGCTGAGTTGGAGATGGCTTCAGAAAGCGTCGTTGTGCGATTGCGAGGATCCGGCGTTGATTCATGAGACTTGACATGACTTGCTGCATATTTCTAGGGCAACCGTTGCAAGGCGAGAGAGATGACAACCGCAGTTGAACCGATCGCGCTTCTCGTAACGATTGTTGGAGAAAAGAAAGCAGATAACTACTAAGTGCTTGACAAATAAGTACTTGACAGAACTAACTTGACAGAACTAAATGGACAACACTTAATACTTGACAGAACTAAATGTTTGAGAGAACTCCCGCCCATTTAACCACAGAAATAATTGCTTGCACTTGATTTTCTGTAATCTTTCTCAGCTTTTTTCAAAAACCCGGTAAATCTACAGAGGCTTCATCAAATCGTGTTCGTGAATTTGCTGCAGTCTGAGACTTAACTTGGGATTGGGATGGTTAGAGTCCTTCCCAATAGGTAGTAGTTCCCAAAGTGACAAAGCTTCGCACAGCTTCTTTGGGATAATTTTTCAGAAATTACAGGGAGAAAATTCCCTCAAATTAGCCTGTCACAGGCGCGGGAATATCACGGTGCTGGACATCACAATTTTTGAAGTCATAATTTTTGAAGTCACAGTTTTCAGGACTTTAGCGTTTTCGGGATTGTAGTGTCAGTTCTCCAGTCAACGATCGCCGCCAGATCAGGGGAATGCCGATCGCCACCTCTAGACTAAACAGAGTGAGCTGTCCGGGGTGATGGCGACTGGTCAGGAAAGTTTGAATTTGAGGAGGGGTGAGAGAACAATCTCGTCGGAACCAGTGATCGCAGCCTTGCAACCAGAGAAGGGTGGGCTGGAGCTGGACAAGGTAAGACAGTAAGGCGGGAAATTGACCAGGTTCTACCTCCGCCAGATGGATCTGACAAACGGGGAGTTGATATTGGCGGGCAAGCTGAGTGATGGTCTGGTGTTTTTCCAGTTCCGATCGCCCGACAAAGAGCCATTGCTCGCCGCTAGCCCTTTCTGGAACCCATCCTTCTTTAGGACGCAGGTCATTTCTGCCACTCATCGAGCCGATCGGGAAACGCTTCAGGGTTGCTAAATTCTCCAGTGGGATGTTTGCTTCAGCCTGCGATTCAGGATTGGAAGCCGTCTTGGCATCAGCCTCCAAAACCGGATGCGGTTCAATGAACTTCACCCAAGCAGACAGATCCGGCTGCCCAGAACTCAAACCCCATTGATCTAGCCACTGCGTCGGGGGATCCGATGACAGTAAAAAGGAGGTCAGCCGATCATGAAGCCGCAACGATCGCTGCAAACCCGATTGGAATGGGACAGGTTCAAGAATCTGCAACAGCCCTTGTTGCGCCAGCGTGCCGTGAAGTAATTGGGTGCGTCCGAGTTGCCAGGTGCGATCGTCACGACAGAAGAGGCGCAGAGCCAAGTCTAGCGTAGGCAACATACTCTGTTCCGTCAGCACGGCATACATATCGCCATAGCGTCGATGCACTTCTGGAGCCAACGCCAAGAGGAGGGTCTGCTTTTCCACCAGAGACAATTGCCAGCGATCGACCAACATGGGCAACGCGAGGGCAACTCCCTGGGCTTGGGAGGCACGAATGCGGCTTTCCAATTGCTGTTGGTAGCTTTGATGACCAGAACTCATTGGGCTAGAACTGGTGGGTTTGGGCGAATCATAGCCTCCCCCTTCTAAGCTGACCAGTCCTTTCCACCAATGACTCGCCGCTTGATCGGCACGCGACTTTGCCAGCCGTTCGACCTCTCGCTTGTCCTGCCGATATTTACTCAGAGCAGTCACCAGCAATCGCTCTAGCCAGTTCAATTCAACTTTCAGATAAGACCAATTATCCCTAAACCCTTCCACGCCTGTTACCCCATGCTAGGCTCCCATGCCAGTCTTCTCCCCAGTCTGGGAAAAAACCCTTCTTGCTACCGATCATGGCTGCCTCTCATCCTTAACTCGATCGCGCCTGACTATCTGATGCGGTCCCCAGGTTTGCCATCCTCCGGATAAATTCTAGCGGTAAGCCATCCAAATCGGCTAGGAAAGCCACTTCATAGACAGAATCCCCAATCATTTGTTGAGTAGGCTCTAGGAGCAGCGTTGGAGCTAAATTAGCCTGATTCAGTTGGGTTTGCAATTGCGCCAACCAATCCGGCAAACTCTCCGTTTCCTGGCTGACATCAAAGGACATGTGATAGTAGCCCACGTAATGCTCATCTCCAAAAGCATCCGGGGCAGGTTTGGGTTCCGGAATTTGCAACAGTTCCAAACGATTGCCCCAACCCGTCATCCAACAAGCCAGCGTATACCCAGCGGTGAAGCGCTCTTGTACCGTGAAGCCCAAAATTTCATAGAAGGCGATCGCCCGAAAAATATCCGCTGTCCGAATGGAAACATGATGTAGTAGCATCGCAGGCGTTACTCTGGCAAGCGTTACTCTAGCAAGCGAAAGTAGGGATAGCGCACAGGCGCACCAGGTTCCTTCTCCAGGTCAAAATTAATCACATCCCAGCAAGGCTCCTCTTGGGGATCGGGGCTAAATTCGACGGGCAGTCCATACAGCCTGGGTTTCTGCGCGTCACTGCTGCGCCAAGGCGTGCTGCGTTCTAGGTAAGTGCTAATCAAATCCTGGTAGCGTTTGGCAATAATCACCCGCGTGGCCCGGTAACCTTGAGTATAGAGACGATCGAGGGCTTCGTGGATTTCAAAACGAATCCCATCGGGGTGAGTATGCTGACGGTACCATTCACCTTTCCATAGCCGCCAATGCCGACCCGACTGCAAATGGACTAATTCCTCAGTTTTGGGATCAGCTTCAAAGGCTCCATGGCGAGGACAAAGGTAAGTATCGGTCAGAGTCAGCGCTGGAATGGTCTGACGGCAGTGAGGACACTGGATTTCAGGTCCATAGATGGGATACTGCGAGCCTAAGCTGTTCATGAAGGCAACATGGGAGTCATTAAGGGCGACATTGTGATTGGCAGGCATGTTAAGACGTATTATAACTTTGATTCTTGTCAGCATCCTGCCACCTAAAACGATTGATCGCCTGGTTTTGCAGGAAAGATTTAGCTTTTGGGACGGATGCACGATCGTACGCCTTTAGGATCCATATTCTGTGCAAATACCTCGCCCTGCGCTCTTTACCCCGCCCTACTGGTCTGCGCCAGATCTCTCTAAAACGGCCTTTGTAGCTCCCAATGCCACGATCGTGGGTCAGGTAGAACTGGGAGAAGGGGTGAGTATCTGGTATGGGGCAATCCTGCGGGGGGATGTGGAGAGAATTACGATCGGGGCCCACAGCAATATTCAAGATGGCGCCATTTTACATGGGGATCCTGGTAAACCCACTTGTCTGGGAGAATACGTCACCGTGGGTCATCGGGCGGTGGTGCATAGCGCGGTGGTGGAGCAAGGTTGCTTGATTGGCATTGGGGCAACGGTCTTGGATGGGGTTCGCGTTGGGGCTGGCAGCATTGTAGGGGCAGGGGCAGTGGTGACAAAAGATGTGCCTGCTGGCTCGCTGGTCGTGGGTATTCCAGGCAAGGTGGTGCGATCGCTCTCACCGGAAGAAATAGAGGGCTTGAAAACCCATGCGGAACATTATGAAAAGCTCGCCTTAGTCCATGCTGGGCAAGGAACCGATCTAGGATTCTGCTAGAATGCAAAATATGATTACGAGCTTTTAAGAGAGATAGGGAATTATGGACTTTGATTTTCGTGTAGTTGTGGTTTTAGCGCCGCTAGCGATCGCCGCAGGTTGGGCTGGATTCAATATTTTCCGGGCTGCTCTGCAACAGGTTCAAGGGTTCATGGGCAAATAATTCTTGTCTTAACATTCAATCTCCAACCTCCTGCTCACCCAGGGGGTTTTTTAATGCCCAACCCCTTTACGACCCGTTGCTCTGAAGGGCAATCTTCACTCACAGGGTAAAAACAAAAAAAGGGCATGGCAGACCACACCCTGAGTTGAAACATCAATCATCTAGATACTGAGACATGAAGGCTTCAGGCTGAAAGAGGTGTAATTTTACTGCAGCCCAACAGAACTGAGTTGAACTCACCTCCAACTAACCTGATTCAAGCCCCTGGATGGGAAATCTACTTAGTCCAACCCTTTTCGGACTGAGCCAGCACATAAGCCGCAACGGACTGAATTTGATCAGCCGACAGTTTGCCGCCGAAAGCAGGCATTGCCCCTTTTCCACCGGTCACCTGCTTGATGATTGCTTCGCTGGAAGCCATTGCATACTTATCGAGGTCAGCCTTGCGTAGGGTTTTAGCCGGGTTGACCGCATTCCGACCACCAGCATGGCAAGCTGCACAGTTGGCAGCAAATACCTTAGCACCCGCAGCCGCATCGGCTGCATGGGCGGGCAGGGCAAAGGAAACCAACGCCACGATCGCAAGAATCAAAGAAAACAATTTTTTCAACATACCCAACACAGTGTTCCACTCTAGCGGTACGCAGACTATTGTGTTGAAGCTAAAATTCTTACGTCAAAAGACAGCTTGTCAAAGATTGCAAGTTGTTAAGTTAGATAGCAAAATATGAAGGAAGTTCGAGACAGCTTACGATTCCTCAGTTGACCCATTGCCTGTCCCCCCACTTTCTGCTTGCCTGCCAAGAACACCTGAAAAACTAAGGTAAGCTAATAGGGGGCTGACTCCAAAATCTTTTTTACGAGTGCGATCGCATGACTCATCTTCTTGGCTACCGTCCCCGTCAATTATCTCTCGGGCCACTGGAGCGCGAAGTGTTAAATATTGTCTGGGATTTGCAATCTGTGACGGTGAAAGACGTACATCAAAGGATTTTGGCTGATCCCAATCGCGAACTTGCCTATACTTCTGTGACCACAGTGCTCAAACGGTTGACGGCGAAGGGATGGCTAAGTTGCCAAAAAAATAACAAAGTCCACCTCTGGCAAGCCTTGGTGACCCGCGAGGAAGCCAGAGCCATCCAAGCCTATGAGCAATTGCATCAATTTCTAGAAGTCGGCAATCCTGATTTAGTTGCTGCCTTTGCTGATCAGAT